>CAZFXI010000027.1:0-32028 GCA_964522855.1 uncultured Sedimenticola sp.
TCTTCTCGCAGAAATTCTTGAAGCTGGCCATGTAGCCGATAGGCGCGTCCAGCCACACGTAGAAATACTTGCCCGGATGGCCGGGAATCTCGAAGCCGAAGTAGGGCGCATCGCGGGAGATGTCCCACTCGCGCAGGCCGGCCTCGAACCATTCATCCAGCTTGTTGGCCACTTCCGGCTGCAGATGACCGCCGCGGGTCCATTCCTTGAGCATGTCCTCAAAGTCCGCCAGCTTGAAGAAGAAGTGCTCGGATTTCTTTTCGATGGGTTTGGCGCCGGATACCACCGAATAGCTGTTCTTCAGTTCGGTGGGACTGTAGGTGGCGCCGCAGACCTCGCAGTTGTCGCCGTACTGATCTTGCGCGCCGCACCTGGGACATTCGCCCTTGATGAAGCGGTCCGGCAGGAACATCTTTTCCTCGGGATCATAGGCCTGCACAATCTCACGGCTGGTGATATGGCCTGCTGCCAGGTTGCGCTCGTAGATGAGGCTGGCCAGTTCCCGGTTCTCGTCGGAGTGTGTGCTGTGATAGTTGTCGAAAGCGATGCGGAAATCCCGGAAATCTGCCTGATGTTCCTCGGACATGGCCGCGATCAATTCTTCTGGCGTGATGCCTTTCTGCCGGGCATGGAGCATGATGGGGGTGCCATGGGAGTCATCGGCACAGATATACCAGCAGACATTGCCGCGCATCTTCTGGAAACGGGCCCAGATGTCCGTCTGGGTGTATTCCACGATATGGCCGATGTGCAATGGTGCATTGGCGTAGGGCAGGGCGCTGGTAACCAGTATTTTTCTCATGGGTATTGCCGGGTTAGCTATTCATAACAATAAAGTTCATTATTATCTCACAGAACAAGCGGATAATGCCTGAGTGTTTTGGTTGGTATTAGGCGCCGCCTGGTGTAAAATCGCGGCCAGTTGAAGATTTCATTTTGCCCTCGTGGCAGGAGTACGACCATGTCAGAAGTGACCAAAGAAGCGATTGAAGAAGCCCTGAAAGGCTATATCGAGCCGAACATGGGCAAGGACCTGGTCAGCACCAAGACCGTCAAGGACATCCAGATCGATGGCGGCAAGGTCAAACTGACCATCGTGCTGGGGTTCCCCGCCAAGACTGTTGCCGAAGAACTCAAGCAAGGCATTTGTGAAGCCGTCAAGCAGGCTGATGGCGTCACCGATTGCGAGGTGGACCTGAGCTGGAAAGTGGCCGCCCACTCGGTACAGAAATCCCTCAAGCCCATCGATAATATCAAGAACATCATCGCCGTGGCCTCCGGCAAGGGTGGGGTGGGTAAATCCACTACCGCCGTCAACTTGGCCCTGGCGCTGTCCCAGGAAGGTGCCAAGGTAGGCATCCTCGACGCAGACATCTACGGTCCTTCACAGCCGCGCATGCTGGGTATCTCCGGTCAGCCGGAGTCTCCCGATGGCAAGACCCTCGAACCCATGAACAGCTACCACCTGCAGGCCATGTCCATCGGCTTCCTCATCGATGAGGAAACCCCCATGATCTGGCGTGGCCCCATGGTCACCCAGGCCCTTGAGCAACTGCTCAACGACACCAACTGGTCGGACCTGGACTATCTCATCATCGACCTGCCTCCCGGTACCGGTGACACCCAGTTGACCCTGGCGCAGAAGGTGCCCGTATCCGGCGCCATCATCGTCACTACTCCCCAGGACATCGCCCTGCTGGATGCACGCAAGGGTTTCAAGATGTTCGAGAAGGTGGAAGTACCTGTACTGGGCATCGTGGAGAACATGAGTATCCATATCTGCTCCAACTGTGGCCACGAAGAGCACATCTTCGGCGAAGGCGGCGGCCGGAGCATGTCTGAGCAGTATGGCGTGGATTTCCTCGGTGCGTTGCCGCTGGAAAAGCGTATCCGTGAGGAAACCGACGCCGGCAAACCCACCGTGGTTGCTGACCCAGAATGCCGTACCTCAGAAATCTACCGCGAAATCGCACGCAAGTCGGCGGCCAAACTGGCCATCCAGGCCAAGAGCTACGCCTCCAAGTTCCCCAATATCGTGATCCAGAACAACTGATCCGCTGCCCGGTTTGTCCGGATAGCTGAGGGTAATACCAAAGCCTTCTGACCATTCGTTTGGCAGGGGGCTTTTTCAATTGGTGATTAGTTACAAAGCTTAGCAGCCCATCATTCCTGCGAAGGCAGGAATCCACGGAAAGACACTGCCGGATGACCCGCATCTTCATTGCTTTGGGTTCCCGCCTACGTCGGAATGACTAAAGGAAAGCCTATTTAATTGTTCCCCCAGGTCTGGGCAGGTGTACAATATTTATTAAGGCGTGACGAATTCCATACGAATACAGGCACTCAATATCTCATGGATTGAGAGATCTGAATTCATGTACTACTTACTATATTGCAAAGGGGAGTAATCATGAGCGACATCCAACTGGCTGATGTAACACTGCATATAGATGAAAACCTGGAGCGCGATCAACGTGCGACTATCGAAATAAGCCTGCGTGCCTTGGAAGGTGTTATCAGCGTTCATCCGGATAAAGCACCTCATCTTACAGTGGTCGAATATGACCCTGAGGTTACCTCATCGCAAGAGATACTCGAGCGAGTGACCAATCAGGGGGCGCATGCCCAGTTAGTCGGCCTCTGATCCGCGGAAAACAGCACCAAAACAGGGTCAGACACGAAACGATATTCCAGGACTTAGCTTCTTTCGCCGCCAGATTCCGACTTCCATGGATAACGGCGAGGATCTGCACTTTGTCTGGCAGGACTCGGTAGATGATGCGCTAGCTTTGAAAGATCAATTCCTGTACATCTCCACTGCCAATTACCGGCACATGGCGTCCAATTTACGGGTAGTCCTCTAGCTTTCCTGCGGCATCGAAGATACGCTCAGTAAAGTGCCGGGCATCATAGGGCGAGTCCTTGGCGATGTAATTGCGGATACTCTCCAGGCCATCCAGTGACGGATCAGTCCACTCCAGGTGCATTGCCGAGTAGTCGTCATTAGGCTTCTTCGTGCGGAACCACACGTTCTTCGTCGGTGGCCTTAATGCCTTCCTCTATTTTCTGCTTCACATACAGTTCGTACATGATGTCATCCCAAGTGGCGTGTTCCGGCAGATGGTCGATAATCTGCCTGGCAGTGTCTTTGGTGCTTGGCATGGTTTAAGGTTTCCATCATTCTGGTTGCAGCCTTTGTGAAAGCGGTTTTTTGATCAGGCTTTATTTTCATACAACACAAAGTCACCTGAATCGCAAAGAATATCCCTGTCTGCTATGACCACTGATCAGTACGATGTCAAGGGTAACCTCTCCTGAGGCACTGAGTGCCAGGGCCAGATCACTCGCTATACTTACGGCTACGACCTGTGCGGCCGATGCGCCCAGACCAAAAAGCACCTGTCCGCACAAACCAACCCCGACGCCCCCCGGCCCGGTTTTCGACCTCAAACATACTTGTCGTGGCATTTTTTTGACTGTACTGCAGCTGGTTCCGGCAACCGGTGGCAATGCTTTGCCTTTTTCTGTTTTGTGGCGTGGCAGCAATGAAAATTGCCAACAGGATGACGTGGTCAATTTTAAATATACCTAATAAAACAATGGCTTACTTGGGAAAAGGCCGACCAAATAGTCTTTATGCGACTCGACAAATAATACGGATAAGCGGTTGTTTTTTTCCTGAAATTCCTTATTGGCACGAAATTCGCTTGTTACCTTGTAAATCTATATCGAGGGCGAACAAGTGACTATGAATCGCAACAACATCGCAAATATGACCAGTGGAAATGACAGCCATTTATTGAATGCGGCAAGGACCCTGCTTGAAAAGGAAGATACGAGTCGCAAAGGTCTGCTGTTCGCGCTGCAAAGCAGTCTGGATCCCGAGAGGCTCCTGAAAATCTTCTTTCGTCATCTCAATATGTTGCTTCCCTGTCAGGGGTTGAGTTATCGCTATGGCGAAGAGGAGATTGATCTGCATCAGGGAAAGGAAGGTGAGCATCGGGCGGACTATTCCCTCACTCTCGGCGAGGAGCGGCTGGGGGAAATCAGGTTCAGTCGCCGCAAGCGCTTTTCCGGTGAAGAGCTGCGCAAGATGGAAACGCTGTTGGCGTCCTTGGTATTACCGATGCGAAATGCCATTCACTACCATACCGCGCTTCAGGCAGCTTCCGTCGACCCTCTGACGGGCCTGAAGAATCGGCGCTCATTGATGGATAATCTGGCCCGCGAGATCAGCCGGGCACGGCGCGAGTCACAACCGCTTGCCCTGATGGTGATTGATGTCGATTCGTTCAAACGCATCAATGATGAAATCAGCCATTTGGCCGGGGATCAGGTGTTGGTACAAATTGCCCGTCTCCTTGCAAGCACAGTCAGGCGCTCGGACATGGCTTTCCGTTTTGCCGGTGATGAGTTTGTATTGTTGCTGCCAAACATGGATCAGGAAGGCGCAAATACACTGAGCTCGCGCCTCAGGGAGGCGATGAAAAAGCTGCGTTGTACCTATGGTGAACACCAGATCAGCGTGTCCCTGAGTATTGGCTCGGTTATCCTGCAGGAGGAAATGGGGCCCGAAGAATTCTTTGAAGCGGCGGATTTGGACATGTTGTGTGAAAAGGCAGAAAAGCACGCCCAAGGGAATAAGCTCAAAGGCTCAGACCCCGCCATTTGCCTCCGCTGCGATTGCAACGAACTGGTTCAGCCTGAAGCAATGCCAGCCAAAGCAGGTTCCGGTCTTTTTCATGGGTTATGCCCCGCGGGCATAGGTTAGGCTTATCGCCTTGTCTCCTGTGGCAGCCCCCGCAGCATTTCCAGTCTGCATGCGGTGAATGCCTCAGAAGGAACAAATGACGCTTCTCGTAGCCACGATAATCATCAAGTGCGAGAGGCGTTTCTCGGGTCCTGCAGGAACACCACACGCAGGGGTAATGGCAAGCGCTGATGCCCCGGCAACACCTCGGGTAATTGATAATTGTTCTTGAATAGCTGATTAGATGTACATATATTGGCATAAGTTATTCAGTGAACTAGAGAATTACCATGAACATTCGATCGGCAGTCCTGTCTTCAGGAGTGTTTTTTCTTTCCTTGTTGAGCCTTCCTGCGCATGCGGATCTGGAGACCGGGGCGGTGCAGGAGATCATGATTCCACGGGTTTTTCGCCTGGATGGCGTTGTCGAGGCTGTCAACAAGTCCACTATTTCCGCACAAACCAATGGCCAGGTGGAGGCCATTTATTATGATGTGGACGATGTGGTCAAGAAGGGTGCATTGCTGGTCAAGCTCAAGGATACCGAGCAACAGGCGGCCTTGCGCCGGGCCGAGGCGGATCTGCGTGCGGCTCAGGCCGTACTCGATGATGCGAGGAAAAACTATCGCCGCATCAAGGATCTGCATACCAAAAAACTGGTGGCCAAATCTGACCTGGACAATGCCCAGGTAGCGCTGAACACCGCCAGGGCGAAGCTGGATGTAGCCAAGGCCGCGCTGGAGCAGGCCAGGGAGCAACTGGCTTACACGCGCATCACCGCACCCTATACCGGCATCGTCACCGAACGTCATGTGCAGGTGGGCGAAATTGCCCATCCGGGCTCGGCGCTGATGAGTGGTATCTCCCTGCAGCAATTGCGGGTGGCGGTGGATGTACCCCAGAGCCTGATCGTGGCGATTCGTGAGAAAGGTCGGGCGCAGGTAGAGCTGCCCGGAGGCAAATGGATAGAAGTGCGGGATCTGACTGTGTTTCCATTTGCCGATCCCGCTTCCAACACATTCAAGGTGCGGCTGAAGCTGCCTGAGAATATCGAGCGTCTGTTCCCCGGCATGTTGGTGAAAACGGCCTTCGAAACCGGCGTGGCGCCGGCGCTGATCGCCCCCGCAAGCGCGGTGGTTTACCGCTCCGAAGTCACGGGCGTGTATGTGCTCGATGAAGATCAGAAAATACGTTTTCGCTATGTACGCCTGGGCGATGCACTGGGAGAGGAAGCCGTAACGGTGTTGTCTGGTTTGCAGGAAGGGGATGAAGTATTCCTCGACCCCATCGCCGCCGGCGTAGAGCTCAAACGCCAGCGCCAACAGGCGCAGGAGAGCCAGGGGCATGAGTAACATGAAACTGGGGTTTTCCGGTTCCATCGCCCGGAAGTTTCAGGCTACCCAGATCACACCCTTGCTGGCCCTGCTGGGTATGCTGCTGGGCGTATTTGCCGTGTTCATCACCCCGCGAGAGGAAGAGCCGCAGATCAACGTGACCTTTGCCAATGTGTTCATTCCCTTCCCGGGTGCGGCAGCCCAGGAAGTGGAAAGCCTGGTGTCCACTCCGGCAGAACAGGCGCTGTCCGAGATTGAGGGCATCAAGCATGTGTACTCATCGTCCCTGCCCGGCATGTCCGTGCTCACCGTGCAGTTCAAGGTGGGGGAAGACCGTACCGACGCCATCGTGCGTCTGTATAGCAAGATCTTTTCCAAGCAGGACTGGCTGCCGCCCAATGCGGGGGTAGGCCAGCCCATCGTCAAACCCAAGGGCATCGATGATGTGCCCATCGTCAGTGCGACCCTGTGGAGCAAGGATCCGCAAATGGGTGCCTATGAACTGGGTCGCGTAGCCCATGCCATCGAATCCGAACTCAAGCGTGTACCCGGTACGCGGGATATCTATACCATCGGTGCACCCGAACGGGTGGTGAAAGTAACCATCGACCCCCAGGCGCTGGCGGGGTATGACATCGATCTGAACGATTTGCGTCTGGCCCTGCAGGCCGGCAATGCCTCACGCGACAACATCAAGGTAACGGCGGACAACCGCGAGATCCTGGTGCAGGCCGGGGTGTTCCTCAGTAGCCCGGCGGAAATTGCCGATCTGGTGGTGGGCAGCAAGGACGGCAAGCCCGTGTATCTGCGCGATGTGGCGCGGGTGGAGGAAGGAGCCGACCGACCGGTCAGCTATGTGTGGACCGGACCGGGTGCGGCGGCATCTGCTGCGGGCCTGACGCTGGACGGTCAGTATCCGGCGGTGACCATCGCCGTGGCCAAGAAACCCGGCACCAATGCAGTGCAAATCGCACAGCGCGTGATCAAACGCTTTGAGGAACTCGAAGGCATCTTCATTCCCGATGGCGTGGAGGTGAGCATCACCCGCAACTACGGCGCCACGGCGGATGCCAAGGCGAAAAAGCTCATCAGCAAATTGATCTTTGCCACTTCTTCCGTGATTCTGCTGGTGCTTGTCGCCCTGGGCTGGCGGGAAGCGATCATCGTCGGCGCGGCGGTTGCCGTGACTCTGGCGATTACCCTGTTTGCCTCATGGGCCTGGGGTTTTACTCTCAACCGGGTATCCCTGTTCGCCCTGATCTTTTCCATCGGCATCCTGGTGGACGATGCCATCGTGGTGGTGGAGAACATTCACCGGCATCTGGCCATGGGAGGCCAGAAGCTGCTGGAGGCCATCCCTGCTGCGGTGGATGAAGTGGGTGGGCCCACCATACTGGCTACCTTTACCGTTATCGCCGCCCTGCTGCCCATGGCATTTGTGACCGGCCTGATGGGACCGTACATGAGCCCCATCCCCATCAACGCTTCCATGGGGATGTTGATCTCCCTGGCTGTGGCTTTCATTTTTACGCCCTGGTTGACCAACGCCCTGTTGTCGCCCGTTGCCCATAAATACAGTGGCGGAGGACACGCGGAGGATCAGCAGGGTGCGCTGGATCGTTTTTTTGGCGCCATCATGAGACCGTTTCTGCGTGAGAAAACTGGTCGGCGCAATCGCTGGTTCCTGCTCATGGGTATTCTGGTTCTGATCGGGGCATCGATTTCTCTGGTAGTGGGCAAACAGGTCATCATGAAAATGCTCCCATTTGACAACAAGTCCGAGTTTCAGATCGTACTTGACATGCCTGAAGGTACGTCATTGGAGCAGACCAGTCTTACCCTGAACGAGGTCGCGGATTATCTGGCCACGGTGCCTGAAGTGCAGGACTACCAGGTGTATGCGGGTACTGCTGCGCCCATCAGTTTCAACGGGCTGGTGCGCCAGTATTATCTGCGTGAAGGTGCGCATCTGGGTGATATTCAGGTGAACCTGGTGGACAAGCATCATCGTGACCGAAAGAGCCATGAAATTGCCTTGTCCGTGCGCGACCGCGTGCAGGCCATCGCCAGCGGCTACGACGGCAATGCAAAGATCGTGGAAGTGCCTCCGGGGCCGCCGGTGCTTTCTCCTCTGGTGGCGGAAATCTACGGCATCGATTATGAAGGTCAGATCGAGGCGGCAAAAAAGGTGGAAGATGTCTTCGAAGACACGCCGGATATCGTGGATGTCGATGACTCGGTAGAGTTTCCGTCGGACAAGGCCGTGGTGATCGTGGATAGGGTACGGGCGGCGCGTCTGGGACTGTCCCAGTCCGATGTGGCCCAGGTGTTGTCGGCGGTGCTGGATGGCGAGGACATGGCCTATATCCACGGCACCAATCTCAAATATGCAGTGCCTATCCGCGTGCGCCTGAGTGAGGCGGCGCGCGCCGATCTGGATCAGGTACTGGCGTTCAAGATCCGCAGCAGAAACGGTGTGTTTGTACCCTTGTCCGAGATCGTTACCGTGGTTCCTTCTCAGCGCGAGTACAGCATTCATCACAAGGACCTGCTGCCCGTGGTCTATGTCACCGGTGATATGGCAGGAGAAACGGACAGCCCCCTGTATGGCTTGTTCGATATTTCGGATCGCCTGAAAAAACAGAATGGACCGGAGCAATGGTTTCTCGACCAACCTGAGAATCCCTATGGCTACAGCCTGAAGTGGGACGGTGAATGGCAGGTGACCTATGAAACCTTCCGCGACATGGGTATCGCCTATTCCGTGGGATTGCTGCTCATCTACCTGCTGGTGGTGGCCCAGTTCCGTTCCTACCTGGTGCCCCTGGTGATCATGGCGCCCATTCCTCTGACGGTGATCGGTATCCTGCCAGGCCATGCTTTGCTGCACTACTTGACCGGTTCCACCCAGTTCACCGCCACGTCCATGATCGGCATGATCGCCCTGGCGGGCATCATCGTGCGCAACTCCATATTGCTGGTGGACTTCATCAATCAGGAATTGCGCGCCGGCTCCAGCTTCGAGGCGGCGGTGGTGCGTTCTGCGGCCGTGCGCGCCAAGCCCATTGTGCTTACCGCCCTGGCGGCGATGATGGGGGCTTTCTTCATACTCGACGACCCGATCTTTTCGGGGCTGGCAGTGGCGTTGATTTTTGGCCTGATGGTATCCACCATCCTGACCCTGGTGGTGATTCCTGTGGTGTATTACGGGGTGATGAAGACACGGCTGGAGAAAATACTGGCATAGCTGGATCAGAGCTTCGAGACGATAAGCAGGTGATTTCCTTTTTGCGCAGAAACAGGGGCTTCCGGTTGCGGCGATGCTGGCTGTGGGTGCTGGCAATTGCGCTCCTGTGTCTTGGCCAGGGGAGTTCGGCTGCAACCTACCGGCTAGGTGATCCGAATTCGGATCTGGTTGGGAAAGGCTATTGGGTGTCTGTGGGAGAATCCGAAACCTTGCTGGATATCGCCAGGCGGCATGACATCGGTCAGGAAGAAATCCAGCTGGCCAATCCTGGTGTGGACCGCTGGTTGCCAGCTCCCGGTTCAAAGGTTTTTGTTCCCGGGCAGCATATTCTGCCGATGGCAGAGCGCAAGGGGTTGATCCTCAACCTGCCCGAAATGCGGATCTACTATTTTCCGTCGCCCGATGAAGTGATGACGTATCCTGTGAGCATCGGTCGCATGGACTGGAAAACGCCTTTGGGAAAGGCGCGCATCGCACGCAAACAGAAGTCGCCTTCCTGGCATCCACCCGATTCGGTGAAAAAGGAAGCGGCTGCACGCGGTGAAACCGTACCCGATGTGGTGCCGCCGGGACCAGACAATCCCCTCGGCGCCTATGCCTTGCGCCTCAACCTCCCCGGCTATCTCATTCACGGCACCAACAAACCCTATGGTGTGGGTATGCGGGTCACCCACGGCTGTGTTCGCTTGCTTCCGGAAGATATCGAGGAGCTGTTCCACAAGATTAAGGTCAACACTCAGGTGCAAATTCTGAATCAACCGGTCAAGGTGGGGTGGCTGAATGGTGTGCTCTATCTGGAGGTGCATCCCCCCATCGAGGAGCATCTCGAGGCCAGGGAGGATATGCTGCGATACGCGTTGGAGGTCATCTATCGGGAACTGGAAAAACACCCAGCGATATTGATCGGGCGCAATGTCAGGCAGGCTATCGAGCAGCAGAATGGTGTTCCTGTCGCCATATCAAGAAAAACTGACCAGCCGCCCATGCCCATCAGGAACCCGCTCTTTGACTGAAGCGTATCTCGAAAAATCATGATTCCGGTATAGGCAGGAATAGCGGATTGTCTGCCTTGCAGCGAATCACCCATTAGAAAACAGTAACCCGAATCGAACGCAGATTCGTCATCCCCGCTGAATGTGTTCAGCGGGGATGACGATCTGGAAAACTACTTGTACATGGATTTCTTGAACATTCTGTCGATCTTGGTTTCCGTTTCTTCCGATTTCCTGTTGGCAGCCTCTGCAGCTGCTTTTGCGGCCTCGGCTTCTGTCTTGGCTGCGGCAGCTGTGCTTTGGGCATCCGCGGCCATGGTCTTGGCCTCCGAAGCATCGGCAGCCGCTTTTTCGGCCAGTGTCCTGACTTCAGCCAGGTCTTCCTTGCTTACGGTGGCGCATCCGCCCAGCGTCAGGGCTGAAAGGACAAGTACGCCGGCAATATACTTCTTTTGCATGGTTGATCTCCTGTTTTATCCCCTCTACTTGATTTCGACCCGGGTACCGACCCGAATCAAAGGTAGCAGTTGATCGAGCTGATCATCAGTAACTGCTACGCATCCCTTGGTCCAATTATAACGTGCATGCACCGCCGGATCACCATCGCCGATGCCATGCAAACCGATGTGGCCACCCAGAGGTGTATCTTGTGGTGGCAGCTTCCCTTTTGCATGTGCTGCCCGAATGGCATCGGCCTGGGACGGTGTAAGGATAGCATTTTTCAACCCCCGGTCTGCATCCGCCACAGAAGGGTAATCCAGCCCGATGAAAAAATGAAAACGTCGGCTTCGTTTGATTGAAGTGACATGGTAGCTTCCGAGCGGGGTCATGCCATCCCCAAGCATCTTGTCCCGACTGGCACCAAATCTGCCGATAGCGATGCCGTCGAGCACCAGGATTGGTGTGTTGTGATCCAGCACCGTCAATGTGCCCTGGTGCGTATCTATCTGGAGACGATTTTCCGCAACGGCAGTGGTTGAGATCAGCAATACAGCCGTAAACAGAAACCGGACAAGCCTCGAGCTTGTATCGGGTGGATGCAGCCGGCGCTCGTCGAGTGTGCCGCCTGTCGGGCTTGTCCTGTCCATCCGTTTCACGATTTCACTCTGTTCGACCATGGTGCTCAGGTTATCACGGTCCCGGGGTTGTGGAGATGCTTCATGCGGTGGTGTGCCGAACTGACGGGAATTGATTGAATCGAGGCTTTCCGTATAGAAGAAACTGTATCTTCGCGTTAAGCTTGATGCAGGAGAACAGAATGCATGACAAGACCGACACAGAGCAAAGAGATCGTAGTGACGCATTGCGCGTGCTGGAGATCGTCGCCTCCCTTGTCGATGAGTTGCATGCTCGTGCACAGCGGGCCGTTCCGGTCGAGCTGGACAGTGTTCTGGAACGCGATCTGGGCTTTGACAGCCTGTCACGGGTGGAGCTCATGTTACGTATCGAGCGAGCCTTCGGCGTTGGCCTCCCGGAACAACTCCTGACCACCGCAGAAACCCCGAGAGATCTGTTGCATGCCATCCAGGCGACGGATGCTGCTCCTGAAAAGCTGAAGGAAAATCTGTCACTTCCGCCGATGGCGGAAAGCGTGGTTGGTGTGCCTTTCAAGTCCGTAACCCTCAATGATATGTTGCATTGGCATGTGGGGGAACATGCGGAACGTACCCATGTTTACCTGTATGAAGCATCAGACACGGCCTCGGAAATCACCTACCAGGATCTGTTGCAGGGTGCCGAGAAGATGGCCGCTGGTTTGCAAGCGCAAGGTTTGTCCCGCGGCGAAATGGTGGCCATCATGTTGCCTACCAGCAGGGATTATCTGTACTGTTTTTTCGGTATCCTTCTTGCCGGGGGTGTGCCGGTACCGATCTATCCTCCTGCCCGTCCATCTCAACTGGAAGATCATCTGCGCCGCCATGCACGCATCCTGGACAACGCCCGGGTGCGCCTGCTGATTACGGTTTCCGAGGCGCGTCTGGTAGCGGGCTTACTGCGTGCGCAGGTGGATTCACTGCAAGCGGTGGTAACAGCAGCAGAGCTGCGGGAAGCTGTTGCCCGGTTTACGCCCGTGCAGGTAAAGGCGGATGATACGGCTTTCCTGCAGTACACTTCCGGCAGCACCGGCCAGCCCAAGGGCGTGGTGCTCACACACGCCAACCTGCTGGCCAATATCCGGGCCATGGGGGAGGCGGTACAGGCCACCTCCAGGGATGTTTTCGTCAGCTGGCTGCCCCTGTATCACGACATGGGGTTGATCGGCGCCTGGCTGGGCAGCCTGTATTACGCCATGCCCCTGGTGCTGATGTCTCCGCTGGCCTTTCTAGCGCGTCCCAGTCGTTGGCTGTGGCGCATTCACCACCACCGGGGCACTTTGTCTGCAGCTCCCAATTTTGCCTATGAGCTGTGCTTGAGTAAAGTCGCAGAAGAGGACATCGAGGGGCTTGATCTGGGCAGCTGGCGTATGGCCTTCAATGGTGCGGAGCCAGTAAGTCCCAACACGGTAAGAAATTTCACCGACAAATTCTCAAGATTTGGTCTTGCCGGCAATTGCATGGCGCCGGTATACGGATTGGCGGAGGCGGCAGTGGGCCTGGCCTTTCCACCGCCGGGAAGGGGCTTTGTGATCGACCGGGTACAGCGTGATGCCCTGCTGAACCACGGTGAGGCCTTACCGACCATGTCTACCCACGAGGCGGTGAGGGAGATCGTGGCTTGCGGCCAGCCCTTGAGCGGTTACCAGATTCGCATCGTGGATGCAGCGGGCCGGGAACTGCCGGATCGACGTGAAGGACGCATCGAATTTCTGGGACCGTCAGCCACCAGCGGTTACTATCGCAACCCAACAGCCACCCAGGAACTGTTCAAACACGGCTGGTTGAATACTGGTGATCTGGGTTATGTAGCGGGTGGGGATCTTTATCTCACCAGCCGCGTGAAAGATCTCATCATCCGTGGTGGACGCAATCTCTATCCCTACGAGACAGAAGAGGCAGTCGGGGATGTCCCGGGGATTCGCAAGGGATGCGTGGTGCTGTTCGGTGCCCGGGACAGGGAGCATGGCACGGAACGACTGGTGCTGGTGGCAGAATCGAGGGAGCAGGAAAAACAGGCTCTGGATGAGTTGCAGCAGCAGGTTCTGCAGATTGCGACCGATGTGCTGGGCTTGCCGCCGGATGAGGTGATCATCGCGCCACCTCATACCATACTCAAGACCTCAAGTGGCAAGTTGCGCCGCTCGGTTGTGCAGGATCTTTATGCCTCGGGGAAGCTTGGTCGTCGAGCCAGATCGGTACCGTGGCAACTGCTGCGTCTGGCTCTGGCTTCCGCGGGGCCTCGTTGGCGTCATCTGCGACGTCGCTTCAACGATCTGCTCTGGGCCGGGTGGGCTCATCTGTTGTTCTGGCTATTTGCGCCCGTGGTGTGGTTGCTGGTGCTGTTGTTGCCGGGGCAACACCGCCGCTGGTGGCTCATCCGCCAGGCGGCACGAATGCTGTTGCGTTTATCAGGTATTCCCCTGAAGGTTGCCGGGCTGGAAAACTTGCCGGTCGACAGATCCTCCGTAGTAGTAGCCAATCATGCCAGCTACCTGGATGGGGTGGTGCTGGCAGCGGCGCTGCCCGTTGACTTGAGGTTCGTGGCCAAGGCGGAATTGAAGCAACAGCCCATCCCGAGGATTTTTCTGGACAGGATCGGCGCCTTGTTCGTGGAGCGCTTTACGCCAGAAAAAAGTATCCTGGATGCCAAACGTACGCAAAAAGTGTTGCAGGCAGGGCAGTCGCTCCTGTATTTTCCCGAAGGTACGCTCAGGCGTGCGCCCGGTCTTCTGCCCTTTCACATGGGGGCGTTCGTTGCCGCGGCAGAGGTTGGAGCGCCTGTTGTCCCTGTGGCCATACGCGGTACCCGTTCATTGCTGCGGGGAGACTCCTGGTTTCCTCATCGGGCGGCGTTGAGCGTCAGCGTATTGCCCATGATGCAGCCCGAAGGTCTGGACTGGAAAGCAAAGCTCAGCCTGCGCGACGGGGTACGAGCCAGTCTGTTGGCCCACCTGGGAGAACCGGATCTGGTGGCGGAAGCCATCTCACCCATCAACTCCTGAGGCTATGCTTTCCTTCCTTCATTGCCGCTTCGATACGCACCAGCTCCATAATGTTGTCCATATTCACGATGCCCGCAAGCCGGCCGTTCCTGTCAACCGCCAGCAGACGGCAGCCACAGGTCTGCAGGCGTTTCATGACCGATTCCAGTGGTTCGTCGATGTCCGCGTGTTCCACATTGGTCTGCATGTATTCGCCTACGGTTGCCAGGGCTCCCTGCTCGTGCAGGCCACGCAACAGGTCTTCCTGAGTCAGGACACCGGTGATGTGTCCGTCTTCCAGCACCGGAAAATCCTTCTGCACGCCATCCAGCGTGAGTTGTATGGCGCGGGTCAGACCATCCCGGGGCGAAAGGCTTTCAAAATGTGTGATGATGGCGTGGCTCAGGGTACTGTCATGTAGCAAGGAGCGTATTTCCTCGGTGCCGGCTTCCGCCATGGCGCCGATCCACACGAACAATGCGATGAACAGCAGGAAGGGGTTGTACAGCATACCGACCAGTCCCAGCCACAGGGCGAACGCCTGGCCCACGCTGGCGGCCACGCGAGTAGCGGCGACGTGATCCATGCGCAGGGCCAGTATGGCACGCAGCACCCGCCCCCCGTCCATGGGGAAGGCGGGCAGCAGGTTGAAGCCTGCCAGAAACAGGTTCACTACTAGCAATTGCTGCAACATGTTGCCTTCCAGCATGGATGAAAGCTCGGGCAGCATCATCTGCTGCAGATACAGCCACAGCCAGATTGCTCCGGCAATAACGATATTTACCGCAGGCCCGGCCAGGGCGACCAGAATTTCCTGTTTAGGATCATCCGGCATCTTTTCCAGCGAAGCGACGCCACCGATGGGCAGCAGGATGATGTCTCTGGTCTTGATGCCGAAACGTCGGGCGGTGAGCGCATGGCCGAGTTCATGCAGCACCACACAGCCAAACAGCGCCAGGATGAATCCCACGCCATGTGCGACTGCCTGCAGGCTTTGTTCGCTGCGCCAGTAACTCAGGGCAATCCACAGCAGCAGGATCAGGAAAGTGGCGTGTACATAGACATCGATGCCCGCCAGACTGCCCAGGCGCATGGACCATTTCATGGACGGCTGATTTTTACTGGTGCTACTCATGGCTGGAAGCCGTGCCCGTCAGAAAGAAACGCAGAAAGGACAGTTTGTCGACCGCTTCTTCGATGCGTTTGCGGGTAGGCGTGCCTGCACCGTGACCTGCGCGGGTTTCGATGCGGATGAGGATGGGTTGGGAGCCCGCCTGAGCCGCCTGCAATGCTGCCGTGAATTTAAAGCTGTGAGCGGGATACACGCGATCATCGTGATCCGCTGTCATGACCAGGGTCGCCGGGTAGTTCATGCCCGGCTTGACGTTGTGATAAGGCGAATAGGCATACAGCGCCTGGAATTCGGCCTTGTTTTCCGGGGAGCCGTAGTCGGATTCCCAAGCCCAGCCGATGGTGAACTTGTTGAAACGCAACATGTCCAGCACGCCCACGGCGGGCACGGCAGCCGCAAACAGCTCGGGACGTTGCAACAAGGTGGCCGCCACCAGCAAACCGCCGTTGCTGCCACCGCTGATGCCAAGATGTCGAGGCGAAGTGTATTTTTGGGCGATCAGCCACTCGGCTGCCGCGATGAAGTCGTCGAAGACATTTTGTTTGCGGGTCTTTATGCCGGCTTCGTGCCATTCCTCACCGTATTCCCCGCCGCCGCGCAGGCTGGGTACGGCATACACGCCACCCATTTCCATCCACACCAGGTTGGACACAGAAAAATACGGCGTCAGGGAAATGTTGAAGCCACCATAGCCATAGAGTAGGGTGGGATTGCTGCCATCCAGCACCAGTCCTTTTTTGTAGGTGATGAACATGGGGATGCGGGTGCCATCCTTGCTGTTATAGAACACCTGCCGTGTGAAATAGTCATTCGGGTTGAACTTGACTTTCGGCTCCTTGAACAACGTGCTTTTCCCGCTGCGTAGATCCAGATGATAGATGCGGGCAGGGGTGTTGAAACTGGTCCAGGAATAGAAGGTTTCCGTCGCTTTCTGTTTGCCGTAGAAACCACCGGCACTGCCGATGCCAGGCAGCTTCAATTCATAGGCTTTCCCTTCTACCGGCTGGATCAGGATCCTGTGCCAGGCATCATGAAGGTAGCTGACAATAAAGCTGTCGTTCACCATGCTGGCGGTTTCGATGGTATCTTTCGACTCGGCCAGTTTCTCTTTCCAGTGCTTGCGCTGGGGTTTGCCCAGATCGATTTCCAGAATACGGCCTCGCGGGGCCTGATCGTTGCTCAGGAACCAGCATGTCGATCCTTTGTTGCCCAGATATTCGTAGCTTGCCTGCCAGGTTTCGATGAGAGGTTGGATGCCGATTTGCGGGTGTTCCAGATCCTGATAGTACAGGAGCGATTTTTCCTCGGTACCGCGCCCAACCTCGATGAACAGGTACTTTCCGTCTTCTGTGGCGATGCCGTTGAAAGACCAGTCCTTGTGATCCGGACGGTGGTAAATGAGCGTGTCCTGTGCCTGGGAATCGCCGATACGGTGAAAATACAGCTTGGGGAAGAAGTTGACGTCCTTGAGCTTGTCGCCGCCTTCGGGTTCGTCGTAACGGGAATAATAGAAGCCCTGGCTGTCCGCCGTCCAGGATACGCCGGAAAACTTGATCCATTTGAGATGATCATCCAGATCCTTGCCGGTATCGATATCTCTCACCCGCCATTCCGTCCAGTCGGAACCGGCATCGGCAATGGCATATGCATAGTATTTGCCGTCGGGACTGACGGCGGAACCTTTCAGCGCCACGGTACCGTCCTTGGATAGCGTGTTGGGATCGATGAGGATTGTTGGCTGGTCTTGCAGCTTGCGCTGAGTATAGACCACAGATTGATTCTGCAGACCGTCATTGCGGCTGAAGAAGTAGCGTCCGGCCACCCTGTAGGGTACAGAGTAACGCTCGTAGTTCCACAGCTCCGTCAGTCGTTTCTCGATACGTTTGCGCTCCGGAAATTTCTCCAGCCAGGTCCGGGTAAGCTGGTTTTCGGCCTTGATCCAGGCACGGGTTTCTTCTGCATCCAGATCCTCCAGCCAACGATAGGGGTCACTAACCCGCACACCGTGATAGGTATCGGTGTGGGACACTTTTTTCGCCGCAGGATAGGATTGTGACTGGGGTTTCATGAGCGATTGGACTGCCGGGGTCAGGAGAAAGGTGATTCCAAAGAAAATCGTCTGCAATAACATGGGGCCAACGTATTTTTATACCAAGTAAGGATTGGATTATAGCCCCTCGGAAGTGGCAAGCAGAAAAAGAGGGATGAATTCATTGGCGGAAAGCCCGTATGCAAGGTAAAATCGCCTGCTTCGCATATAAATAGTATGAATGATCTCGTGACGCGAGTTCCTGGGAACACCATTGACTACAGACAAACTTGTTAATCTGCTCAATCTGGACCGCAAGGCCATGGAGGCGTACTTCGTGAGCCTGGGCGCCAAGCCGTTTCATGGGCGCAACGTGCTGAAATGGATTCACAAGCACGGCGTAACGGATTTCGATCAGATGACCGATTTGTCCAAGCAGCTACGTGTCCGTCTGCATGCCCAGGCGGAAGTGCGCTTGCCGAAGATCGTGTTAGAGCAACCGTCTCTGGACGGCACGGTAAAATGGGTGATGGAGCTGGCAGACGGGCAGCGCATAGAAACCGTGTATATTCCCGATGGCAACCGCAGCACGGTCTGTGTATCTTCCCAAGTCGGGTGTGCCCTGGACTGCTCTTTCTGCTCCACCGCCCAGCAAGGCTTCAACCGCAATCTCACGGTAGGTGAGATCATCGGCCAAGTCTGGCATGCTACCCGGCAGATGGGCAAGGCGCCGACCAACGTAGTGATGATGGGTATGGGTGAACCGCTGGCGAATTTCGAACCGGTGGTCAGTGCCATGGACTTGATGCAGGATGACCTGGCCTACATCCTGTCCAAATACCGCGTGACCATCAGCACCTCGGGCATCGTACCCAATCTGTATCGATTGCGGGAAGTGTCTGATGTGAGCCTGGCCGTATCCCTGCATGCGCCGGACAATGAATTGCGTGATCAACTGGTACCCATCAACCGTAAATACCCGCTTGAAGAGCTGATCCCCGCCTGCCGGGAATTCGTCAAGAACGACAAACGGCGCAAGGTGACCTGGGAATATGTGATGCTGGATGGTGTGAACGACAGCATTGCCCATGCCAAGGCGCTGATACGCCTGCTTGAAGGAACCCCCTCGAAGATGAATCTGATTCCGTTCAACCCTTTCCCGGGAACTAATTACAAGAGTTCGCCGGCGGAACGCATCGAGGCCTTTCGCCAGAAGCTGATGAAAGCGGGCATCATGGCCATACTGCGCAAGACCCGGGGTGATGATATCGATGCCGCCTGTGGTCAGCTGGTGGGCAAGGTGCAGGACCGCAGCGGGCGTACCCTGGTTTCCCTGCGTCATCGGCAACAGCGGAAGTTGGCGTCATGAAGCAGCTGCTAGCGCTCTTGATATTGCCCCTGCTTCTGAATGCCTGTGTCACGGATTTGGCCAGGGAAGAGAACGATCCCAAAACCGGCAAGCTCGCCAACGAGCAGAACTACGAATCGCCAGCCAATACCTACATCAAGCTGGCGCAGGAATACATGAAGCGAGGCGATTATGCCACGGCCCTGAACAAAGCAAAGAAAGCCGTTCAGCACGACTCGAACAACGGCAATGCCCACCTGATACTGGCCCTTATCTATGAAGCCCTGGGTGAGAACGGCTCAGCCAATGCCGCTTATCAGCGTTCCCTGAAAGTGGATAGCAAGAATCCCTATGCGTTGAATGCCTACGGCAGCTATTTGTGCAAGCTGGGGGAACACAAGCGATCGTTGTCCCTGTTCGACAAGGCGCTACAGAATCCGCTCTATCAGACACCCTGGGTGGCGCTTGCCAATGCGGGATTTTGCGCCAGGAAAGCGGGAGACCTTGCCCTGGCACAGTCCTATCTGCTGAAGGCGCTGGAGCGCAATCCCGGCTATCCTGTGGCCTTGTATCAAATGGCGGAGGTGCGCTATGCACAGGGGAAATATCTATCTGCCAGGGGGTATTTGCAACGCTATCGGGAAGTGGCGAAGCCTACCGCACAAATGCTGTATCTGAGCATTCTCAACGAACGCAAGTTGGGAAATGCGGATCGGGTGAGAAGTGATGAACTCCTGCTCAAGTCCGAGTTTCCGGATTCAGAGCAGGCACAGAAGCTGGGTTACTGAGTACAGATCATGACAGTGGTAAAGATGCAAAGGCGCCATTCCCCAACCAAAACTGAAGCGTCGGCTGGTGCGTCGGTGCCGTCTCCCGGCAGGCGTCTGCAACTGGCCCGCGAGGCCATGGGCATGGAAGTCGCTACGGTGGCAGAGCAATTGCATCTGAGCAAGATTCTGGTTCAGGCGCTGGAAGAAGAGAATTATGAAATATTGCCGGCGCGGGTTTTTGTCCGCGGTTATTACCGGAATTTTGCGCGCCTGGTCGGGGTTCCGGAAGAGATCGTGCTCAAGGAATTCGGACAGCGTTGCCCGGAAGGAGAGGACTGCTCGGTTCCCCCTGCTGTGGCCCAGGGAGTGCGCAGGGAAATTCGTAGCAGTCATGGCCTGGTGCGCCTGGTGACATGGCTGATCATCATTGCCTTGCTCACGGTTTTCGGGCTTTGGTGGAAAAGCTATCTGGACAAGGGCTCGGTGGTGGAGGATGCAGCCGAATTCACCACACCGGTGGTGGATACCAGGGAAGCGCCACCTGCTGAGGTGCCCGAATCCATACCCGCCGCGCCAACGGCACCCACTGCCACAGCTTCAGATGCGGCGGAGAAACCGAAAGAGATCAGCGAAACAGATACACAAAGTACGGTGTCCGCCACAGAAACCGCCCCCGAAGCGGCTTCCCTGGCAAGCGAGGTGCCTGCCTCCACAGGAGAGAATGAGCAGCCGCTGGCGGAAGACACTACCCAGCAGGTCGCCGTGCCTCCCCGGGTATTGTTGTCCTTCACTGGCGATTGCTGGGTCGATGTGCGTGACAGCACACGTGGGTTCAAGCTCGTCGGAAGGCGCCAGGCGGGCGAGAAATATGAACTCAAGGGCAAGCCTCCTTACAAGATGGTGTTAGGCAATGCGCGCAATGTCAGTATCAAGATAGATGGTATGCCTTTTGATCTTGCGCCCTACACCCGGGGTAATGTCGCCAAGTTAACTTTCGATCCAACGAAAAACTAAATGTCCAAGAAGATTCAGGCAGTGCGGGGAATGCATGACATCCTCCCCGACGAAACCCCACTATGGCAGTTTCTTGAAGACACGGTGCGCCGGGTCTTCCAGTCCTATGCCTACCGTGAGTTGCGCACACCGATTCTGGAGATGACAGAGCTGTTCAAACGTTCTATCGGTGAAGTCACGGATATCGTGGAAAAGGAAATGTATACCTTCCAGGACCGTAACGGAGACTATCTGACCCTGCGTCCCGAAGGTACTGCGGGCTGTGTGCGCGCCTGCATGGAAAATGGCTTGCTGCACAACCAGATTCAGCGTCTGTGGTACCAGGGACCCATGTTTCGCCATGAACGCCCGCAAAAGGGACGCTATCGGCAGTTTCAGCAGATAGGTCTGGAAGCTTATGGCATGAGTGAAGCTGCTATCGACCTGGAAGTGATACTTATCACGGCCAGATTGTGGCGGGAACTGGGTATCCCCGGGCTGGAATTGCAACTCAATACTTTGGGTACCCCCGATGAACGCACAGCCTATCGGGAGCGGCTGGTGACCTACCTGGAAAAACACCGGGATCAGCTGGATGCAGACAGCCTGAGGCGACTGGAAAGCAATCCACTGCGCATCCTGGATTCCAAGAACCCGGAGATGGCGGAACTTATTGCCGCGGCTCCCTCTCTTATGGATGACCTTGGAGAAGAGTCCCGTGCGCATTTTGCAATGATCACCGAAGGTTTGGACGCCGCCGGAGTCGATTACGTGATCAACCCGCGTCTGGTGCGTGGGCTGGACTATTATTCCCGCACGGTGTTTGAATGGGTAACAGATCTGCTGGGTGCGCAGGGTACCGTCTGTGCCGGTGGTCGCTATGATGGGCTGGTGCAACAGCTGGGTGGCAAGGCCACACCCGCCGTGGGTTTTGCCATGGGTGTGGAACGCCTGGTGGCAGTACTGGAAACCCTGAACCAGGTGCAAGCCGCAGCGACACCTCATGCCTATCTGGTCGTTGCGGGAAACAACGCACAGCAAGCGGGCCTGATATTGGCAGAATCCCTGCGCAGCGCATTGCCTGGACTCAGGTTGCAGGTAAACTGTGGCGGGGGCAGTTTCAAATCCCAGTTCAAGCGGGCCGACCGCAGCGGCGCGACGGTGGCGCTGATCCTGGGCGACGATGAACTGGAAAAGCAGTGTGTTGGTGTAAAATGGCTGCGGCTGGAGCGTGAGCAGGTCTCCGTCACCCATGAAGCGCTGGCAGCATTCCTGAAGGAAACGATTGGAGAATAACCTAGTGAGTACTTATCAGACAGAAGAAGAACAGGTTGAAGCCATCAAGAAATGGTGGAAGGAAAATGGCAAATCCGTTGTCGGCGGTGTTGTTCTGGGACTGGCCGTCGTCGGTGGAGGCAAGGGATGGCTGGAATACCAGAGAATTCAGGCCGAGAATGCTTCAGCAAACTTCGAGAATTTTTCACAGGCGGCGCTGGTTGGCAATCTGGAAGCCGCCGTACAACGTGGTGATGCACTGCTGAAGGAATACAAGGGGTCGACCTACGCCCTGTTTACCGCGCTGGAACTTGCACGCTTGCAGTACGAGGCAGGCGACAAGGACAAGGCCAAAACAGAATTGCAATGGGTATTGGACAACAGCAAGCGGGAAGCCATCAGCCAACTGGCAAAGATCCGCATGGCCAGACTGATGCTGGACATGAAAGCCTATGACGACGCGGCCAGCCTCACGGCTAATCCGGCAGAAGACGCTTATCTGGGAGAATTTCTGAGCATCCAGGCCGAGATTAAACTGGCTCAGGGTGATCGTGATGCCGCCAGAGCAGCGTTTTCCCGCGCGCTGGAAAAAGGAGTGAGCAATCCGCAGCTGGTGCGCATGAAGCTCACCGAATTGGGTGGATAAGCGATGAAGCTGTTGCGTCGCTTACCATTACTGCTGCTGGTCGGTGTTGTCTTGTCCGGATGTGGCACCATGGCTGACCCACGACAGTGGTTTGGCAGTGATGATCCTGCGCTGGAACCGGCAGAGCTGGTGGATTTTACGCCCACCCTGCAGCCACAGCAGATCTGGAGCATGGACATTGGTGATGCGTCTGCAGATTTGAATCGACTGAAACCGGCGATAGATGCCGGCGTTCTGTATGTGGCCAATAGCGACGGTGATTTGCTGGCCATGGAAGCGGATAGCGGAAAATCCATCTGGAAAGTGGAAACCGGACTGGCCGTATCAGCCGGTCCCGGAGTTGGAGAAGGGCTGCTGGCAGTGGGCACGTCAGAAGGGCAGTTGGTGGTTTTCGATACCGAAAACGGCGAGGAAAAATGGCGCAGGGATTTGAGCAGCGAGATATTGGCGGTGCCTGCCATCGGTAACGGTATGGTGGTTGTGCATACAGGAGATGGGAAACTGTTCGGCCTGGATGCCGCCGGTGGCGATCAGCTTTGGCTGTATGATCACAAGGTGCCCGTGCTGACATTGCGCGGCAGCAGCTCCCCGGTAATCAGCAGTGGTAGCGTGTATTGTGGCTTGGCCGGAGGAAAAGTCGTTGCCTTATCTCTGGATTCCGGTGTGATCGAATGGGAACGGCATATTACCGTACCGACAGGGCGATCCGATCTGGAACGTATGGTGGATGTGGATGCCGATCCCCTGATCTACAGTGGGACCGTATACGGTGGGGCCTATCAGGGCGATGTGGCTGCGCTGGGGGAAGGCAGTGGCAAACTATTCTGGAAGCGCAAGATTTCCGTGTACAACAACCTGGCGGTGAACTGGCAGCAATTGGCTGTCACCGACGCCCAGGGATTTGTCTGGTCACTGGATCCGGACACCGGTTCTGCTCGCTGGCGGCAAAAAGCATTGATGAACCGTAGCCTGAGTGCACCTGCATTGCAGGGGGATTTTACCGTGGTTGGTGATTTCGAAGGTTATCTGCACTGGTTGTCATCTGAAGATGGCTCCCTGGCCGCTCGCCAGCGCGTGGGGGATGCCATCGTTGCCGCGCCTGTGGTGATCGATGATATTCTGTACGTCCTTGCCGTCAATGGCAAACTGACAGCCCTGCGGCTGCCGGAATAAATCATGCTGCCCGTCATCGCCCTCGTGGGACGTCCCAATGTAGGTAAATCCACGTTGTTCAATCGTCTGACCCGCAGCCGGGATGCACTCGTGGCAGACCAGCCGGGGCTGACTCGTGACCGCCAGTATGGCGTCGGTCGCATGGGCAGTCGGCCTTATGTGGTGGTGGATACCGGCGGCATCAGCGGTGAACGCGAAGGCGTGGAAGTTCTCATGGACCAGCAGGTGCGCCTGGCCATCGAGGAAGCCGATCATATCTTTTATCTGGTGGATGCTCGTGAAGGCCTGGCTGGTGCAGACGAGCAGATTGCCGCAGAACTGCGCAAGACCGGCAAACCCATCACCGTGGTGGCCAACAAGGCGGAATCCCTGGACAGCGATATCGCCGGTGCCGAGTTCCATGCCCTGGGACTGGGTGATCCCGTAGCTATCTCCTCGGCTCATGGACGGGGTGTCAAGCCGCTGATCAACAAGGTCCTGGCGTCCCTGCCGCCCGCCGAGGAAAATGAAGCTGCAGAGCAGCGGGGCACACAGATCGCCGTTGTCGGTCGGCCCAATGTCGGCAAGTCAACTCTGATCAATCGTCTCATCGGTGAAGAACGCCTGGTCGCTTTCGACAAGCCCGGCACCACTCGTGACAGCATTCAGGTGCCCTTCGAACATCAGGGCCGGCAATACACGCTGGTGGATACCGCCGGAGTGCGGCGTCGTGCACGGATCGCGGAAGTCATCGAAAAATTCAGCATCATCAAGACGTTGCAGGCCATGGAGCAGGCCAATGTGGTGCTGCTGGTGCTCGATGCCCATCAGGGCATTTCCGAGCAAGATGCCACCCTGGCTGGGCATGTGGTGGACAGCGGCCGGGCGCTGGTGGTGGTCATCAACAAATGGGATGGTCTGCACAGCGACGAACGGGACCGCATCAAGTCCGAGCTCGAACGCAAGCTGCCGTTTCTGTCCTTTGCCGAAGTATTGTTTATTTCCGCGCTGCATGGCACGGGTGTGGGACACTTGATGAAAGCCGTGGATGCGGCCTACAGTGCCGCTACCCGGAATCTCAAAACATCGGATCTGACCAACATCCTGGAACAGGCAATCATGGAGCATCAGCCGCCCCTGGTACGCGGGCGTCGCATCAAGCTGCGTTATGCCCATCAGGGTGGCCAGAACCCGCCAATTATCGTTATCCACGGCAACCAGACAGAATCCGTGCCACTGACCTACCAGCGTTTTCTGGTGAATCGCTTTCGCAAGGCGTTCAAGCTCTGGGGGACGCCGGTGCGCATCGAATTCCGCACCAGTGACAATCCGTTCAAGGGCCGGCGCAACAAGCTCAACCCACGCCAGCAGCAGAAACGCCGTCGCATGATGAAGCACGTAAAACGGAAGTAGCCTCCATGCGCATCGGTCACGGTTATGACGCCCATCGTTTCGGTCCCGGTGATCATGTGGTGCTGGGTGGCGTGTCCATTCCTTATCATCACGGCCTGATCGCCCATTCTGACGGCGATGTGCTCATCCATGCTTTGTGCGACGCCCTGCTGGGTGCCGCCGGGCTGGGGGATATTGGCCGGCATTTTCCAGATAGTGATCCGGCCTTGAAAGGCATAGACAGCCGCATCCTGCTGCGCAAGGTGGTCGAAGAGTTGCAAAAATGCGGATTCAAGCCAGGGAACGTGGATGCCACAGTAATTGCCCAGCAGCCCCGCTTGAGTACGCATGTGGAAACCATGCAAACCCGCCTCGCCGAAGATCTGGGTATAGACGCTTCGCTGGTCAACATCAAGGCCACTACCACCGAGAAGATGGGTTTTACCGGCCGGGGTGAAGGTATCGCCGCCCATGCTGTCGTTCTGATCCATGCGTGATTCCGATGGTGTCAGGCAGGGTTGTCGGTCATCCCGTTGCAGGCCGGGATCCAGGAAAGCACCTCCATCCATGGATTCTGGCCTACGCAAGAATGACGTGCGTGGCGTTGCTACGAGATAGTGCCATTTATGCCTGATCCTACAACAGAGCAGCCTTTCGCCTGGGGAGGTCCTGTCATCAGCGGCGTTCTGCGTGCCTCACCCGAAGATTTTCAGGTGGATGAAGAGCTGGGTGTGGACGCTTCGGGTTCTGGTGAGCATGTGCTGCTGAAAATCCGTAAGCGCAATCTCAATACCGCAGAAGTGGCGACGCATATCGCCCGTCTGGCCGGTGTCCGCGCGCGTGATGTCAGCTATGCGGGCCTCAAGGACCGGGTAGCTGTGACCACCCAGACATTTTCCGTGCATCTGCCGGGAAAGGAAGATTCGGACTGGAGTCAGCTCGAAGGCGACAACCTGCAGGTGCTGGAAGCACAGCGTCATCATCGGAAATTGCGCCGGGGAACCCTGCGAGGCAATACCTTCACACTACGTATCCGCGAGTTTTCCGGTGATGGGAGTCAGCTGGACGAACACCTGCAGCAGATCGCGGCACAGGGCGTACCCAATTATTTTGGCCCCCAGCGCTTCGGGCGCGAGGGCAACAACCTGCAGCGTGCTCAAGCCCTGTTCGCTGGTGACATAAGGAAAGTGCGACGGGACAAGCGCAGTATCTGGCTTTCGGCCGCGCGCTCCTGGCTGTTCAACAAGGTGCTGGCTGCACGGGTCGCCGATGGGACATGGAAACATCTGCTGGAAGGCGATGTGATGCAGCTGGCCGGTGGCCGCGGGCAGTTTATGGCGGAGACGGATGATACCGCGCTGGCTTCGCGTCTGGAGGCACAGGAAGTGCATATCACGGGTCCCCTGTGTGGTAGAGCCGGTCGTGCATTGCAACCGCAGGCAGCGGCGGCGGAGCTGGAGCGTCAGGTACTGGAAACCCATGGCGCGTGGCTGGAAGGTCTTGAACGCTTTGGTCTGGAGGCCGATCGACGTGCCCTGGGACTGACGGTGACGGATCTCCAGTGGCAGCTCGATGATGATGTCCTGGAGTTGCGCTTCGGTCTGGTCAGCGGCAGCTACGCCACGGCAGTGGTCAGAGAATTGCTGCGGTCTTGATCGTCCCATGTCATCCTCAGACAAACAGCAACTTTCCGGGATCTATGAAGACCTGAAAAGGCTGGCACGCATTCAGCGTGCGCGTATCTTTGCAAAAAAAGGCATGGGAACACGCAGCATCGTTCACGAAGCCTATCTCAAACTGTATGACACTCAATCAGACTCTGCCAGAGACACAAAGGAATTGCTGTTGCTGGCGTCATCTACTATGCGCAGCGTACTCATCGACAATGCCAGACACTGGATGCGCGAAAAAAGAGGCGGAAAACTTTTCGACCTGCCACTGGATCATGTCGATCTGGTCTCGGCACAGCGCAGTGATGAGCTGATCGCGCTGGATAAAGCGTTAACAGAACTGAGCAAGGTAAACAGCCGTCTGGCCGATGTGGTGACCTGCCGGTTCTTCGGTGGGCTGAGCATCGAGGAAACTGCCTTGGCGCTGGCTATTTCGGTGGCTACGGTGAAACGGGACTGGGTGCTCGCACGCACATTGCTCTATCAAAGCTTGAATGACGATGAAGAAAGCTGACAATCAAAGGGCCAACCAGATATTTCTTGAGGCGCTTGCACGCGATGAAGATGATCGGGAAGCCTTTGTGAAAGCAGCTTGTGGTTCGGATGAGGCCGTCTGTGCGGTTGTGTTCAGGCTGATGCAGCATGCGGCATCTGCCGCGGAATTTTTTGACGAGTTTGAAAATGACCTGCTGGAACGACAGGCCAATGAACTGGAAGAACACGATGCCCGAGGTGTACGGCTCGGAAACTATGAGCTGATCCATCTGATCGCTCAGGGCGGCATGGGATCGGTCTTCCTGGCTAGGCGGGCCGACGGTCATTTCGAGCGCCATGTGGTGGTCAAGATGCTGCCCCTGGGCTTCGATAGTAATGCCCTGCGGGAGCGCTTTTCCAAAGAACAGCGGATTCTGGCAAACCTGCAGCACCCGCATATTGCCCAGTTGCATGATGCGGGGGTTACCCCGGACGGGCGTGGCTACTTCGTCATGGAATATGTCCGGGGCAGCACCATCACCGCATATTGCACAGAGCACAAGCTGGCAATTCGTCGGCGTCTGGATCTTTTTCTCGAGCTGTTGGGCGCGGTGCAGTTTGCCCATCAGCACCTGGTTGTTCATCAGGATATCAAGCCTTCCAATGTGATGGTGGACGAGGGCGGAAAAGTCAAGCTCCTGGATTTCGGGATTGCCAGAACCCTTGTTTCAGAACCATCTGCGAATGCGCCTGGCAAGGGAGACTATTCACGCAGCCATGCAACCCCCGAGCAACTCGCCGGTGAGCCGGTTTCCATCGCTTCGGATACTCATCAACTGGGTCAGTTGTTGTTCGAGTTGTTGACGGACGTATCACCAGGCCAAGCGGGGTTGAGCTTTGTCAAGCCGGGGCAGAAGGTCTTGTCCGACTGGATCAACGCTACCGAAGCGGAAATAGAGGAGCAATGGGCGGTGAATCGGGGCTCGCCACCCACATCATCCGACAAGGCGTTGACGGCGGATATGGATGCCATCGTCAGCCAGGCGTTGATGAAAGATGCGGGTCAACGCTATGCGAGTGTTCAGGATTTTGCGCAGGATATCCTGGATATGCTCGAACACCGCCCGGTAACCGCGCGCAAAGGGGGAAAGGCTTACCTTCTCGGCAAAATGCTCTATCGCAATCGTTTGGTCATTGGTGCCGTAGCCGTGCTGCTGCTTGGTACTCTGGTGTTTGCCGGCTTCATGGCAAGGCAATCACAGCAAACAGAAAAACAACGTGACAAGGCGCTGGCGGTGACCGATCTGCTGGTGGAAATGTTCGAGATTGCCAATCCGAAAAACACACCGGGGCCACTGCCCACCATCGCGGAGGTACTCAGCGAGGGTTCAGAAAGAATCTCTGCGCGACTCAACGGGCAGCATGAGGTACAGGCTGACCTGTTGGAAGTGATTGGACGCACCCAGCAGAGTCTGGGAGATTACTCGGAAGCGGAAAAGACTTTCAACAGTGCGCTCGCCATACAGAAAACAACAGGAAGTGACACATCACCGGCAACCGCTCGTCTGCTTGTCTACCTGGGAGACAACACCCGCCTCCTGGGTAACAATGGGGACGCGGAAAAGATTTTGCGTAAGGCCCTGCAGCAGTTGTACCACGCTTCCGGAGATCAGCGTCAACTGATCGCAGATGCCCAGGGTAAGTTGGGCAGGGTGTTGGTGCTGCAGGGAAAACACCAGCAGGCACGGGACTATCTGACGCGGGCTATTGATCTTCAGCTTGCTGTGACGGGTGAAAACAATCTGGCCCATGCCCAGGCGTTGAATGATCTGGCGGCCATCGGATTTGCCGAAGGAAAATATGCCGAGGTTGAAGGTATTCTGCGCCAGGCGCTGGACATCCGGGAACAACAGGGCCCGGAAGACAGGGAACGCAATCTCGACCCGGACTATGCCACTAATCTCAACAATCTGGGTCTGGCCTTGTTTCGTCAGGGCAAGCTGAAAGAGGCAGAATCTCTCTTCAGGCGAGCGGTGGCGCAGCGTCAGAAGATCTATGTCAAACCCCATGCGGAGCAGGCGCAATCCCTCACCAGCCTCGGGCTGCTGCTCGACGCGCAAGGGCATACTGAGGAGGCAGCGAATTATCTACAGCAGGCGCTTGTGATTCGCAAACAAGTGTTTGGTGATGACCACATGCATGTGGCCGAATCACTCAACAATCTGGGGATGTTACATCTTTCCAACGCCCGCTTTGCTCAGGCGCTGGATCTTTACCGGGAAGCGCTACGAATCACCATTCGGCGTTTGGGTGCCGAACATGCAGCCACGGCCATCGTGCTGAACAACATGGGGCAGGCGAATCTGGAGTTGGGCGATGCAGAACTGGCACTCGAACAATACGAAAGGTCGTTGGAGATACGGAAAAAGACATTGCCCGCAGGGCATTTGTTTCTTTCCTACAGCCAGATCGGCTTGGGTAGAACACTCACCGCATTGGGCAAATACAGTGAGGCGATAGGGTACCTGAAAAAAGGACTGGCTCTGCGGGAGGGAAAACTGCCCGAGGGACACTGGTTGATCGGCGAAGGCCGGCTGGCACTGGGTGAAGCATTGCTGGCCCAGGGGGACGGGCGGGCAGCCAGGCTGCTGTTAAGCTCTGCCCGGGATATCCTCACCAGGAAAAAAGGCAAGGATCATTACCTTTCGCGCAAGGCGGAAGCATTGCTTGCCCGACTGTAACCCGGCGTTGTTGAGTGCCGGGTTACAACAAGGTTCACTTGACCAATACTTGCCCGCCTTCGCGCACGGAGAAATCGGGATTCAATTGTACTTCCGGCGCAGAAAGGTAGAGGAACAGGTCGGCAGAAATGACCACCGAACCACTTGTCTCCACCTTGCCATCGGCAATGCAGCTGACATCCTTGTTGGCGCCCAGGTCTTCCGGTTCCAAAGTCTGAGTTCCCGTTCCGGAACAACCACCTTCCGCCGCCTGAAGAATCACATCCCGATAACCCACGTTGCCATCGCTGTCCTTGACATGAAAACGCACGGTGACCGGGTCCAGCGGATCATAGTTGGATGATGTGGGCCAGCCGAAGCCACGTCCGCCTTTGTAAGTCCAGATGCCCGGAGAATCTTCTGATGGACTCGGCCAAATCCACACAGGCACATAAGAGTTGCTGGCTGCAAGATAGCCGTTTGCTCTCAGCATGGTGCTGTCTGCCCGGGCGATAGCCGCACCTTGAGAACCTGTCACGGCGTCAACGGTAACATCGAAATCCGGAAAGTCATCCGGGTTGGTGATGCCATAGGACAGCGGGGCGGGGTAACTGACGCTGGTCACTGCAGGTACGGTGATGGGCCACAGGTTACTGCCGACAGCATCCGAAGGATTGTTGTCAATCGCCCCCGTGTACATGGCATAAACATAAGTGCCAACAGACTCAATTTGAGAATATCCCTTGAAAAATATCCGTTTTCCATCGCCGCTGAGATGCACGCCCTCGGCAGTACAGTTGACATTGACACCCGAATAATTTGACCGGGTATCTATCTTGTAGCGTGAACTGCCATCCGTACGAATGAGGTAGCCACCGGTCTGATCATTTGCACCATGCAAGCTGGAAAAAAGCCGTTTACCATCGAAGGTCATGTCTGCGGTATTGCAGTTGTTCTGGTATCCATCTTCTATCTGGTAGTGGGCATTCAAGACAAAAGGTGCCTTGGTAACCATCAGTGAGGAACCTGGGCCACTATAGACGATGGTAGAACCATCACCGCTGATGGTCAGGTGCTCCTTGGCGTTGTCCCAGTCACCCGTATTGTCATCATCGGTAAGTAGCGTCGGGTTCGAAATCGGCAGTGTGGCGGTAAGATCGCCCACCCATAACTCCTTGTCAGAACGCACCAGGGAACCTCCATCCTGGGGATCTCTGCCATCGATAAAGAAAGCGACAGTCGCGCCATCATCCGATACCGCCATCCCATCGACAAAGCGTCCCACGCCACCAGAAGGGTGGGGAATCGATCCTGCCTGAGCAACCAGCAGGGGGGCAATGCTGCCACTGCTTGCAATGCGCCACAGATCACCCCGATCACCATTGTCGGACTCATTGAAGTAGAGCCAGTCTCCGTTGCCATCTGTCGCGATGTCCCCGGGAATTTCGACATTCGGTGGACGGGTTTCCAGCAGGATGCTCACCGCGCCGGTTTTTCCGTTCAGCATGCAGAAAAGGAAATCGTTATTGGTCTCCGAGGCGTCATCGGCGAGAAAAAAGATGCGTGTGCCGTCCCTGTTGCTGGCCAGTCCCGCGTTGCGATTGAAGGCACCTACCTGTGCAGGCAACGTGACCTCAACGGGGTCATTTGCGGAATCAAAATCATGGATGAATAGATGCGGTATATAGCCGTCACCGGCACCACGGCCATAGAACGCCACGACTTTTCCATCACTGCTCATGGTGCTCAATTGCAGCTCCAGATTTTTCCCTGGCCCCAGAAAATCCTTGCCGTAAAAAATCTGATGGAAACTGCCTTCCCGTACGTAAGGTGCTGCTGAAACAATTTGTGCGGCAAACAATAGCAGCAGAAACAGCCTGCTCGACCTAATTATAGATTTCATACTCTAGCTCCTGCAAAAAAAATAGTGGTCTCTATCGCCTGTAAACGATTTCAGGAGCAGGAATGGCTCAAAAATACTTTGGCGCTCAACCCTCCCATTTTCTTGACAGCAATACATAGGCGG
>CAZFXI010000028.1:0-23780 GCA_964522855.1 uncultured Sedimenticola sp.
CGGCGGCAACTGATCCTGGTGGTGCGCGAGACGCCGTTTTCTGCCATCCATCTGCAGAACATGCTGACGGTGACTCAGGCGGGAGCACTGGTCATGCCGGCGAATCCCGGATTCTACTATCAGCCGGAATCGGTGAATGACCTGGTGGATTTCATGGTGGCCCGCATACTGGATCATCTGCGGGTGGAACACGACCTGCTCCCGCGCTGGGGAGCAGGCCGGTAAGGCGGGGTTACTTCAGGAGATAATAGGCTGCTGCAAAAGCGGCGCTTGCGGCCAGGATGGCAATCAGGGTGGCTTTGCCCAGCAGGCCACTTTGCATCCCTGCAATCTTGGACTGCATCTTTTCCAGGCGAGCTTCCATTTCTTCCTCACTTTTGCCGACGTCGTCTTTCAGCTCGCCCAGGCGTTCGTCGATGAGTGTTTCCAGCCTGGAACTGGCGTGTTCCATGACGTCTTCACGCAGCTTTACTTCCTGCTCCTTGATGTCTTCCAGTGCCGTCTCAACCTGCTGGCGCAGGGCTTCGAGTTGAATCCGGTGATTACCCGCATCCATGGCGATCTGTTCCTTGACCTGGGAAACGATGCGCTCATCCATTTTCTTCAGTGAAGCCTGCAAAGGTGCCAGTTTTTCTTCACCGCTTTTCACCAGCGTGCTGATTTTCTGTTCCAGGTTCTGTTCCACGCCGGAGACCCGTTCACCCACGGACTTCAGCAAGGTCTCGACTTCCGACATGATGGCGTCCACATCGATTGCCGGCACCTCGGTGACTTCTTCCGCTTCTTCCTCCGGTGTTTCCTCATCTACGGTTTCTACGTGAATGGTGGCGAGGACGGCCTTGAGCTTGTCTGCCTGAGGGGGTTTGGTCAGTACGCCGATGGCACCTGCCTCTTCGGCCATCTCCTCCAGCTTGCTGCCCTCGTTACCGGTACACAGTACCACCGGGATATGCGCGGTTTTTTCGTTGCTGGAGATGGCAGTAGTAGCGGCAATGCCGCCCATGCCTGGCATGGACTGATCCATGAACACGATATCCACCGTTTCCGTGGCGATTTTATCCAGTGCTTCTTCTCCGGAAGCGGCTGTTTCCACTTCCAATCCCTGGTCTTTGAGCAGTTTTCCCATGGCAAAACGTGCTGCTTTGGAATCATCAACCAGTAGTACCTTCATTGTTCTCTCCATTTTGTTTGTATCCGCAAGTGCGCCTGCCAATACTACATCATGCTTTCCGGGTTGCCATCCTTCGATGTCTGAAAATGTGAAGGCCGTGGGGGTCAATCCGGGGTGTCTGGTTTCAGCAGCATCAGCAGACCGTTATCTGTCAGCTGATAGCTCAGACCGGCCTTGTCGGCATCCTGTTTCAATACTTCCAGTGCAGATCGGCTGTCGCCGGTACTGGCGGGGTATGACAGCAGTCCCAGCCACTGTTTTTTCTGCTGAGTGGCCACTTCTCCCAACCATATTGGCTGGCCGGTTTCCTCAATGAGAAAACGGGCCGGCCAGAGGTAGATCACTTGCCGTTGGTTGCCATCGGGTTTGCTCAATACGCGGAAGGCCATTTGTCCGGCATGGCTGTGCGGAAGCAGGGGAAGTTGTTCCAGATCATCCGTTGCCACCAGCAGTTTCAGCCATGCCAGGCCTGTCGCGGTTTGGGCGGATTTCCAGCCCTGTTGCTGCAGTTTGTCTTTAAAGATTTCCAGTGATTCCGCGACCTGCAGATTCAACGGGTGCTTTTTACGATTCAACACATCATCCCGATAGCGCGGCAGTTTCTGCCAATCGCCTTGCAGCCATTGCGTCAGGGACAGGCTGCCCTGGATGTGCAGCATCGCAGGTTTAGGTGTGGGAGCCCGGGTGCTGATTGCGGAAGAAAGTGCCAGTAACAACAGTGTGCTGCCGATGATGAGTGCCTGCCTGCCCGCTATCTTCTGTTGCTGGCCGTGGGTGCGATAGGCCATGCCAAGTGCCGTGCTCCAGATGAGTCCGCCGCCGAGGGCATGAAGCACGGCCATGAGTGTCGATCCCAGGTAGAGTTGGGAGAACATCACCGCCACAATCAGTACCGTAGCAGCGGAATAGACTCTCCAGCGTTTTGCGTGAGTGATAGGCGTCGCCACCAGCACCGCCCCCAGGGAAAAGAACACCGATGCCCGCAGAACATACACATCGGGGATTGCTGCAAGGAGTGAAGGTGATTGGCGGGCGAAAGCCTCCAGCACAATAGTCAGCAGCCAGACGCCACCGGCACCGGCCAGCCAGTGACGGGCGGAAAGATTGAGGCCGGATATCCACAGCACCAGGGAAAGGGCAATCAACATGGCGAGAGTAGTGCTACTGCCCGCCAGAGCTGAAAGCGCCAGCATGAGGTGATCCCCCGTCGGATTGCTCAACTCGTTCAAACCCAGGTGCAGGGCGCTGTCGGCAACCAGTAGCGGTGTTTGCGGTAACAGGGCGATGGTAATCAGTACGACGCTGGTCAGTACCAGCAAGCCCGCCAGCATGGCCAGGCCGGCAGATTCCGGATGCGCGGGATCGCCCAGCGCCTTGGCAATTCGCTGTACTTTTGGGTGGCGCTCGCCGAAATGCAGAACTCTTTGTACCAGCTGTTTGCTATGAGGCTGGATGAGGACAAACAGCCGGTGGGACAGCCACCCCAGAAACCACAGACTGCCTACCAGCGCCACCAGCAGGATTACCAGCCTCAGGGCTACTTCTGATGCCAGCTCCAGGGAGGCGCCAAAGGCCATGCCGGGAAGCAGATAGGCGGGGGCCCATGCCAGGGCGGACAGAACATTGGCGAACAGGAAATGCCCGGCAGGCATTTCCATCATGCCGGCGACGAGGGGGATAACCGCCCGTACCGGGCCGAAAAAGCGCCCGATGACGACGCCCTTGCCGCCGTATTTGTTGAAAAATCGGATGCCGCGCTCCAGCATCACGGGGTGTTTGCTGAATGGCCAGATGCCGGTCAGCTGGCGCTGATATTTCTTTCCCAACCAGAAGCTGAGACCATCGCCTGCCACTGCTCCGGTCACTGCCCAGGCCACCATCTGCCAGAAATCGAGTGCGCCGCTGCCAATGAGTGCGCCCACGGCAAAGAGGATCGCCACGCCCGGCACAATCATGCCCACAATTGCCAGTGACTCGGCAAAGGCCATGAGGAATACCACCACCCCGGCCCAGCCGGGATTGGCACTTACCCACGCCAGGAGTTGTTGAAAGCTTTCAGCCAATCGCAGACAGCCTAGGTGATGCTGGCAAAAGCCTTGCCGGCGGCTTGCAGCGTGGCCTCCAGGTCATCATCAGAATGGGCTGCGGAGACGAAGCCGGCTTCGAAGGCGGAAGGTGCCAGGTAGATACCCTCATCCAGCATGGCGTGGAAGAAGGTTTTGAACTTATCCTGGTCGCAGGCCATGGAGCCGGCAAAGTCGGTGACCTTGTCGGCTTCGGAGAAGAACAGGCCGAACATGCCGCCCACGTGGTTTTCGGTGACAGCCACACCAGCATCCCTTCCTGCCTGTACCAGGCCGGTGATGAGTTTTTCGGTCTTGCTACCCAGTACTTCGAAGAAGCCTGGTTGAGCAACCAGCTCCAGGGTTTTCAGTCCGGCAGCCATGGCCACGGGATTTCCAGAGAGGGTGCCGGCCTGGTAGACGGGGCCCAGGGGCGCGATCTTTTCCATGATCTCACGCTTGCCGCCGAAAGCCCCCACGGGCATGCCACCGCCGATGACCTTGCCCAGGGTGGTAAGGTCGGGCCTGATGCCGTACAGGCCCTGCACCCCGCCCAGACCTACGCGGAAGCCGGTCATCACTTCATCGAAGATGAGCACGGTGCCGTACTGGTCGCAGACTTCCCGTAATCCTTCGAGGAATCCTGGAACCGGTGGGATACAGTTCATGTTGCCCGCCACGGGTTCGACGATGATGCAGGCCACCTGTTCGCCGATCTCGCCAAAGGCTTCCTGTACCTGTTCCAGGTTGTTGTAGTCCAGGGTGATGGTCTGTTCGGCCAGGCATGCTGGCACACCGGGGGAAGAGGGTTCGCCCAGGGTCAGGGCGCCGGAGCCAGCCTTGACCAGCAGCGAATCCGAATGGCCATGATAGCAGCCTTCGAACTTCACGATCTTGTCCCTGCCGGTATAGCCCCGCGCCAGGCGAATGGCGGACATGGTGGCCTCGGTGCCGGAGGAGACCATGCGTACCATCTCGATGGAAGGCACCAGCTCGCAGACCTTATCGGCGATGCGGATCTCCAGCTCCGTGGGCGCGCCGAAGGACAGCCCCCGGGGCACGGCATCGTTTACCGCTGCGATGACCTCGGGATGAGCATGGCCCAGGATCATGGGGCCCCAGGAGCCAACGTAGTCGATATAGCGGCGGCCTTCGGAGTCGAAGATGCAAGAGCCGGCGGCCTTTTCGATGAACACCGGATCGCCACCGACACCCTTGAAGGCGCGCACGGGGGAATTCACACCACCAGGGATGTGTTGTTGTGCTTTCTGAAACAGTTCGTGAGATGTGCTCATGGGGTTCCTCAATAATTCTCGAATAATCGGGTGACCTTACTGGCGGCAAGCTGAATGTTGTCCTGGCCGAACAGACCCTGAATCATGGCAAGCATGTCCGCCCCTGCCTGAATAGCCGGAAGTGCATTTTCCGGGGTTATCCCGCCGATGGCAACTATTGGTGTGTCCAGTTCGGTTTTTGCCTGGCGCAGCAGTGCCAGACCTGCGTTGGCCGCCGAGGGCTTGGTAGAAGACGGATAGATGGCACCGAAGGCCACATAGTCTGCTCCCCCGGCGACAGCATCGTGAGCCAGCTGCAGATCGTTGTAGCTGGAAACGCCGATGATTTTATCTGCTCCCAGCAGCTTCCTGGCGAGTTTCAGGTCGGGATCATCTCGCCCTAGATGCACACCGTGGGCACCGGATTGCAGGCACAGCTCAAGATCGTCGTTGATAATGAGGATAGCGTCGTGCTTCCTGCAGAGTGTCAGCAGCGTTTGCGCTTCTTCCTCACGGCGTTGAGCTTCGCTGGATTTGTCGCGGTATTGCAGGATGCGGCTGCCACCGGAAAGCGCGGCATGGGCTTGGGAAAACAGGGCCTCGCCGTGAACACCTTCTACGGTGATGGCATACAGTCCGGTAAGTGGCTTCATGAGGGGTATCTACGCGGAATGTATTGCCCGGAACCGGGCTGGAAGCTGCGTTTCAGGGTGTTCCAGGTGTATTCCTGGGCATTGCCAACCGCATCGGCAAGCATCTGCCCTCGTGCCAGATTGGCGGCAATGCTGGCCGCCAGGGTGCAACCGGAACCGTGATAGCTGCCCGCAAGCTTTGGCCATTGCCAATGGCGGGTCTGGGTTGCAGCGTAGAGTGTGTTGGTGACCTGGTCGTGGCAGGATTCATCGGCGCCGGTAATCAATACCGCCTCGCAACCCAACTGCAGCAGCTTTTCTGCGCAGGCGTCGGGAGCGGTTTCCCCGCTGAGTGCACGGGCCTCCCGGCGGTTGGGGGTGATGAGAGTACTCAGGGGCAGCAAGGGCTTGAGGAATTCTGTCGCGCTCATGTTCTGGCCGCTGCCGGAAGCCAGGACGGTATCCAGCACCATGGGGATATGGGGAAGCTGCTGACGAATCGTCAGGATGCTGCTAGCGGCTTCCTTGCTGCCCAGCAGTCCAACCTTGATCGCTGCGATCGGATAATCCTGCATGATCAGTCGTGCCTGATCCAGCATTATCCTGGTTTGAATCGGGTATACTTCAACTACCCGGGCGCTGTCCTGCACGGTCAGACAGGTGATCAACGTGGCGGCGTGACAACCTTGAGCGGCAACGGTTTCGATGTCCGCCTGAATGCCGGCGCCACCACTGGGGTCATGTCCTGAAATGCACAGAACCACGGGTGTTGAGACTGGATGGGACATGCAGTCAGTATACCTAATCCCTACCTGATATATACCTATCTGATAGGCAGGTGAATTGTCGATAATGGTCTACTATTACAATAGTCATTGAGCTTTTTTGCTCCTTTTCTGTATTTTATCTGAGGTTTGTAGCTGCAGGCAGGGTTTGTCATGACCGGAGAATTTGAAACTTTGTATCGCGTGGCCAAGGAATATTGTGACGTCATCGAATCTGTTGGGGAACAGGAACGAGTCTGGTTGAAGAAAGTGGTCAGGATTTTACCGCGACTACATGCGGCTGTTTCCGCCATTCTCGAATCGGAAAAATCCGGTGGAAGTCCTGTGGACGCCAATCTCGAGCTGCGTTTCTCCCTGTTCAGCAAACTGCACCAGTTGCTCGGTGAGAAGGATGCCTACTGGATGGAATATGATCTCGGTGTAGACGAGTGCCGGAGCGGCAGCTTGGCGGATGATCTGACGGACATCTATTGCGAGCTCAAGCAGGGGTTGCACATGCTGGAGGATGAAAATACCGATCCAGACATCGTGTTGTTGAACTGGCGTGAAGGTTACAAGATACACTGGGGCAGGCATCTCCTGGATGCCGAGCGCCATCTCTATGAACTGTCTTCCAGAGGATACTTATGAACCGCATACTACTCCTGCTGTTACTGCTGATTTGTGCGCAGATGATTTCAGCCGCTGAAAAAGAAAGAGAAGTCACTCTGCAATTGCCGCCGGATTCGCTGGAAAAATGGTACAAGCCCTCCAATGAACGCGATGTCTGGCTGCACACCATGTTTCGATTGCGCAGGGAAATGCAGGCCGTAACGGAATATGCCGCCCTGGAAGAAGCGACACTGTTGAAGAAATGGCTGACTAAATTGCAGAAGGATTATCTTTCCATCGGAAAAATGGTGCCCGAATGGAAAGATGAACTGGAAGATGGCGTACTGGAAAAGATGTTCGCTGCGGCTGATAGTGGTGATCTGGAGAAGCTGCAGATGGCACAGCGCAAGCTGGCCAAGTCCTGCCAGTCCTGTCATGTGGAATACAAGCTGACTGCAGCACTACGCTTTCGCGCACCAGACTTCGATACGGTCATGGTTGAATCAGAAGAAACCATGGAAGAGGAAAAATACAGCCGGGTGATGTCACGCCTCACCTTGCTGGTCAATCGCATCAAGATCGCCAGTGAAGACGGGCGCACCGACACCGCGGTCACAGCCCTGGATAGTTTGCAGCAACGTTTGACGGATCTCGGTGGCAGTTGTGCTGCCTGCCACAAACAGGAGCAGCCGCGAGAGCGTATTCTCGGGAAAGCCTCCCAGGAATCTCTGACCAAGGTCAGGGAAGGTCTGGTAGCTGGCGACACGAAGAAAGTGGGGCGTCATGTGGGTGAGTTTGCAGTCGGCGTCTGTGCCGATTGTCATGCCATTCACCGCATGCAGAGTGATATGCGGGGGCTGTTGAGCCCAGAGTAAAGCGGAATAATTCTTCCTGCTACCTTTGTGCTTTCACCCAGGCTTTAACAGTTTCCGGTTGGGAGGCCATCAGTCCTCGCTGCTGTTCGCTGGCCTGTTGCCAAGCCTGTTCCAGCTGTTGGCGCAGGTCTTCGGGAAGAGTCTCCGGCTTCAGCGGCCGGGCATATCCTGCGGCAACCATGGTGATGTTGACAGACAGGCCGTTGGTCATTGCGACGCGTGCCGCGATGCGCCCGTAACGATCACGTTGATTCAGGTCGCCGGACAACAGCAGTTTGTCGCCGGGTTTGATCAGGGCTCGCAGATAGTCAGTCGCTTCACGACCCAGGGAAAGCAGCTGGTCCGCTGACAGCCCACTGCGCGCCATGTCCACCTTGAGCTTGGGATTCATGGTGTCTTCCGGCGCATCCATGCCCAGCAACTGGATCCGCTCTTCCTTGCCCGACAGGTTGACCACCAGGGTATCGCCATCTTCCACCTTGACGAGTTCGACCTCGGCGTCGGCGGCAAACAACAGCGTGCTGGAAAGTAACAATAAAACAGATAGCAGCGTTTTCATCAGTGACTGGTTCCTGGGTCGCGGGTGAGCTTGTTATGCACATTATACTTCCCTGACGGCTTTTTCATGGGAATGCGTTTGACTTCCTTCAGGGTAGCCGCGTCATAGACCACGATGGCGCCGTCCATATCCCAGATGCTCACCAGGGCATACTTGCCATCTTTGGTGAATTCCACGTGGGCGGAGGTCTTGCCAGGGGCGGGTTTCAAGGTCTTGATGATTTCCAGGGTCTGCTTGTCGATGACGTGCATCAGATCCTTGTGGGGACCGAAGAAAACATCGGTCCAGGCATAAGGGTTTTTTTCATGGCTGCGCATGAAGAAGCCGGGGCCTTTGGTGGGTATGCGCTTGATGACTTTCCAGGTGTCCATATCCACGACGGTGACTTCAGGTTTGCGGATGTTGGGTGTGGCCATCACCGTCTTGCCGTTGCGTTTCCAGGTAATGGCCGAGCTGAGATGGGGCAGGCCGGGAAGATCGATATTGGCGACGGCTCGCCCAAGATCCAGGTCCACTACCTGAGCACCACCACCACGGGTACTACCGATGATTTTTTCATAATCCTGCGTAAGGAAGAAATCATCAAGGATGCCCTTGAGCTGGATACGGCGAATGGGAAAGTGCTGCTTTTCTGTTTCTTCACCGGAGTCCGGTCGATAGTCATGCACCCATTTACCGAAGCCGACAGGTGGTTCGTCTTCGTAGTTGATCTCCCAGACCTCGGGAATGTCCTTCATGGCAGCGATGAAGCTGGAGCGTGGGTCGGCGGTATAGACGGCGCTTACCCGGGAGCTGTTGCCCTGGTCATCCCTGGCTTCGATGACCTTGATGGGAGATAGATTGCGTGCATCCAGCAACACCAGGGTATGAGGCAGGTAGTTGGCAACCATCACATAGCGACCGTCGTGAGACACGGCCAGGTTACGGGCGTTGATGCCGGCGCGGACTTCTGCAACCCAGACCAGGTTGAACACATCGAACTTGCTCACCCAGCCATCGCGGGACAGGAAATAGATGTAACGCCCGCCCTCGGCCCATTTGGGTCCGCCGTGGACTGCAAAGCGGGTGGGCACACGCACGATGGGGTTGAAGGTGTCACCATCCAGCAGCGTGGCATGGTGATCCCCCAGTTCCACCACCATAAACAGGTTGTCGATATCCGCCTTGAATTTGGGCTTGTCCGGCAATGAGCCGGATGGGTGATGAATGATCTGGCTGGCCTTGGTCTCAGCCATGCCCCAGACCGGCATGGTTTTCAGGGGGGTGTAGATATAGTCCACCAGCGACTGAACCTGTGGCGGCGTGAGTTTGTCGCCGAAGCCCTGCATCTGGGTGGCAATGCGGCCCTTGGCGATAACTTCCAACGCTGCTTTCTTCTTCAGTCGTTTGAGATTCTGCGGCAGCAGGGCAGGGCCGGTAGCGCCCAGACGATCCGGGTTATGGCACTGAGCACAGTGCTGCTGATAGAGTGCGGATGCATCGCTGGCGAAGAGTTGCATTGGCCAGCCAAGGACAGCCAGCAGTAGAAATCCATGAAGCTTGTCTCTGATCATGCGTCTTTCTTGTGCCGGAAGCGGCAGTAGATGAAGTTCTGGTTTTTACCCGCCGGCGTGCGGTGAACCTCCGTGCGGGTTTCTTCAAGCGTGAATCTGTCGCCCAGCGTGGCAGCCAGTGCTTGTGGAGCATAGCGTTGTACCGGCAGACCGCTGCATTGCTGTGGCCCTTCCGGTCCGAAAGTGGCGATGATGCAGCTGCCGCCCGGTTCCAGCGCCGTTGACAGCTGTTCCAGATAGCGTTCCCGGTCTGCGGGTTCAGTAAGAAAATGGAACACGGCGCGGTCGTGCCAGATCCGGTAGGGTCCGCCAACCGAGCCGTCCAGCAGGTCGGTTTCCAGCCACTCGACTCGAGAGGCGTGTTCCCCCAGGCGTTGCCGGGCCGTTTCAAGGGCAGTGCCGGATATATCGAGTACGCTCAGGCGCTGCCAACCCAGATCCAGGAGATGATCCACCAGCCGGGAAACGCCGCCGCCGACATCGATGAGCGCTGCCGAAGGCGGTTCGCCGCTGGCCTCGATGAGCGCCAGGGATGTTTCGGGGCGGGGCTGAAACCAGCTGGTATCCTCCTCGCCCTTCTCGCTGTAGATCCTTTCCCAGTGTGCCTTGCGATCTGCTGTCACAAGCCAATTTCCTCATCAGTCAGATAGCAGGCGGGATCTTCCGCCCAGGGATCATCGGTGAGTTGCAGGGCGCGCACCCGGGTGTTGCCGTTGCAGATGTCCAGATAGTTGCAGTCGCCGCAACGTCCCTTAACCGGACGGGGATGCTGTTTCAAACCGGCCATGATGGGATCGGAAGTATCCTGCCAGATTTCGGAAAAAGGGCGCTCCTTGACGTTGCCCAGGTCATAGTGCCACCACATGGTGTCGGGGTGCACCCGGCCCTGGTTGTCGATGTTTGAGATGTTTACGCCGGAGCTGTTGCCGCCCCATTGGCGCAGTTTGGCCTCGATGTGTTCGGCCTGCTCGGGGTAGTGTCTTTTCACCCAGTGCAGCAGATATACCCCATCAGCATCGTTGTTGCCGGTGACGAACTCGGTGTTGCGTCCGGCTTTGGCATCGGCCATAGCGCGTTCGAAGAGCAGGTCCATGGCCCAGCGGGTGGTCTTGAAATGGGTGTCGTCCTTGCGGTTCTTGTTGCCCCGACCGGCATAGTTCAGGTGCGAGAAATAGAATTTGTCGATTTTCTCGTCGTCCATCAGTTCCAGCAGCTTGGGCAGTTCTTCGGCATTGTCCTGGGTCATGGTAAAGCGCAACCCCACCTTGATGCCCTTGTCGTGGCACAGACGCAGCGCCCTGACGGAGGCATCGAAAGCGCCTTCCTTGCGACGAAATTTGTCATGAGTTTCTGCAATGCCGTCGATGGAGATTCCCAGGTAGTCGAAGCCCATGTCGGCGATCCTGTCGATATTGCTTTCATCGATGAGGGTGCCGTTGGTGGACAGGGCGGTGTAAAACCCCATGTCTTTCGAGTGCTGGGCGATAGCGAAGATGTCCGGGCGCAACAGGGGTTCGCCGCCGGAGAGAATCAGTACGGGTACGCCAAACTGTTTCAAGTCATCCATGACTTCATACACCTGTTCGGTGCTCAGTTCGTTAGGGAAGTCCGTGTCTGCGGAAATGGAATAGCAGTGCTTGCAGGTAAGGTTGCAACGGCGGATCAGGTTCCAGATCACCACCGGGCCGGGTGGGTTGCGCTTCGGCTCAAGGGGCTTGGGAGTGAGGATTTCCTGCATGAATTGGGAGATACGGAACATGTTATGAGTTGCCTCCAGGCAGGCGCAGGCCGGTCTTTTTCAGGATACGGGTGCTGAACAGGACTTCATGGCCCTGGTCATCCTCACCCAGCAATGTCGCGATTGTTTCCACCTTCCGCATGACTTCCTCCCGATCTCTGCCATGCACCATGGCGAATAGGTTGTAGTTCCACAGGGGAGGGTGGCGTGGGCGATGATAGGCGTGGCTGACGAAATCCAGGTCGCCGATCATTTTTCCGCAGGCCTGGATGCGTTCGTCCGGTACATCCCAGACGCTCATGCCGTTGCCGCGAAAGCCCAGTACGTAATGATTGGGCACTGCGCCGATGCGGCGGATGACGCCCCTGTCTTGCATGGATTTCATGCGTGCCATGACTTCCTCGCTGCTTGCACCTACCCGAGCCGCGACCTCGGCATAAGGTTCCGGCAACAGTGGCAAGCCGGCCTGTGTGGCTTCGATGATGGCGCGATCCAGGGAATCCATAATGTTCAAGTAATCTATTGAATATCTATTTATCAGGTTATCACAGCTGGAAGTGCAGTCCAACATAGAACTCTTCCTGTTTAGGCATGTTGTAGACTTTGCAGCCAGTGATTGTCTCTATTTCCTGCAATACGCGCTGAATACGCTCCGGGGTGTCGGTTGCCAGCACGAACCACATGTTCAATTCGTGTTCACGGGCGTAGTTATGTGCGACTTCCGGAAAAGCGTTGACCTGTTCCGCCACCGTGTCGAAATCGGTTTCCGGAACAGACATGGCGCACAGGCTCAGGCCGCCGCCCATGCGCTCGGCATGATACAGGGGGCCGAAACGCGACAGGCGTTTGTCTTCGAGCATGGTGTGCAGGCGCTGAATCAGGTCATCCTCGTCGATACCGACTGCTTCTGCCGCCTGTTGATAAGGACGCTCGCAAATGGGAAAGCCTTTCTGCAGCGTATTGATGATGGCGCGATCGATGGCGTCCATGGGAAGGTCTGGTTCCGAAGAATTAAAGGTATTTCGCGCCGCGCTGCTTGAAGCGCTCGCCACTGAACAATACTTCATGGGGAATGCGCTGCAATCCTTCGGTTTCGGTCAGGTTGTCGATGGTGTCGAGCACCCTTTGCCTGTCCTTGCCGTGGATCATGCAAAACAGGTTATAGGGCCAATCGGGCAATCGCCGAGGCCGCTGATAGCAGAGCGTCACGCAGGCATGTCTGCTCAGGGCTTCACCCACTGCCTTGACCTGTTCATCGGGAACGTCCCATACCACCATGGCATTGGCGGTATAACCGAGTTCATGGTGGCGCACCACGATTCCCATGCGCTTGATGGCACCGCGCTCCTGGAGAGACCGGATCTGCTCCAGCACCGCTTCTTCCGGCATGCCCAGCTCTGCGCCGATGCGGGCATAAGGGCGACTGCTCAGGGGGAGGCCTTCCTGAATCAGCCCGACCAGCCGTTGTTCCTGTTCGCTCAGCACCATAGGGGGAAACCCAGGTCGATGTGGAACTGCTGTTCCAGGGGCAGGTTCATCACCGGATAACCCGTACGCAGCTCCATTTCGGCCAGCACGGCCTGCAATTGCTGTTCATTTGCCGTGGTCACCACGAACCACAGATTGAAGTAATGCTCGCGTTCATAGTTGTGATTGACTTCATCGTAGCCGCTGATGATGCTGGCGACGGCATTGAGCTTGTCGGCGGGTATCGCCATGGCAGCCAAGGTGCTGGTACCTACCCGTTTGGGTTTGAACACCGGCCCCACACGGCTGATGAATCCCTGAGCCTTGAGCTTTTGCAGGATTTCCAGCACCAGCGCTTCACTGGCACCCAGTTCCCGTGCGATATCCGCATAAGGGGTGGTCGAGAGGGGAAAGCCCTTCTGGTATTCGTTCAGCAGACGCCGTTCCAGCGTGGACAACCTGGGCTCCATGTCCGTGGACACGCTGGGATAGTTTTTCACTGCAGGTGTCGCCATGCTTACAATCCTGTCCTGTGGGCCCGGTCGGTAAAGAAAATCCCGCTGGGTTTTCTTGCCTTGAAGCTGTGTTTCAGTGTTTGGGTATCGGTATCATATATCTGGATTTCATCCTTGTCCCTGACGGAGATCCATACTTCCTCTCCCCGTGGTGTGAATTCCATGTGCAATGTGCCCTTGCCGGTTTTCAGGGTCTTGATGATTTTCAGGGTTTCGCTGTCGATTACCTGCACGGTGTCGTTGTCGGGAAAGGCGAAATTCACCCAGAGTTGCCGCCCGTCGGGGCGAGCCATGACGAATACCGGTTGGCCATGGACGGGGATGCGCCCGGCTTCTTTCCAGTTATCTGTGTTGACGACCAGCACTTCGTGATGCCCCACGGCGGGCAGGAAGGCTTGATTCCCGGCGACGGCCCAGCCTTCCAGGTGCGGCATCTTGTACACGGGCAGTTGCTTCTCGCCCTTGCCGTAATGGTCGAGGATGCGCGTAATGCCTTTTTCAGGATGCCACAGATCCAGCAGTGCAAGCCCATCTTCACCGAACAGGCCATTGATATAGTAGCGACCGTCCGGCGTGATCAGCCCGTCGTAGGGCAGGCGCCCGACATGGGTAAACTTTGTCAGGACGGGTTGGCCTGGATCTTTCATGTTCAGCATCCAGGTTTCGCCGGTATCGTACAGGGCAAACACGAACAGCTTGCCGGGCGCGTCCACCAGCCCTACGGTTTTTGAACGCTTGTCCTTGAACGGTGTGGCGGGAATGTCCGCTACCAGGGACAGGTCGTCTGCAGAAAAGACCTTAACCCCGCCGGGGGTGTAGTTGGATACGGCTACCAGCTTGCCATCCTGGGAGATGGCGCCACCGATACTGTTGCCACCCTGAAGCACACGTTTGACGATTTTCCCACACAGGATATCGACCTTGGTGAGTCCGCCGTCCCGGCCGAACACATAGGCATAGCGCTCGTCGCGGGAAAAGACTGCTGAGGCATGGGACAGATCCCCCAGTCCTTCGACCCGGGAAAGCACCTCGTGGGCCGTGGTGTCGATGATGAGCAGGCTGCCACTGGCACGCTCGACGATGATGCCCATGTCGCCGGTTCCCCGAGTCAGGCAATCACTGTATGCCATGCTCTGGCCGAGCATGAGGAGTAGAAGCAGCAGGAGGCGTTTCATGGCCGGATTCCCCGTTTCAACTGGGATGCCAGCCACATGGCTTCATCCGCAGAGATAAAGGGCCGCCAAGGGGGCATTGGAGTTCCCGGGCGCCCTTGTAGAATGGTGCTTCCCAAGTCTTCCGTCTTCCAGGGTTTCAGTCGTTCGGCAGTGAGTGCGGGTCCCAGTCCACCTTCCAGACGCATGCCGTGACAAGAGCCGCAGTCGTGTTTCAGCAGATACAGCAATTCCGCCTGGCGGGCAGGGGGTGGACCGGCCTTGGCCATTGCCGTGTGGCAGAGAAAAACGGAAACAACTGCCAGGATTATAAGCTCGATTTTAGTCATTCTGCGCTCTGAAAGGATTCGCTGAATTCAATGTACCGACGGCATACGGCAACAACATTGATGGAGGTCAATTGCGGGAAGAGGTGGCGTCTTATTTTACGTGCACGACGCCGATCATTTCCGGGTGCGGGCCGCAACGATAAGGGAAATCCCCTGCCTTTTCGAATGCCCGCTCGTAGGTGTCTCCGGGAAAGAGGTAGTCTGGCTCCGGTTCTCCGAATTTTTCGAACCAGACGCTGTGATACTGGCGCTTTTCCTTGTTGGTCCAGCGGATTTTGTCGCCTGCCTCGATGGCGACTTCCTGCGGAAGAAACTTGAATTTGAAGATTTCCACCTCGGTTACCCCCGGTTCTGCGCCGAAGGCAAGGCCAGCGGATAGCAGCAAGGCGATGGAAAACAGCGTCCTCGGTATCGTGGTCATCGTCTATTCCTCCGTATGAATCTACCGGGCATTTTACGCCTAAAGCGAAAAAGGGGTCGGAGTCGCTTCAAGCGACTCCAGCCCCTGTGCCGGTCTTGCTTGCAGAGCTTACTTGCCTACGACATTGACCTCGGCTTCGTCGTTGTCCATTCCCAGTTTGTAACCCAGGGAGACATGGTGGAAACGGGCGTTGGCGTAGTCGTCATGAATGGCGAAGCCAAAGTCATACAATTTGCCGGGTTCGATGGCGATATCGCCGGGCTTGCCGGTGTTGAGCTTGCGCTTCATTTCCACCACCCAGGTGTTGCCTTCCTTGTTGGCGTTCACATCGAACTGTCCGCCGCCGCTCATGTGGCGTTGCTCCAGAATGTAGCCGTTCTCGGTCTTCTTGCTGCCGGATGAATAGCGCATCAGATCCATGAAGTGACCCGCATCCAGTTCAGCCTGAATTTCCTCGGCGCTCTTGAGCTTGTCCCAGCCACCACGCTTCTTGCCTCGGCGACCCTTGACCTCGATCTTGGTGCGGCTTTCTTTCAGGTACTTGGTGACGCCCTGTTTCAGATCCAGCACCTTGGCCGCTTCACTGGCATCCAGGGTGGCCTGCTCCGGCGCATGCGGCATGGTGCGTGCATCGTGGTGGCAGGTGCTCCAGCAGCCGGCACGATCGGTGTATTCCACCGCATCGGTACCCAGCATGATGGCAATCTTCATGGGATTCTCGGGGTCCATCTTGCCGCCGTCAACAAAAGGTACGGGCACATGCTCGGTATCTTCCCATTCAAAGCGAAGGTAGAGATTGTCAGCATCATGTGCTGCCTGCACTTTCACCGCAATGCTGCCGCGTTTGCCGGGGATGGGGGTTGGCTCGGCCTTTTCGCCGGTGACCATCTTCTTGCCCATGTCGGATATTTCCTTGTCATGGCAGGTTACGCAACGATCGCCGCCTTTGTCGAAAGGCCGGGCGCCGCCGTGGTCACGGCCATTGAGAACCCATTCGATCGAGGTCTGGCCGGGGTACAAAAGGCCGATTTCACGATCTGGAACACCGCTCCAGTCGATGCCGAAAGTTGCGCCAGAAGCCGCAGCGGAGACTGCGCCCGTGGTAGCTGCTGCTTCAGCGCCCGTTCCTGCACCAGCGGCTGCCAATGCGGCTGCAACGGCAGCTTCGATGCGTTTTTTCTCGGCTTCCTTCGCGGCTTCGCGGGCCTTTTCTTTCTCCACTTTCTCCTTGGCCGCCTGTTCTGCTTCGATGGCTTCGATTTCCGCGAGACCTTTCTTGTAGATCTCGGGCACTTCACGTACGAAAGCCGGCTGCGGACCCTCGAGTTTTTCCAGTTCCTCATCGGTGAGCAGCTTGCGCACATTCTTATGGGCGATGCCCTTGTGGCAATCGATGCAGGTTTGGCCGGTTTCAAACGCGTTCAGATGCTGTTTGCGTGCCCGGGGGCGCTGGAATTTCGGGTTCATGGATTCAAAGTTGTGGCAGTTGCGGCACTCCCTTGAATCGGTGTTCTTCATTGCTGCCCAAACATGCTTGGCGAGTTCTAGTCGTTTGGCGTCGAATTTTTCCGGTGTATCCACATCTTTTACGATGAAGTGGTGATACAACTCGTTGCTGGCCTGTATCTTGCGGACAATTTTATGAATCCACTCCTTGGGTACATGGCAGTCGGGGCAGGTAGCCCTCACGCCCGTGCGGTTGGAGTAGTGGATGGTTGGCTTGTATTCCTGATAGACGTTGTCTTTCATTTCATGACAGCCAATACAGAATTCCAGGGTATTGGTTTTCTCCAGAGCCCAGTTGAAGCCGCCCCAGAAAATGATGCCGAAAAGGAAGAACAGGAAGGCTGCGCCGAAACTCAGTTTACGTTTTGTATTGTCGGTCATGACGATTCACTCCGATGGCAATGCCAACAGACCAGTTGAATTGGATTGATGTCGGGATTCCCTGCCCCAAAACCCGGTTTATCAGATCCGGGTATGAAAAAAGGCGGGCATGAATCTCAGCCCATACCCGCCTTTTTTATCTACATTACTGATTGAGTAATCAGGTCACGTGGTTTACACGGTTGTATACGTTGAACTTGCCGGTAGGCGCGTACAGACCTTTGATGCGGGCTTTCTCTTTAAGCGTCTTGGCATCGAAGATGATGATTTCACCATTAGGCTTCTTGCTGTCAGCGCGATTCCAGACAGAGGTCCAGACTTCGGAACCGTCATCGTTGAACTCGATATGAACGGCGGCGTAGCCTTTCTTCTCGGTCAAACGAATGGTCTTGACGATTTCGTGGGTCTTCTTGTCGATAACCTGGATGGACTGCTGCACTTCGGGCTCCGGGTGCTTGGTCTGGTCAGCCCATACATACTGGCTCTTGGGATGGGTGCGGATGAATACGCCGGGACCATCGGTCTCCACTTCGTAGCAGACCTTCCAGGCTTGATCGGGATGCCCCTTGGGGTCGTTGCCCCAGACGGTGATCTTGCCCACGCCGAGGTGCGTAGTGCCGCCTACAGGACCGCATTTGGGATCGTTCCAGTTCGCACCGGGACCTGGGTGAGGCTTCTTGTCCACATCGATCATGGCTTCGAGCTTGCGCTCCACGGTGTCGATCACAACCATCTTGTTGGAAGCGTTGGCTGCGATCTGGAAGTAACGACCGGTGGGATCATAGAAACCGTCATGCAGGTACTTGGCGGAATCGATCATGGTGACCTGGAGGTTGTCCAGATCGGTATAGTCCACCTGCCACATCTGGCCCAGTTCCTTCATGGAAACCAGCCAGGTTGGCGCCAGCGGCGTGTCATATACGGCAGCCACGCGGGATTCGTTGACGAACTCGCCATCGACATTGACGCCACGTGCAGAAACCACCTTCAGTGGCTCCATAGTCATTCCGTCGAGAATAACGAAATGCGGAGGCCAGTAACCGCCGCCGATGACGTATTTGCCGTCGCCGGATACGGCCACGTCACGCGCATCATAGGCAACCTGGGTTTGGGCAACCTTCATCTTGTCTGGAGTCTGCCACAGGTCGACCTTGGTCATCATGCCATCGCGGCCCATGACGTACCAGAAGCGGCCGGGATTATCCACATGCATGCCTTCATGATGTTCAACAGCCTTGAGTACGTGCACAGCATAGCCGGTGGGGATATGGGCTACGATTTCCTTCTTGTCGCCGTCGATGATGGCGATCTTGCCCACATCGCGTTCGATAACCAGGAAGAAGTTCTGCCAGTTGCGGCCATGCAGGGGCTTCTTGGGGTAATCCTTGGGATCCACGAAAACCTTGTGGCGCTCCTTCATGAGGGAAAGAGGCATTTCCGGTGGCACAGGTGGTACCTGCTGAATGTAGGAAGCCATGAGCTTGATTTCATCCTTGGACAGGATGTCATCAAAGTTGTTCATCCCGCCTTCTGTACCAAAGGTGATGATTTTTTCCAGGCGTTTCTGGCCCAGCTTGATGGTGTTCTTTGGCTCCAGGTTCTTGCCGGTGGCACCCAGGCGCAAAGTACCGTGGCAGCCCGCGCAGCGCTGGAAGTAGATCGATTTCCCCTTCTCAAAGTCCGCGTCGGACATTTTTGGCGCCTGGTTGGCAGCACCGGCCGTGGTCGCAATTCCGAAAATTGCAAGGCCGACAGCCATGCTCAATGCGGATGTACGGAGTTTGGTCTTAAACATGTCAGATTACCCCACAGTTTGGTAAATTGAACCGAAAGAAATTCCTTCGATTCCCGAAAAAATTACGCTCATTGCTGTTTATCAATGATCGTTGCAGGGTAATGTGAACTGTACGGGCAAAACTGACATTGACCTACGTCAAGCAAGGTTTTATTTAATGAAATTCTAATATACTTATTTGGTGATGATTTCAACAGAAGTCGCATGGATGGTTGGCGGGCAGGCATGATAGAATTGATTGCAGGTCTTTTTTTAAAACAGAATACAGGTGATTTTCATGACAGCGAATGTTAACCAACTCAACGATGAGGACCTGACCCTCACCGAGACTGCGCAGCAAAAGATGCAGGAACTGGCGGGGCAGGTGGAAGAGACTATTGAAGGTGTCCGGGTCTACGCCACACCGGGCGGCTGCAGTGGCGTCAATTTCGGCATGACCTTCACAGACCAGATCAGCGGCGAAGATAATGTGCGCGAGTATGAGGGTTTCAAGCTTATCGTCGACAATGGCACCATGGATTACCTTAAAGGTGTAGAAATCGATTTTGTGGCCAATGATGGTGAAGATGCCCGTTTTGTGTTCAACAACCTCCAGCCTGTTGGTGACAGTGGGTGTGGTACTTGTGGCTCCAATACCGGTGGTGGCTGCGGCTGATCCATCCTCATCCACAGAGCACACAAAAACGGCGCCCGATGTGGCGCCGTTTTTTAGTCTACCGGGGAACGGCTTCAAAAGGGTTTGAATACCGCCAGCAGCACAATGCCAACCAGCAACAACAGGGGGAATTCATTGAAATACCGATACCAGGTATGGGAATGAGTGTTTTTCCCGTCACGAAAGTCCTTCATCAGTTTCCCGCACCAGAAATGATAGCCAACCAGGATTGCAACCAGCAGCAGTTTGATGTGCAGCCATATCATGCTGCTGTAGGCTTCCCACGCGCCGGCAAACAGCATCCATACACCGAAAACCACAGTCAGAATCATCCAGGGCGTCACGAAATAGTACAGCTTGCGTTCCATTTCCTTGAACTTCTCGTCCAGTTCCGGCTTGTCGAGAGACATGGCGTGGTGGACAAATAGCCGTGGCAGGTAAAACAGGCCAACAAACCAACTTACCATGAAGATCAGATGCAGGGCTTTGAGCCAGGGCCAGGGGGACATGTTTTTCTCCGTTATTCGGTTTTTTCAGGGGATTGTTCTGGCGGCTTCTTGAACCAGCCGAAAAGTGTCTTCCCTGCTTTCTTCAGCAAGCGCCAGATCTTTGGCAGCAGCCAGATGGCCAGCAGTATAAAGAGTATGAGCAGCAATACAAACAGCCAGGGATAGTTGAGTGCTGTCCATAGACCGCCAACCACCGCGGCATCCTCGGTGACCGAGGCCGTCCAGTTGGTCACCGGTTCCGGGGAGGTGTTGATCAGTGCCCGCGCACTGGCCTTGCTCACATGGCTGGTCGTCGCCAGCCCGCCACCCAGAATCAGCCCGATCATCTCACCGGCGGCACCCATGTCCAGTCCCTGGGCCGCCCCGGCAGCGATGAGTGCGCCTGCCGGAATGCGAATGAAGGTGTGTACGGCGTCCCACAGGCTATCCAGCCCAGGCAGCTTGTCGGCAAAGAATTCCACCACGAACATCAGGCCGGCAGCCCCCATTACCATGGGATTGCTCAGTATATCCAGGCTGGGTGGCAGGTCGGCCTGACCACTCGCGCCCATCCAGCCCAGCACCAGCATGGCTGCATAAAGGTTGAGTCCTGATGCCCAGCCTGCACCGAGCATCAGGGCGATGGTTTGTATGGTTTGTGATTCCATGGGCAGACAATCGCTATGGCAGCACCTATGATGACCCTCGTGTTGTAGAATATGCCCTTTAGCCAAACGAATTGGAAGTGGAAATGATCAAGGTCGGCATCGTCGGAGGAACCGGATACACGGGAGTGGAGCTGTTGCGCCTGCTGGTGCGCCACCCCGATGTGGAACTGAAGGTCATCACTTCCCGTTCTGAAGATGGCAGAGCTGTGGCGGACATGTACCCCAATCTGCGCGGCTACACCGATCTGTGTTTCACTGTGCCCGATGAAGTGGCGCTGAAAGCCTGTGATCTGGTGTTCTTTGCAACGCCTAACGGTATCGCCATGCAGCAGGTGCCGGCATTGTTGGCAGCCGGTGTGCGGGTGATCGATCTGGCGGCAGATTTTCGCATCCAGGATATCGCCGTCTGGCAGCAGTGGTATGGCATGGAGCATGCCTGCCCGGAGTTGGTAAAAGAAGCGGTGTATGGCCTGCCCGAGCTGTACCGTGAGCCGATCGCCAAAGCCCGGCTGGTAGCCAATCCCGGCTGTTACCCTACGGCGGTGACGCTGGGTTTTCTCCCGTTGCTGAAGTCCGGCAAGGCCAGCCTGAACGCCCTGGTGGCAGACTGCAAGTCCGGTGTCAGCGGAGCGGGTCGGAGCGCCAATGCCGCTATGCTCATGGCAGAGACCGGCGAAAGCTTCAAGGCTTATGCGGTGGCGGGACATCGGCATCAGCCCGAGATCAGCCAGAACCTGTCCACGGCCCTGAAACAGGATGTCGATCTGACTTTTGTCCCCCATCTCTTACCCATGATAAGGGGCATCCATGCCACCCTGTATGTGCGGGTGGAAGGCGATGTGGATCTCCAGAAGCTTTATGAAGACGCCTATGCCGGCGAGCCTTTCGTGGATGTGATGCCGGCTGGAGCCCATCCGGAAACCCGGTCTGTTCGGGGGGGGAATATGTGTCGTATCGCACTGCATCGCCCGGGAAATGGCGATATGGTGGTCATCCTGTCGGTTATCGATAACCTGGTCAAGGGTGCGGCGGGTCAGGCGGTGCAGAACATGAACTTGATGTTTGGTATGCAAGAAACAACGGGGCTGGAATTGGTGGGGCTGCTGCCTTGAAGCCCGTTTCTACAGGCAGGGTTCAGCCAATGCGTATCAAATCGCCCCGGATCGTGCACCAGCAGGACCGGCGCGGACGCTGGCAGCTGCTGTTGGCGTTGCTGGTAGTGGCAGCTATCGCCTGGCAGGCGTATTCCTGGGGTATCAGACAGGGTGGGTATGACAGTGAGCATAGTACACAGGAAATTACCAGCCTGAAAACGACGCTGCAGGAGCAGCAGGCAGAATTGCGCGATATCAGTGCGGAAGCTGTCCGCTATCGACGTCAGGCTGAAATCGAACAACAAGCCAGCCGGGAGCTGCAGCAGCAACTGATTGCGGTGGAAGAGGAAAAGGCGTCGCTGCAGTCGGAAGTGGAAATGCTGCGTAGCCTGGTATCCAATGACAATGGCACCCTGTATATCAAAAACTTCAGTTTGAAGCCTGTAGATTCGGAGGGAAAATATACCTACAGTTTCACCATAGTTCAGGTCATGGAGAAAGTGGAAACTACCCGCGGAAAGCTGGTGATGAAATTGTCGGGAAAGCTGAAGGGCAAGGCCAAGCGCCTTGATCGCGCTGAGTTCAGCGACGACGGAGAAAAAGCAATCAAGCTGGAGTTTTCGAATTACAAGGATGTCTCTGGCGCTATCGCGTTACCGGAGGGTTTTGAGCCCAGGGAGTTGCTTGTGGAATTCCTGCCACGCAACAAGGAACTGAAAAAGCTCAGTAAAACCTTTTCCTGGGCTGAATATATAAAGGGGTCAGAATGACATGGCGCGCGTAAAAAAATTGAAATTGCCTCCCATTGCCACGGTCATTGGTCTTGATACTGAAATACGTGGAGACGTGAGCTTTGCTTCGGGAATGCATATCGATGGCGTGGTAAAAGGCAATGTCACCGGGTTGCCGGATACCAAATCCACCCTCGTGATCAGTAAAGGCGGCAGGATTGAAGGTGATGTCAAAGTCGAGAATCTGATTCTGGATGGCTACATCGTGGGGGACGTGTTTGCCTGCAACCGTGTGGAGCTGGCTGCGGGTGCCCAGGTAACCGGTACCGTCCACTATCAACTGCTGGAAATGGCCATGGGAGCACAGGTAAACGGGCAGTTGATTCATACACACGATTTGGGCAAAGAATGCGCGGGAAGCGATGCTTCGCCAGACAAGCCCGCTGATCCCGAAGATACTGCGTAAAATCATTGAGCGTGACCGGATGGTAATGCAAGCTGTGCGCCATGCGATGGCTCTTCTATTTGATTCTGTTTTTTCTTCCTCTAGGATTATTTTTATTCGGTGATTCCGGAGAACCGGACATTTGCCTGGTTCCGCCTTTGGTGACTGCCGCAGAAAAAGGGGATCTCGCCGCCGTGGAGGAATTGCTGGACGAGACCGGAAACGCTGATTTGCGCGACAGCTGCAAATGGACTCCCCTGATGAAAGCTGCCCTGAATGGGCATAAGGATATCGTCGAAAAGCTCATCGCGCACGGCGCAGCAATTGATGCCGAAGACGAGGGTGGCTACACGGCACTGATGCTGGCGGCATCCAACAATCATGTGGAAATTGTCGAAATGCTCATCGAGGCGGGGGCGGATGTCAATCACCTAGAACACACCAACGGCTGGACCGCAGTATCCTGGGCAGCCAGACAGGGGCACCAGGCTACGGTTGTGTTACTGCAAAAATATGGCTCAAAACCATAATCCAATGTCTCTGGTCAGATCTGATGGCGAAAGATCGATAGCTGTGGGGTAGAAAGCAGGTGCCCAATCCTGGAGTTGCGCCCTTGCCGGCCTTTACCACGATTACGCTGAATGGTGCTGGCTCTGGCTTCAATGCCGAGGGTTCGGTTACCGACAATCTGGCCTTCCCGGGGACCGCTGTCGACGACGATGACAACATAGTGGCTGCAAGACTGCAGCAGGCGGGAATACTAGCCAGCGGTTCGTTAAATGGGCGCGGCAACCCCCGATAAACTTGTTTACCGGGGGGCTTTTCGTGCCTTGGCGAATAAATACTTGATAGTTTTACTGGGTAATTTGATA
>CAZFXI010000028.1:23880-32008 GCA_964522855.1 uncultured Sedimenticola sp.
GGCTTTTCGTGCCTTGGCGAATAAATACTTGATAGTTTTACTGGGTAATTTGATAATGGCACCATGAATCTTTTAGCTGGCCATGTGCCAGAGGTGTAATCAAGATGTCAGAACAGTTGGATACTTCTACTGCCGCACTTACTTTTACTCCTGCGGCTGCAAAAAAAGTAGGTGGAATGATTGAAGAGGAAGGTAACCTGAACCTGAAACTGCGCGTGTATATTCAGGGTGGTGGTTGTTCCGGCTTCCAGTATGGCTTCTCTTTCGATGAAGAAATCAACGAAGGTGATGAAGTTGTGGTTACCGATGGTGTGACCCTGGTGGTCGATCCGATGAGTCTGCAGTATCTGGAAGGTGCGGAGGTGGATTACACGGAAGGCTTGCAGGGTGCTCAATTCATCGTGCGCAATCCCAATGCCACGACAACCTGCGGGTGCGGTTCTTCTTTCTCGGTGTAGCAATTACCGATCAGCTTATCAGAACTGATCGGTGACAAAGACCAACTGGTTCCTTCCCTGTTGCTTGCCCTTGTATAGCGCCTCATCCACCGGCTTCAGGCATTTTTCCAGAGGCTGGTTGCAATCGCATTGGCCGAGGCCAGCCGTGATGGTGATGCTCAGCTGCTGCTCTTGCCAGTTGAACCGGTGTTGCGCAACGGCATGGCAGAGACGCTTCATGATATCAGCAGCAGCTGTTTGAACCGTGTCGGGGAGTAAAATGATGAATTCCTCGCCCCCCCAACGCGCAACGATGTCGTTTTCGCGCAAATTGTGTCGCAGGATTCCTGCCATCTCCTTGAGAACAGCGTCGCCGCAATCATGGCCATAGTTGTCGTTGAAGTTCTTGAATAGGTCGATATCCAGCAACGCCAGAGAGCATTGCAGACAATGGTTCCCTTTGGACAGGTTTTGCTGAAACAATTCGGTGAAAGCCCGCCGGTTTAGCATCCCCGTCAATGCATCGGTGCGGGCCAGGTGCGCCAGTTGCCGATTGGCTTCGGTGAGTGCTTTGGTTCGTGTATTGACGCGATCCTCGAGCTCGATGTTTTGCCGCATGATATTCCCCAGGCGCCAACGTATGTACAAATAGATCAAGCTGAACAATAGCAAGGCCAACAACAGCCAGCCCCACCATGTCTGATACCAGTGTGGCAAGATGTCCAGTGTCAGGACGCTGGGTTGGGTGCTCCATTTTCCATCCGGGTTGCTGGCCTTGACCAGAAAACGGTAGTTGCCTGGTGGCAGGTTGGCATAGCTGGCGAAGCGTTCCCTGGCGCTGGTTTCAACCCAGTCCTTGTCGATGCCTTCTATTTTGTAGGCATAGCGTACATGCTCAGGACTGGAAAAGTTATTGCTGCTAAATTCGAGCGTTATGCTGGACCAGCGAGGCTGAATGACCAGGTGTTCGGTGTAGGCCATGGGTTGGCTCAGCGGGCTGGACGGTGATGCAGCTTGCATGGGGAGATTGTCTAGGCGTAAAGCGGAAAATGTCACTTTTGGGGTGACGGGATCGTCTACGATCCAGTCGGGTGAAAACACGCTCAGGCCATTGACTCCGCCGAAATAGATGAGTCCCTGTTCGTCCTGCATTCCCGCCCCAATGTAATAACCTTCGGAAAATGCGCCGTCCTTGTCGGAATAGTTCTGAATCACGCCGCTATCCGGGTTCAGGCTGGTGATGCTACGCGTGGTTGTGAACCAGATTCTTCCGTCGGCCGATTCCGTGATCGCCCCGATAGCGTTGGATGCAAGCCCTTGATGCATGGAATAGAAAGTCAGTTCTGCCTGCTTCAGGTCGTGGTCGGGGCCGGGTTTCAACCGAAACAGACCGTCACCCTGGGTTCCCACCCAGATGCAGCGATCTTTGGACTGATACAGGTAAGTGATGCTGTTGAAGCCGTGCGTGTCGCCATCCAGCGTGTCGATAATGGTTGCCGAACCGGTATCGATCAAATGTATCCCTCCCAGCCCACCAACCAGCAATCTGGAAGAATCCAGATGAAGCAAGCCGTATGCGTGAGAGATGGGCAGTTGCGCCACAATGCGCCGGTTACGGGGATCGTACTTGAGCAATTCCGTTGGTCGACCGAGCCACAAATAGCCTTCATCGTCTTCCAGAATCTTGATGAAATAGTAGGAACTGGTCAGTTCGGGGGCTTCCAGCACCTTGGCGCCGGGAGGAAGTCTTCTCAGCCCGGTTGAACTACCCACCCACAAGGTACCATCGCGGGAAGTGAACAAGCCATAAGCGGTGGTTTTCGCCGCCAGATCCTGATGGTCAACGGTAGGGACCAGGGAAAATCGGGTTTCGTTCGGTTTGCGGTGGGCCAGGCCGCTGCCCGTGGCAACGAAAAGTTCGCCATCCGGGGTTATCGTCATGTCGAGCAGGCGTTGGTCGGGAGTTCCCAGATCTTTTGCGGGGATGATCTTGCTGAAACGGGCCAGATAGGGGGACATGCGGCTGACACCTCCAACATTTGTTCCAACCCAGATGTTCCCGTCGTTGTCAGAATAGAGAGCTTGTATCGAGTGATCATGAATGCCTGATGGACGATGCAGGGAGTCGGCCAGGGTGATCATCCTGGTGCTTTCGTCAATGTAAAGATTCAGCCCGCCTGCAGAGCCGATCCAGATATTCCCCCACAGGTCTTCAACAAAATCCCGTGCATTCCAGAACCGCAACGAGTCGGGGTCGTCGGTTCGATGTTGAAAGTGTCTGACGAGCTCTTCATTGATTGTATCTACAAGTAGCAGCCCCGCCTTGGCCGTGGAAATCCAGAGCCTTTTCTTGCTGTCCACGAAAAGTGCATGCGTTGCCAGTCCGTGTCTTGCGGTGATCTCAAGGAATTTCTGCTCCAGATTCAGGGTTTCAGGATCGAGAGAAAATATGCCCCAGTCCGTTGAAACGAGGATATCTCCCGCCGGCATGACGATCAGATCATGGATGGTCGAACGGTTGGATTGCAGGCCGGGAATTGTGATTTCCCGGATCAGATTGTTCTCCATGTCGAGGTAGTACAGCCCTTGCAAGGTGCCGATGAAAACCCGTTGCTGGACTATCAGCAGTTTTTTGACATCGGAAGCGCTTCCTCTACCCTTCGCGCCGGGTATGATCTGATGGTGCCTGAATGTTTCTGTCCGCGGGTTGTAGTCGTCCAGTCCCCTGCCTCTGGTGCCTATCCATAGATGTCCTCGATCATCTTCAGCCAAGGTGCTGACGAAATCACGTCCCAGTGAATCAGGCCGGTTCTTGTCATGACGAAAAACCTTGATGTCATAGCCATCAAAGCGGTTGAGTCCGTCTTGGGTGCCTATCCAGATAGAGCCATTGCTGTCCTGTAAAATCGTGTTTCCGGAGACTTGGGACAGCCCCTGGTCAATAGAAAGGCTTTTGAACGACATACTGCGATAGCGCAACAAGTCATTGTCAGCATGCGCGGCAGGCAGGCAAAACAGCGTCAGAAGAAATAGCGCAAGCCCTGCCGCAAAATAGGAGATAGAAAGCGGCTGTTTGTACATTTAAATAAGTATAACTGCTGCTGCTCAGGTTATTTGAAAAAAATAACACCTTGTTTTTGTTGTGGTTTTAGTGCGAAGGCCTGTTGGCGTAAACCATGGCTAACACCAATGCTGTCAAAATCGGGTTTTGATCCCGGTGGAGACTAAAAGAGAGAGGCTTTGTTCAATCAGTTATTTGATTTGCGGGAAGGATAGATTCCTCCCAGAATGACCCTGTGGGAAGCTCCAGTTGCTGCGGGTACATTGCCGGTCCGGTGATGCAGGGTTTCTTTTGCCAGCCAGGCAAAAGCCATGGCTTCTACCCAGTCCGGATCAATACCGGTCCCGTGACTGGTGCTCGTCACCTGTGTGTCTTCCAGTTGTTCAGAGAGCGTATTGATCAGCGCTTCATTATGCACGCCACCACCACAGACAAGGATTTCCTGGGTGTCTGTGGCCCAACGACGAATGGCATCCCGGATGGAGCAGCAGGTCAGTTGCAGCAATGTTGCCTGAATGTCCTGTGCAGCAAGCTGTGGGTAGTTCTCCAGGTGCTGTTCCAGCCAGTTGTTGGAAAAATACTCGGTTCCTGTGCTCTTCGGGGGTGGTTGGGCGAAATAGTCATCACTGAGCAATTGCTCTAGTAGTGGAGGATGGGGCTTGCCGCGCCGCGCCCAGTCGCCGCTGTGATCATATGCCTGGCCTGTTTTACGCTGTATCCAGCGATCCATGAGGCAGTTGCCGGGGCCTGTATCGAAGCCACCACTGACACTGCCATCTACAGGAAGAACGGTGATATTGGCTATGCCACCGATGTTGAGAATAACGCGATTGCATCGCGGGCTGTGAAGCATGGCCTGGTGAAACGCCGGAACCAGGGGAGCTCCCTGGCCACCTGCCGCCATGTCCCGACGGCGAAAATCTGCGACCACAGTGATGCCGGTTTGCTCGGCAATGGTGTTGGGATCACCGATTTGCATACTGAAAGGGGCGGGGGCTTGGGGATGATGGAAAATGGTCTGTCCATGACTGCCAATAGCGCTAACAGCCCTGGTTTCGATTCCAGCGTCGGCAAGCAATTCCATGGTCGCCTCGGCGAATTGTCTGCCGCAAAGCAGGTCAAGCTGCCCTAACTCCTGCAGGGTGACACAGCTGCCTGTTGCCACTTGTTCAAGTCTTGTTCTGAGTTTCTTCGGCCAGGAATGTGAGAGGCTGTGTAACAGCTGTGTGTGGTCGTCATTGCAGCGTATAACTACTGCGTCAATGCCATCCATGCTGGTACCGGACATCAGCCCAACAAAATATTCATGCCCGCTCAACGTGCTGAAGCCACCATGGTTTTTGCGCGCAGTTCATCCAGCTGTGCAATCAGCGGGGTAGTGGTCTTGTTGAATCTTGCCAGCTCGCTTTTTGGCAGGCGGATAGATTTTGGCAATTTGATGGTAAGCGGATTCCGATGCTTGCCGTGAACCCGAAACTCGTAATGCAGATGAGGTCCGGTAGCCAGTCCCGTGCTGCCCACATAGCCGATAACCTGCCCCTGCTTAACGGCCTTGCCGTTTTTAAGGCCTTTGGCAAAGCGGGACAGGTGTCCGTATACCGTTGTGTACTTGCCGCCATGACGCAAGAATATGACGTTGCCATAGCCGCCTTTCTTACCGCGGAATACCACCTTGCCGTTTCCCGTGGCCTTGACCGGTGTTCCTCTGGGGGCAGCGTAATCGACCCCTTTGTGCGAGCGCCAGCGTTTCAACACCGGATGCCAGCGCTTGCGCGTGAATCGGGAACTGATGCGGGCGAATTTGACCGGTGTGCGAATGAAAGCACGTCTTTTGGCGTTGCCATCTGCATCATAGTAAGACGTATCCCCGGCTTTGTCCGTGTAACGTATGGCTTTGTAGATATTGCCGCGATTGATGAATTCAGCAGCGAGTATGGGGCCGTTCTTCAGCTTTTCGCCATCCAGATACTGTTCTTCGAAGATGACATGGAACTGGTCACCTTCGCGAATTTCAAGGGCAAAATCGATATCCCAGCCGAATATTTGTGCCATCTCCATGATTTGCGCGTCGCTAAGTCCGGCTTTCTGACCGTCTACAAACAGGGACGATTCGATGATGCCGGTTGCGCTGGCGTAACGTTTTTCTACCGGGCGGGAAACCTCTTTGGCATTGAAGCCTTCGTCTGTGCGGCTGATCTGCAGACTGGAAATGCGGCTGCGATCAAGAATGAGCTGTTGCAGCCTGTTTTCATCATCAAGGGCGAAACGCAGTTTCTGTCCGGGGCGAATGCGTGCGAGATTCTTTGCCTGCGGGTTGCAGCTGACGATTTTATGCAGCAGTGTAGGAGAAAGGTCCTGCTGTTTGAAGATCGACGCCAGGGTTTCGCCTTTCCCAACGGTATGTTCCACCCAGTGAAGGGCATTTTCTGAAGGGACAGTGTCGGAGTTGGGGGGCGGTACTTTTTCCGCGGGCGTGTCTGGCAGGGTTTCTGCGGATGTTTGCTTTTCTTGCTCAGGCTGTGACGCCACTAATGCTTCCATCCTGTCGAGAGTGTCCGCCGAATCTGCTTTCCTTGGGATAGCAGCGATTACAGCAGGCTGGGGCGCTTGTGTTTGAGACTGGGCCGGTAGTGTGTCATTCACAGGGGGGAGAGGCAGCAAGTCGCCATTTTCAGCATCGCCGTTACCTGTTTTGCCCGAGATGTTCAGGTAACGATCCGCGAACATTGCGGCAGCACCGGCAATCAGCAGTAGCAGGAACAGACGGAACAACCATTTGCGACGCCGGTGCGCAGCCTGTCTACGGGAGTTGAATATGTAGTCTTGCATTAGAGCTCCTGTGGAAAGAAATACCCTTTGGCAGCGTCCTTCCTTTGGATGGCGTGTGCACAATCGATCCAGGTGATATTTCCCGGGAATACTCGGAATAGACCCGGAAATGTCCATGCCGTTCCGTAGCAGGGTCGGATTATGCCACGAAAGCACCGCCTTGTAGTATTTTCAGATGTAATCAATGGGGTGTGTATTGGAAATATTTGGTACATTTGCGCTCCTGAATCCACAATTGAGGAAGCATTTATGCCTTCAGTAGAAGAATCACTGGAGCTGATACGCCGGGGTGCGGATGAAATTCTGGTAGAAAAAGAACTGATCAAGAAGCTGGAGCGCGGTCAATCGCTGCGGGTAAAAGCCGGCTTTGATCCGACGGCACCGGACCTGCATCTGGGACACACCGTGCTTATCAACAAGCTGCGGCAGTTCCAGGATCTGGGACATGAGGTGATGTTCCTCATCGGTGATTTCACCGGCATGATTGGTGATCCTACAGGAAAGAGCACCACGCGCCCGCCCCTGACGAGGGATCAGGTGCTGGAAAACGCCAAAAGCTACGAAGAGCAGATCTACAAGATACTCGACCCGGAAAAAACCCTGGTGCTGTTCAACTCCAGCTGGATGGGTCAGATGAACGCGGCAGACCTTATCCAGCTCGCCGCCAGGCACACAGTGGCGCGCATGCTCGAGCGTGACGATTTCAACAAGCGCTACAAGGGCGGACAGCCCATCGCCATCCACGAGTTTCTCTACCCGTTGGTGCAGGGCTATGACTCCGTGGCCATGAAGGCCGATGTGGAGCTGGGTGGTACGGATCAGAAGTTCAATCTGCTGGTGGGGCGGCAATTGCAGGAGGCTTATGGTCAGGAGCCCCAGGTGGTGCTGACTATGCCCATCCTCGAAGGCCTGGACGGCGTGCAGAAGATGTCCAAATCCCTGAACAACTACATCGGGATCACGGACGCGCCCGAAGACATGTTCGGCAAGATCATGTCCATATCCGATGATTTGATGTGGCGTTACTTTGAATTATTGAGTTTTCGCCCCATGTCTGAAATAGAAGGCTTCAAACGGCAGATTGCAGAAGGAGCAAATCCACGGGACATCAAGTTCCTGTTAGGCGAGGAAATAGTCACCCGCTTTCATGATGAGCAGGCGGCTGAAAAAGCCAAGCAGGCCTTTATCGATCGATTCCGCAAGGGCGCACTACCGGAGGATATGCCGGAAATGGCGTTACAGGCAGAAAGTGAGGGAATACCCATCGCCAATGCATTGAAGGTAGCGGGGTTGGTGAGTAGCACCTCAGAGGCCTATCGCATGATCAAGCAGGGCGCGGTGCGGCTGGATGGTGAACGTGTGGAAGACCGGAATACCGTGTTGATGCCTGGGGTTCAGGTTGTGGCTCAGGTTGGAAAACGACGTTTTGCCAGGCTGAAAATCAGCAGTTGAAAAATAATTCAATTTTATTGTTGACGGCGCGAGATAAGTCCCTATAATGCGCCATCCCGACACGATGAAAGGCGGCTGGATCTAGCGATACAGGTTGCTTCGAAGCGAGAAGGGGAGGCGGCTCCAGGCTGGAATAATTTTCAAAAAGGAGTTGACGGCAGGTAACAACGCCGTATAATACGCCGCCTCGCAACGAAAGATGTTGCAGAGATCATCGTCAGAACATGAAATAATATGTTGACAGATGATCAGGAAGCCCGCTAAAATTTGCGGTCTTCGCTGAGGGAAACTTCAGCAGCTCTTTAAAAAGTAGATCAGGTAATTTGTGTGGGTGCTCCGTCGTCAGGTC
>CAZFXI010000029.1:0-31866 GCA_964522855.1 uncultured Sedimenticola sp.
TTCTCATACCCCAGCTGCCGGAAGATATCCTGTGCTTTCTTGCTGAGTTCCGGCACTACCTCCACGCTATACACCTGCCGGGCCAGCCGAGACAGAATGGCCGTCTGATAGCCGGAACCGGTGCCGATCTCCAGCACCCTGTCCTCCGGCTGCAACTGCAGCATATCGGTCATGAGGGCCACGATATACGGCTGGGAGATCGTCTGCCCGTGGCCGATGGGCAGCGGGCCATTGCTGAACGCCGCATGTTTCAAGGCAGATGGGACAAAGGCGTCACGCGGCACCTCGCCCATCGCCACCATTACCCGGGGTGCCAATTGATCACGGCCCGTCATGTGGCGGGTGAGCTTTACCTCAGTCTCGATATCATCGATCATCTGCTGCTGTTTTTTGCTCGGACTCATGTCCCTTCCTCCCAGGATGAAAGGTAGCGCCTTTGCTCGGGAGTCAGTTCATCAATCCTGATATTCATTGCCGCGAGTTTCAACGCTGCCACTTCTGCATCAATGTCCGCGGGGACATCATGCACCCGCTTTTCTAGTGCGCCTGCCTGCTGCGCCAGATAGACCGCACACAAAAGCTGATTGGCAAAGCTCATGTCCATCACCGCAGAGGGATGCCCTTCGGCTGCCGCCAGATTCACCAACCGTCCTTCCGCGAGCAGACGCAACCAACGCCCATCTCTGAGCCGGTATTCATCCACCGATGGTCTTGGCCGGTGACGATCTGCGGCCATCTCTTCCAGCGCGTCGATATTGATCTCGACATTGAAGTGTCCGGAATTGGCCAGTACGCAACCGTCTTTCATCACTTCCATGTGTGGCCTGTCCACTACATGTTTATCCCCGGTGGCGGTGATGATGAAGTCAGCCTGCGCAGCAGCTTCCAGCAGGGGCATGACACGATAGCCGTCCATGCTTGCCTCCAGCGCTCTCAAGGGATCGACTTCGGTGATGATGACATGGGCGCCGTGCCCCTTGGCACGTAAAGCAATTCCCCGCCCGCACCAGCCATAACCCACCACACAGAAGTTCTTTCCTGCCAGCAGGATATTGGTAGCACGTATCACGCCATCCAGTGCGCTTTGCCCGGTTCCATAGCGATTGTCAAACAAGTGTTTGGTCATGGCATCATTCACCGCAATCACCGGAATCTTCAGTGCGCCATCCCTGGCCATGGCGCGCAGGCGGATGACTCCCGTGGTCGTCTCTTCGGTACTGCCCAGCATCTGTTCGGCAAGCTCGGGGCGTGATTTGTGGATCTCACTGACCAGATCCGCCCCATCATCCATGGTAATAACCGGCTTGTGATCCATCGCCGCAACAATATGCTGATAGTAAACTTCGGTAGATTCACCATGAATGGCAAACACGGGAATGGCATGCCGCTCCACCAGAGCGGCAGCCACATCATCCTGGGTGCTCAATGGGTTGCTGGCACAGAGCACCACATCCGCTCCCGCAGATTTGAGTGCACAGGCCAGGTTTGCCGTTTCCGTAGTGATGTGCAGACAGGCACTGATACGTATCCCCTGCAGGGGCTTTGCTTGGGAAAAGCGTGCCATGAGCTGATTCAGAACAGGCATCTCCTGCGATGCCCAGTCAATCCGTTCCTGCCCTTGTGCCGCCAGCGACGGATCTCTGATATCAAAATTTCCACTGGATTTCATCATTACTACCTCGATGTGCTGATCCCTTTCACTATCCTACTCCGGTTACCAATAGCCGGAAACAACGCCGGGAATTCAAATTGTCAAAAAACCATCCGGGGACAGACTGGTAGCCAACATCACCGCATTGATATCCAGATGGTCTTTCCAGGTTTCAATCTGGCGGTTGCCTGGACGCTGCCAGAAATCTTCTATGATCTTCACCAACGGCTGAAATGCCATGAGCATTTCCACCAGACGCTGCAGTCCCCCTCGGTTGTTATAGCATTCAGATTGTGTCTCCAGGGATTTGTCCAGTCTTGCGACAGCCTGCAGGCCAATGGACAGGCCAAACTCCCGAAATGGCAGGCGATACGCTGCAGGCAATTGCAGCACACCACTCTGTACCACGGACGTGAGCCCTGACAGAGATGCCTCCAACAAAGCTTCAAGCAAACCAGATTGATTGAATCCACACTCGGCGCGCATTTGTGCGACCTTCCAGGCATCACTCAACAAGCCGCCGATACCCAGTACATCATCCGTAGCCCAGCTTTTTCCTGCACAAAGCGCTGCCATTTCTGTGATTTGGTGCTGAAGTCCCGGTTCTGCCGTGTCTTCACTGCCCTTGGGGTGGCATAGTTGCAACTGGCTGTAGGTAATATAGCCATCGAGGGGATCCTGCTGTCCCATGGACGGCACCAGCGGCCGACTCAGGTCGATACTCATCTTCCAGTACATACGTTTCTGGCTGTCTGAAGATGGTTGATAGGTAAAATGAGCATGCGCCGTTTGTGCCAGCTCGATTGCCCACCGGTTATATTTCGCATCACCGGTCACACGGCTTACCCGATTGAGCGCATGCATCCACTTGGTCAGGTAATGAAAATACTGACCATCCCTGTCCCATTCCTGGTTCTGGTCATAGGGTTCATCCTGTCTGCGCTCATTCACGGCTTTGCCGATCCGCAGCCCACCAATCGTCGGATGACGCTCAGCTTCCTGTTCGTCAAGCCCGCTTATCCAGCCGCTGCGGGAATCATCGTTGCGGTGACGACCGAGGACGTGGTGAACCTGGTCAACCAGTTGCAACGCCAACTCCCGGTATCGTTCCTCACCCGTATCTACATGGAGTCCCAAAAAGTTGCACACGGCAAAAGCATCTGTCCATAGATAGCGTTTGGGTGGTACGACGTCCGATGCCAACCCGGTACGATTGGCGTACTTCATCATCAATTCCTGGGACAAGAAAAACCTCTCACAACTCTATACATCACCAATGGACTACATTTATTCCAGTTACAATATCAACGGCCAGCCTGTACGCAGAACAGGTAGGCAACAGCTTTTACTGCTACACTCAAAACCTGCTGTTCAATTCCTCAACAACAAGGAGCTAATCATGTCTGTAGCCAAAATCACAGAAATCACAGCCACTTCCAAAAAGAGTTTCGATGATGCCGTGGCACAAGGAGTAAAACGCGCCAGCAAGACACTGAAAAATATCACAAGCGCCTGGGTGGCGGATCAAAGCGTGTCCGTAAAGAATGGAAAAATAGTCCGTTACGAAGTACGTTTGAAGATCACCTTCATCCTCAAGTAACATTCCTCCACTTCCTGCGGGCTCACCCCGCAGGGGGTGCACATTCCGGGAGGTCAGCAATCAACGTCCTGTAAATTGGCATCAATATTGTGGACGCAGTTTTTTGTCCCCGCCACCTCGTCATTCACGCTGGCTGTTTCTCCAATTAGCGCACTGTAGCCAACCTTTGCGTTTTGCGCCGAGCTGGTAAAATGCACACCGTAACTATTACCAGTATTTCCATTGCCAGATTCACCACCAACCACGGAACGAAGAATGGCGCCAGTGCCATTGCCGCGAAATTCCGCACCTATAGCATTACCACTTCCGGTTTCCACTTCAGCATTTATTTCTGATTCCCGGATCAAGCTGAGTCGCTCACCTGTACCTGTTTCCTCTATAACAACGCCATAGACATCACCGCCGTTTGCCGTCGCATCGATATGCGAATTCGACACAGTGCTCTCTGTATTTCTGAAGTAGACAGCTACGGCAGAATCGCACTTGTTGGTAGTGTGGACGCGAAGACGGTTTACTGAAGTACCACCTTCGCTGTCTTCGACCATCAAGCCGACACAATAGTTGTTACCATCGATTTCCAGCCAGACCCGTTCCAGTCGACTGTCGGGAGCATTGCGCAGATACACGCCATAGCTGCTGGTGGCATCCCCCCCCACCTTGACTGTGACATGATCCAGGTCGGGTGCCACGTCACTCCCTGTCGCAATATTCTCCGCAGCATAACCCGTGGCATAAGCCTGCCCTGCCGTGCCACTATTGAAAACTGTAAGCTGGGATAGCACGCTGCTCACCGAGCCTTTCACCAAGGCGGCGTCTACCACATTGGCCGCGCCTCTTGCACCTCCCAGTGTGGTCATATTCCACCCGGAACCCTGAATATCTACAAACGGACGCATCACCAGTTGCTGGCTTCCCAGATCATACTGGCCGGGTGCGATGCGAATCAGGCAGCGGTTAGCCACACTGGGAACGCCACACCAGTTGTTGACTTCGTTGAGCGCCTGGATGGGTGACGTATAATCACCCCCCTGCGTTGCCACCCAGGCGATACTGCGCAAGCCACTCATCTGGGTGCAGGCACCGAGAAAGCCGTTACTGCTGTTGAAACAAAGCGGCGTCTCCTGGGGAGTAGCATTGTTCAACTCGGGAAAGCGGACTTCGCCTGCCACATTTAAGCCGACCGTACCTTGCCCGATTGCTATGGTCGGTAACATCAGTCCAGCAACAACCAAAGGGGTTCTTGCCCAACAATACAAACTTGTCATCATCTTCATCATATGACTATTCCTCTACTACTTCACAAACCCTCATCTATAAATGATGAGAGCAACTTTGCTTGTGTTTCCGTCCCTATAAACATTCATTTTGAGCCGCATCAAAAAAACGGCAATAACATCCAATAGTGATTCAATCGACAAACGACATTCGATTCTTTCCTGCTATCCGCTCACGATGTCGAAAGTGATCGCATCTACCATTTCAATGGTTTCATGTACTGGACAATGCTCAGCTACATGCAGCAATGCATTGCGCCGACATTCATCGCTGCAATCTGCGTTGGGGATTCTCACAGTAACCTTGATATTGGTCAGTCGGATGGGATGGTCTGCCTTGTCAAAATCCACATCTACCCGCATGCCTTCCGTGTTCAGACCATGCTCTTCTGCATATTTCGCCACAAACGCTCCTACACAGGAACCCAGCGAAATGATAAAGAGCTGTGGTGGCATCAAGCCCCGGTTCTTGCCACCCATGCTTTCCGGTACATCGATGGTAATCCGGTGTTCGCCGACCTTGCTCTCGAACAGCATGTCACCCTTGTATTCTGTGGTAATCCTGGCCATTTCCAACCTCTTCGAATGATTGACAGAAAACCTTTCTAGCATACAAAAAGACATTTACAAAATGTAAATGGCTACTATTTCTTCGATTTCAATTCCGGGACGCAGATTGCGACCCGGTCGGCGCTTTCTCAGGAAAAGAGTGACATCGCCACATGAAGCGAAATATGCCTACTATGGGGGCTTTGGCTATTCGAAGCCGTCGGAAAAAAGCACATCCAGATCCATAAAACCAGGACCCCCGGGAGGAAAATGCTGCAGATTGGGGAATATCTGATGCAAATCCGCGGAAGACGCCCCAAACCACCTCACCAGCTGAGAGAAGTACTGCTCGACCGAAATCCGTGGAACCACCCTGTCATCAATGGCATCAGGTGAATTTCTTCGTACCTCTGGCATGTGTCCAAAGATATCACCACCTTTTACCGCAGCTCCCATCACGAAGGCGTGGCTACCCCAACCATGGTCCGTACCCGCTCCATTGGGCGTGATGGAGCGCCCGAAATCGGAACAGGTGAAGGTGGTTACCTGCTCCTCCAGTCCCAGTTGCGCCAGGGCATCCTGGAAAGCGCCCAGTGACTTGTCCAGATAGTCCACCAGATGACTGTTGCCGTCCAGCGGCGTGTTGTGCGTGTCCCAACCATGATAATTAACGAAAAACACCTGCCGCCGGGGTTGGTTGGGCAGTTGATCCTTGACCGAGAGCATGCGCGCCACGGCACGAAGCTGGGTGCCCAGGGGCGTTCCCGATTCATGGACACCGGTGGAGAAATCGTTGAACTGGGGTGCATTTTCCAGGATGCCGGAAAGGTCATTGAACAACTCCAGCTCATGAATGCGGCTGTTGGCGAAGGCCTTGCTCAGGCGATTCGTATCACCAGCGTCATGCTGTAACAGCTGCCGGTAGGTTTCTCCCAGGGCACCGTCATTGCGAAATGCGTAGTAGTCATCAAAGGCGTATATGCCGTCTCCGTCGAATTCAAAGGCCCGCTGTGACCCTCCCTGCTGCATCAGGTTCTTTTGTCCCGGCGTCAGGTTGAACAAGGGTTCAGCCGGATTGAAGACATCGGCCATACGCGCAGCCCATCCCGATTTCTCTCGCACCGCGGCATTGGCGGTCATCCACTGGTCCCGCTGGGTATTGTGCGAAAAGAGCTGATTGGGCACGGGCGCACCGTTGAGAATCTCTTCCCTGGTAACGGGCTGCACCAGGGTGCCTGTGTTGGCGATGACGGCCAGCTTCCGTTGCTGAAAAAGTTCATGCATACGGTTCATCATGGGATGTAACCCATAGGCCACGCCATCCTGATAACCATCCGGGTTGATGCCCAGGAGGGAAGCACCTCCCAGCGCCATGTCGCCCCGCACTTCCTGATAAGCAGCATGGGCGGCACCCGCCCTGGGTACGACCATGTTGAATGTATCGGCTCCACCTTCCAGCAGCACACATACCAGCGCCTTGTAACCCCCGCTGCTGTCCGCCGCCCTTGCCTGGGGCATCATGCTCAACAGCACCGACAATGGCGAAAGACTCGCTACCCCCACCAGGGAGTTACGCAGAAAACGGCGTCTGTCCTTTCTGTTCACGCTCATATCTACCTCTGCACCGCATATTCAGACGAAGTAACAACCAGGGAGATGATATTTCTCACCAGAAAGTCCGTAGGCGTAGCATGCTGCTCATTAAGATAGTCCAGCAGAAGCAGTTTCATTTCAGGGCTCATGGAGCCCGACATGAGCAACAGGTCGAGGCGCTCCAGCAGCTCAGCAAGCTTGCCTTCCTGTAGCAGAGCGATCTCCTGACTCAGATCCAGACTGGCCGTCATTTCATGCACTTCATAGGTATAGGTCTGATGCACCAGGGACATCATCACGTGATGCAGGCCGTCGATGCCAAGAACACTCATCTCGGGCGCCACCAGTCCATCCTTGGAAAGTTCGGACGGTCCGTCATCCGGCGTAAACCAGTTGAACACGGTGAGGGATTCCAGAGGCGCATTCTGTTGCAGGAAACTGCGCACATACTGAAAATTGAAGCAGGAATACTCATACTCATCATTCCGCCCGCGTTTATGCGGTCCATTGGCGGCATGGAAGGCGCGCCACAGATGAGTAATGAACAACAAGGGCTCTCTCAGCTTGCCGAAGGTCGCCGCATTGCCCTGGCGACCGGCCATGGCTTCAGGATCAAGTAGAACCGCCTTGATAACGGCTTGCATGTCACCGCGAACACCGCTGCCATTGTCGTTAAACGCCGCTGTCACACGGGCGATATACGCGGGAGAGGGATTGCTGGTGACCAGCCTTTGAATCAGGCGTCGCCCGATGAACGGACCGACATTGGGATGCGCAAACAGACGGTCCAGCACCAGGTCCAGGTCCTCTTCAGCGGTTTGGCCCGCAGGCACATCCACGCCCAGTACATGGCTCAATTTTTTCTTTCCTGTGTCATGGTACTCTGCGACTGCCACCATGGGGCTGATTCTGCCATGGTGCGTTATCCCCCCCTCACCGGGGAAAAAACCGCCGTTATCATCCGTCCAGCCGGTAAAGACTCTGGCCAGTTCCTGGATATCCTGTTGATCGTAGGTCGGAATGGTCAAGCCATTGGCATCTTTTTTCCGACTGCCATCGGCATTGAGCTGGTAGAGGCCGATACTGAACAACTGCATCAGTTCCCGCGCATAGTTTTCGTCCGGGTGATTGCCCTTGGCGGGGTTGGCCTTGGCATTTCCAAGATAGCTGAGATATTCCCCCATCATGGGGCTGCGACTGACGTCGCCAAGAAGATCCCGAAAATTGCCAAAGGCGTTGTTTGCAAGCATATCGTAGTAAACGACAAGCCCATCGTGCTTGGTGATGAGTGGGCCGTACATGGAAACGACAAAAATTTCGCTCAAGGCAAAGGCCACACGCTGCCGCAGTTGATCTTCACCGTTGACCGCAATCTCCCACCAGGAATCCCGCCAGGCGGTCTCCACCACATCAGGCATCTCAGTCCAGGCGATACCCGGTAAACGCGAGCTGATCCATTGATCGTGCGAAGAGGATGGCAGGGAAAACTGGTTTTCGATCCACTGCGCATAGTCGCCGTTTGCCGCCAGCACTTCGATTTCTTCCATGCGCGGCCCGAAAGTGGCTCGCGCCAGAAATGCCGATGCCCGGGTTAGCGCGTCGCCACTGGCCTGATGGCTCTCCGATGCACCTGCTACCGAAATGAAGCTGCCCATGAAAACCCATAAAACAACGATCCTGGTCATAACTACTCCAAGTCAAACAGATTGCCACTTTAATGTAGAAACCTGAATGATACTGGAATGCTCCAGCAAAAATCCTGACTGGTTAACAAGGCGGAGAATTTGTGAACCATTCCTCGAAAGGCAAGTCCAACCTGAAATATTGTAGGTAAACTCAAAAACAGTTTTTATACACGACCTTGAGCGTTACGTCTTTCTGGATGACAAGGAACAGCTTATGAATTGCAAGATATCCATCCCCCTGATCCTTTCTGCGATATTGCTACCCGGCGCAAGCTGGGCACAATGTAACGCCAACATACACGGTGTGGCGCAACTCGATTCACCTCCATCCGCCGGAAAATGCCAGGCTCCCGTTCAGATCAATGCAGCCGCGGGGGCCAATGTACAGTCCGGCCAGAGCCTGCAACTGCTGGCGCCCAATATCAATTTTCAGCCCGGCTTTCATGTAGCGAAGGGGGGTCTGTTGCAAGCTGGAAAGAACTATTCGGATGCGGCGCGTCTGCTCACCCAGGCCACTTTTGGCCCTACCCAGGAAAGCCTCGATCATCTCATGGAGCTGGGCAGTGCCGAAGCCTGGCTGGATGATCAGTTTGCAATGCCATTGCGTCGCCAGCTTCCTGCAATGCGTACATTGACTCCCAAGATGTGCATGGATGGCATGGTCGATCTTGGAGGAGACAAATACACAGACACCTATAACGCTTACGGCAGACGGCACATCTGGTGGGATCGTATATTGAATGACCAGGATCAGCTGCGACAGCGGGTGGCCTTTTCTCTTAGCCAGATCCTGGTCGTTTCCGATGTCGGACAACTCGGCGACTATCAGTTTGGTATGACCGACTACTGGGATACCTTGCTCAAGCATGCCTTTGGCAATTACCGGGATCTGCTGGAAGCGGTGACCCGGCATCCCATGATGGGAGAATGGTTGAGCAGCATTCGCAACCGCAAGGCCGTTCCGGCGGAAAACATCCATCCCGACGAGAATTACGCACGGGAAATATTGCAGTTGTTCAGTATCGGTTTGCATCAACTGAACATGGATGGCACCTTGAAAAAAGATGCCAATGACCTTCCCATCCCCACCTATGGACAGGCAGAGGTCAAGGAGTTTGCCCGGGTGTTTACCGGGTTGGTCTATTACTATGACAACCCTGATTATCGAGATGACTGGGAGTGGCGGGGCCCCTGGTCAGGAGCGATTACCACACACCCCATGGTGCCGCTCGAAGACATTCACGATACGGGTAAAAAGACCCTCCTGAATGGACAGATTATACCCGCCGGCGGCAATACCCTGAGCGACATCAGCGCCGCCATCGATATCATCTTCAATCATCCCAATGTACCGCCCTTTGTTTCCAAACAGCTGATTCAGCGCATGGTTACCAGCAACCCTTCCCCGGCCTATGTGGAACGGGTAGCAAAAGTATTTGCCAACAATGGCAACGGCGAGCGTGGTGACTTGAAAGCCGTGGTAAAGGCAATTCTCCTGGATCCCGAGGCGCGCAGATCACATCCCGCTGCCGAACATTTTGGCAAACTGCGCGAGCCCTTGTTGCGTTTCAGTCACTTGTGGCGGGCATTTGGGCTGCCGAAGAAAACCTGGCGCGGCGTCATCTGGGATGACAAAAAGAAAGCATGTGAGAATGGCGACAGAGGCACCTACCAGGTGTACAGGGTATGGTGGCTGGACTCCTTCTTGCGTGATACAGGACAGGATATCCTGGGCGCACCATCCGTATTCAATTTCTATCAACCCGGCTTTTCCCCTTCAGGGCCGGTCGCTAACGCCGGTCTTTCAGCACCGGAATTCCAGATTGCCTCCGAGAGCTGGCTGACCGGTATCGCATCGTCGATGAACTGGCAAATCCAGGCCAGCCTGTGGGTGGATGATATAGACAAGTACGAGTGGAGCATCCTCGATCTGCGGGAGGAAGCGCCTTGGGGCACCTCTCCCGAGTATCTCCTCAAACGGTTCAACCTGTTACTGCTCAATGGACAGATGACAGCCGCTGAATACAAGCTACTAGAGGCGCATCTGAACAGCGTCAAGAATGATACAGAATCGGAAAATGCAGACGTGGTGCGCGATGCCATTCTGCTTCTCGTCAATTCACCCAATTATCTGATTCAGAAATAATGGCAGACGGACAAATGAATAAAACAGACAAAGGAAGAAGACGTTTTCTGGGCAATATGGCTGGCGCATCACTCGCTGCTTCCCCCCTCGGCATGCTGCTGTCCATGCGCAGCGCCATGGCGGCGGATGACTACAGCAACCTGAGTGACTACAAGGCGCTGGTCTGTGTATTTCTGCACGGGGGCAATGATGCCATCAATATGCTGGTGCCCGGGGGCACTTCTCATGCCGCCTACGCAAACCTTCGGGGCGGGCTTGCCGTGAGCAAAAACAGCCTACTGCCCCTGGACGGCGTCGATCACGGGCTTAATCCCAACATGCCCAATCTACAAACTTACTTTAACCAGGGGAAACTGGCCTTTGTCAGCAACGTGGGTAATCTGATTGAGCCTGTAACAAAACAGCAATACCTCGATTGGGAACAAAACGGAGGCAGCAGCATAAAGTTGCCGCCAGAGTTATTTTCTCACAACGATCAGAGCTACTTCTGGCAGACCAGCTATGCGCCCAATACGGCGGGTGCCGGTGTCGCCAGCGGCTGGGGTGGCCGCATGGCCGACTTGATGGCCGCCAGCAACGCCAATCCCCATGTGCCCATCACTATCACCCTGGATGGACACAGCCCTTGGGAAACAGCTGTCGCCACCTCACAACTGGGCCTCAACTACTGGGATGGAGTCAGCGGCTTCGAAGGCCTGGAGAAAACAGGCTGGCCCAGGTGGGCCAACGACCGTAGCGCAACCTGGGAACAATTGCTGGCACTTTCCGGCAATAGCCAACATGCGCTGGAAAAACAGATCGTTGAAGCCACACAGCGCACCCGCAGCCGCGTCAGCGAAGTGAAAGCGGCCCTTGCGCGCACTTGGGATGAACCTAATGACAAGGATGTTTTCCAGACAACCTACAACAAGGAAAACAATCTGGCGGCCCAGCTGCGCATGGTGGCGCGCATGATCTACAACCATGCCGACTTTGGTCAGAAACGGCAGATTTTTGCGGTGTCTCTGGGAGGATGGGATACCCATGGCTCCCAGGCCCAGGATCATCCGCTTCTCCTGGCTGCGCTGGACGAGGCACTGGACAGCTTCTACCAGACTTTGGTCGAGATGGGCCTGCAACAACAGGTAACGACGTGTACGTCTTCCGAATTCGGACGCACGCTGGGTGTCAATGGCGATGGCACCGATCATGGCTGGGGCACACATCTGATGGTGCTGGGGGATGCAGTTACCGGAAAGCAGGTCTATGGCGAGTTGCCTGTTATCGAACTGGACAGTGACGATGATATCGGCAATGCCCTGCTACCCAAACTATCCACGGAACAATACGGCGCCACCCTGGCACGCTGGTTTGGCGTCACAGACACCGACCTGGATCTTGTCTTTCCTAACGTGGGTAACTTCAGTTCTCGCGATATCGGCTTTATGGGTTAATCCCTGTCTGCGGACCCAAAGTTTATCGCCAGCGACAGGCGCGACCGCCCGCTCAGGTTCTCCGTGACGGCATGCTCCAATGTCGGGGGAAAGAAAACGAACATGCCGTTTTCCGGGGTGATGTACTTGCTGCCCTCCGACAGTTCCAGAACCAGATCACCGCTGTTCCCGGGCACATCCAGATAATAGACACAGGACAGCAGTTCATCGTCTTCGTCATGAGAATGCAGCGATGTAACATGCCCCGGATGCATGAGATTGAACCAGTAGCCATACTTCAGCCGCGAAGGGGCGATACCCAGGATGTCAGCCGCCTGTCCGACTGCCCTATCCAGTAACGCTTGCATGGAAGGCATGCGCGCCTTGTCGATGTACAGGTTCTCGAATCGGCCATGAAACAGATGGCTTTGGCGGTCCGGGGTTTCCTGGCACAGGGAGAACTCCCGCAGAACAGCCTCATTCACGCTTTTCCAGTCCGGTAGCGATATGATGGTGAATTCCGGAATTCGACGGCCATGGCCATCCGCTTTACCTCTATCCATACAAGTCAGAGATTCTCCCCCTCGAAAAAGAACGTTTCCATTTTACAGCCACAAAACCAAGTTTCCCCTTACCTTAGCGCATCTACCTTACTCAATCCTGTAAGTTGAAGGCGTTCACTGTCTGTGGCGCCATTTCCCGCTAGGATTCATTGGTCGGAATGCGCAAGAGGAACAGCTCGGATTTAGAGCTCGGCCCGAGAAATCAGGATCAGTTCCCGTTTGCAATTTCCTGTGATAGCCAAATCCGGACAAACTGATTACACTTCCGGGTTGGGCGTAGAAAAGCACAGTTTTCAGGGAAGATAACCCGGTTTTTCCGGCAATTCCCGACAAATAACCAGACAGCGGGAGGTTGTAAGACAGTAACCATGCCTTACTTACGTGTATATCTGAACAATGCACTATTGGATCAGTTCGAACTGACGGATGATCCAATGACGATTGGCCGTAGCAGAGACAACGACATTGTTCTCGACAACCCGGGTGTATCGTCCCACCATGCCGTGGTAGAAACCCGCGGTGGCACTCATGTGCTTGTGGACCAGGGAAGCACCAACGGCACTTTTATCAACAATAAGCGTCTTCAGGAGCAGCAACTGGCTTTTCGGGATGAAATCCAGATTTATAATTTCGTCCTGAAATACATGCCCAGAGCCCGTCTGGCCGCCACCGATGAACCTGGGGATGAACCCAAGCTCGCTTCCGAACATGCCGCCACGGTGGAAATCACCATTTCCGATGTCAATGCCCTGAAGAAGTTACGCAAGCGCAACAAGACGGCCTATCTCGTACAAATCAAGAATGGCCGACAAACTGACAGCTACAAGCTGTCCGACATACATTTCACGATTGGCCGTTCCAGTAGTTCCAATATTCGCACCCTGGGCTGGTTCGCACCTAAAACAGCAGCCACGCTGGTTCGCCAGCACAACGCCTATCATTTATTGCCCCACAATAGGGGAAAGGTAAAAATCAATGGCAAGTCGACCAAGGAAGAAAGCCCGCTCACATCAGGGGATCATATATCCGTTCGAGGAACGGAATACGTCTTCCAGTACAAAACAGGCAATGGACGCTGACGCACCTGATATCCAGATCCCCGGATACAGGATACTCAGCCTGATAGGCGAAGGGGCCAACGCGACCGTCTATCTGGCCCTGCAGGAGTCCCTCAACCGTCATGTAGCGCTCAAGATTCTGCAAAAGTTCGACCGTCCTGCACAGGCGGTGCGCTTTTTCAACGAAGGGCAGATCGTTGCCTCCATGAATCACCCCAATATCATCACCATCTATGATATCGGCTCGGTAGGCAGCCAGCAGTACATCGCCATGGAATACCTGGACAGTGGCTCCCTGCGGGATCGCAGCAAGGAAGGCGTTTCACCTGCCGAGGCGCTGGATATCATCCACTCCCTTGGCAGTGCGCTGGAGTTCGTGCACCAGATGGGCATCGTGCACCGAGACATCAAGCCGGAAAACATTCTTTTTCACAAAAACGGCATTCCCAAGATCACCGATTTCGGCGTGGCCAAGGCGTTGGATCGGGACATGAACCTCACCATGGACGGCACAGCCCTGGGAAGCCCTTATTATCTGAGCCCGGAACAGGCGGAAGGAAAAGACCTCGATGGCCGATCTGATATCTACTCCCTGGGCATTATACTTTTCGAGCTCCTGGCGCAACGCAAGCCCTATCTTGGAGAATCCCAGATCGAGGTCATTTTTGGCCATTTGAACCAGCCCATTCCCAGCCTGCCGAAACAGCATCTTCATTACCAGTCGCTGGTGGAAAAGATGATGGCCAAGGATGCCACAGAGCGATTTGGCTCAGCACGGGAAATGCTCGATTACCTGAATGCGCTGCGTGGCTTGGGAGACAACCAGTCCAGCAGGCGATCCTCTGACAAGGGTCGTACAGAAAACACTACCCACAACAAGCAAAGTGGCGGACTGCTTTCCTCCCTGCGCAAGCATCCGTTGCTTGCCACCGCCGCAGGTGTAGCCATGTTGCTCATGTTGCTGGCAGTTGCTACTCTGGTCATGACAGATCCCTCCCCGCTGCCGATCGCTGCGATTACTCCCGGGGAAAACACAATTCCAGCAACAGCGGAAGAAACCACGGTTACCGATGCCGCCCCAAAGATCGCCGAAAACGAGACAGTAGCGACGGATACAACGCCTGATGATGAATCCCTGGCATCCAATCTACCCGTAGAGGGATTGATCGATGCTGCCATGGCAGATAGCACCGATCCTGTCCCTTCTGCGATCAGCGATGGAGAAGATGCACCTTCTCTCCAGTTAACAGGCGAAGAAATAGCGGCTAACGGCACCCAGGATTCAGCAAGCGCTTTGACAGAAAGCGGCAACACGGAAGATACTGCAAGCGCCGAAATTAACGATGAAAACATCGAGTCCCTGCTGCAAAAAGCAGAAGTAGCGCTTAAAAAATACCGACTCACCAGCCCCAGGACCGACAGTGCCTATTATTACTATACCCAGGCACTGAAGCTGGACCCTGGCAACAAGGAAGCTTACAGAGGCATTCGCAAGCTGGCAGGAAAGTATGGATTCCTGGCTGACAAGGCACTGAAAAAGGAAGATGAAAAAAAGGCGCGTAGTTACATCGAGCGCGGTTTACGCATCCAGCCCAAGGACACAGCACTGCTGGCAAGGATGACATATCTGGACGAACTGGAGGCCGCCAGGCTGGCCCCTCCTCCGCCCCCTCCAGAACCGGTAAAGCCCCCCCCTCCCAAGCCCAAACCAAAACCGGTCAACACCAGTCTACAGCTACTGGAGTCCCTGGAATAAGGCAGATCTATGCAATCTTGGGGGAGATAAAGAGATGCCTTGGGAGTTTGCACATGGCTCCGATATTGGCGGCCGTCCCGAACAACAGGATAGTTATTCCATACTCAACCATATGGGAACCTATTTACTGGTGCTGGCTGATGGCATGGGTGGCCGGGAGCACGGTGCCATGGCGTCGGATACGGTGATAGAAACCGCTCATACCCGATTCTATTCTCCACATCGCGTCCATCCCGAGCAGTTTCTCAAGCGGCTGTGCATGGAAGCTCATCGCAAGATCGTCAAACTAAGTCGCACCTACGACGCTTCCTCCGGAAGCACCGCCATATTCCTCTATCTGCAGGACAATGAGGCTTACTGGGCCCACGTTGGCGATTCCCGCCTCTATCACTTCCAGAACAATCATCTGCTGTTCCATACCAGGGATCATTCCATGGTGGCTCTGCAACAACAGCAACAAGGTGGTGGACTCGGTGACGATGCAGAAACCAACCAGCTGTATATGTGCCTCGGTGGCAACAATGATGTGGTTCCCGAAATCAATGCCGCCGGATTGAACAGCAGCGACATGTTTCTGTTGTGCAGTGACGGCTTCTGGGGCGAAATCTCTCCTGATGAAATCCTGCAACAACTGGCGCTGCCTGGAAGCTTGCAGTATCACACCGACATGCTGATACGAACCGCCAGCGAACGCGGCGGAAAAAACGCCGACAATATCAGCCTGCTGATTGCCCGACATCAATCAAAAAAACGCTTGCCCAGGTTGTTGGGACGCATGTTCAAGAAATAGCCTATCGATAGTGCTCATTCAGCAAGCCTATGCAACAACAGATTGCCTGTATCATCCACCCTGCACCGCCAGTCTCTGGCCAGCCAGGTGGTTGCGACCTGCTCGGTAACAATTGCCGGGCCATTGATCTCCTGTCCCGGCGTCAAGGTATCACGGGCGTAACAAGGCACCAGTTGCTCTTCTCCAGCCGCTTGGCAATGCTGAAAAGGCTCCGCCGGTCGCTGGCGAGTCAGGTTTCTCATCTTGATAGCTGTTCCCGGGCCACGCACGGACACCCGCAGGTTGACCAGTTCCAGAGGCAAATCCAGATCATGCCCGTAGCGCCTCGCATGGTGCCGATGGAAGTCCTCACGGGTTTGCGGCAGACTCGTCCATGGGATAGTCAGCGTATAGGACTGCCCGGCGTAACGAAGATCAAGAGAGTAATCCAGTTCACAGCGTTCACCCGGAATACCTTCTTCCTGCATGGACATCAGGGCTTCTTCTGACATTATATCCAGAGCATCCTGAATCTGCTCATCATCGAGATCACCCAGTTGCGCCAGCCAGGTATGCGACAGCTGGCGCCCGGGACGCGCCACCAGCATACCGAGGGCTGATAGTACGCCGCTGTGCACAGGGACCAACGCCCGATACATGCCCAGTGCTTCCGCCAGCGCACACACGTGCATCCCACCCGCACCGCCAAAGGAAACCAGTGTAAAGTCCGTCGGATCGATTCCACGCTGTACGGAAATCGTTCGCAATGCCCGGGCCATGTGCTCATTGGCAATACGAATCACACCGGCTGCTGCTTCGATAGCGTTGCAAGCCATCGCGGTTGCAAGCTCCCCCATGGCCTTCTCCGCTGCCTCTACATCGAGTTGCATCGCTCCACCCAGGAACGCACCAGGCAACATCCGGCCAAGGATCAGATTGGCATCGGTAACTGTGGCCCGCGATCCACCCCGGCCATAGCAGGCCGGCCCGGGAGCCGCCCCGGCGGATTCAGGCCCCACCTGCAGCATGCCTCCCTCATCCAGCCACGCGATGGAACCGCCGCCTGCGCCAATGGTGTGCATATCCACCATGGGAACAGCCACCGGATAGGGGCCGATGCGCCCTTCGGTAGTCAGTTGGGGTTTACCATCCAGCAAGGCCACATCGGTGGAAGTACCTCCCATATCGAAGCTGAGCATGCGCTGATGCTTTGCTTCGGTTCCGAGAAAACCCGCTGCCACCAAACCGCCGGCCGGCCCGGAAAGCAGCATGCGTACTGCCTGCTCACCTGCCCGATCTGCCACTATCGTTGCTCCCGAGCTCTGCATTACCGAAACCTGACAGCCAGACAGGCTGGACTGCAATCGCTGCAGGTAACCCTGAACCAACGGCCCTACCCAGGCATTCAGCCAGGTCGCCATGCCACGCTCATATTCCCGAATCTCCGGCAGAACCTTTGATGACAATGAAACAAACAGATCTGGTGGTAGCGCGGCCGCAATCTGCCGTTCTGTTTTTCCATCGAGCCAGGAGAACAGCAGGTTTACCGCTACCGATTCAGGCCGGTGTTCTACGATCAGAGAGTGCAGTTGTTCCAGATCAGCGGCACACAGGGTATCCACAAATTCGCCATCTGCCGACAGACGCCCGCCGACTTCCACACACAGTTCCGAAGGTACCGGAGGCTGTTGTTGTCGTGGTTGCAGATCGTAGAGTTCGGTCCGGTTCTGACGACCGATGCTGAGCATGTCTGCAAATCCGCGGTTGGTGATGAACAATGTTTTCACGCCCTTGCCTTCCAGCACTGCGTTGGTCGCCACCGTAGAGCCATGCACCATGCGCAGGCGTTCACCCTGCAGGCCGAGATCTGCGATCCCCTGTATAATCGCCCGCTCAGGAGCGTCTGGTGTGGATAACAATTTATGTACTTTCAGCACGCCATCCTGCCAGAGCACAAAATCGGTAAACGTACCGCCAGTATCTACCCCAAGTAAAACCATGCCCATCAATCAACAAACAGTGATATTCAGCGCATTATAAGGTGTGCGTCACCAGGCCAGAGGGATTATTATTGTCCCGACATGGATACACTGTTATTGAGTGCAAGAAACCTGGGCAGGGCAGATCAGAAAAGCATCCGCCTGGCAGACTTCAATCTGGAACTTCACCAGGGGGAAGTCATCGGGCTACTGGGTGTCAACGGCGCGGGGAAATCCACGACGCTGGCGCTACTCAGCGGCGCCCTGGCACCGAGCAGCGGGTATGTGGAGGTACTGGGCAGGAACCTGCATCAACACCCGCAGGCGAAACGTCATATCGGGCTGCTGCCTGAACAGCCTCCCTTGTATCCCAACCTCAGTGTGGATGAAAATCTGGATTTTGCGGCACAACTGCGGGGATTGCGCGCTCCCCGGATACGCACGGCCAGGGAAAAGGTGAAGCGGCGGCTCGACCTGACCTCGCTGGGGCGGCGGCTTTGTGGCCGTCTCTCCAAAGGCATGGCCCAGCGTGTCGCCATCGCCCAGGCGTTGATACATGCTCCCGCCATACTGATCCTGGATGAACCGACAGCGGGACTGGATCCCACCCAGGCACAGGAACTGCGTGAGCTGATCCGGACCCTTGCCAGTGAAAGCGGCATCCTTCTTGCCAGCCACATCCTCACGGATATAGAACAGCTCTGCCAACGGGTGGTTATCCTCAACCAGGGGCATCAAGTAGCAGAACAGGCACTTGATGGCGGCGGCATGGTGCGTATCCGGCTGGGGGCACCACCGGATGACCCCGCCCGACTGAAAACGATTGCAGCAATACAATCGGTGCAGGATCAGGAAAACGGCTGGTACCTGCTTGAATTGTGTGCTCCGGAAGAAACACTGGCACAGCAAGTCGTTGCCGCAGGCTGGGAACTGCAAGCACTGATTCCTGCACAATACAACCTCCAAGCCTTGCTCACGGAAGCCATCAACAACGATGGGGAACACCCATGATCTGGGCCATTGCCCGCCGCGAGCTACTCGCCCACTACAGCAGCGCTGGGGGCTGGATCGCCCTGGCTGCCGCACAGCTGCTCCTGGCCTGGCTGCTGTTTTTCCAGTTGGAAGTCTATCTGAAAATCGCCGTGGATCTGGTCGCCACGGGCAGCACCCTGGGAATCATCGACCTGGTCATAACCCCTACCTTGTCCTCTGCTGCGCTGGTGTTGCTGATCCTCGTCCCCTTGCTGGGCATGAGCAGCCTTGCCGGTGAATTGCGCAGTGGCCGCATAACCTTGCTGCTGTCGGCCCCGATTTCCCCCTGGCAGCTGGTGCTGGGCAAATGGCTGGGGCTGTTGCTGGCCATACTGCCCCTGTTGCTGCTTCCGCTACTGATGGCAGCAACGGTGGAACTCGGCAGCGCAGTGGACATCGGCCGTCTGCTGTCCAGCTTCCTTGGACTGCTGCTGCTTGCAGGCATGATCGTTGCTATCAGCATCTGGTTGTCGGCCATCAGCGAACAGCCACTGACCGCCGCCGCCATGGCCTGGGGGTTGCTGTTCCTGTTATGGTTGCTCGACGGCAGCAACGCCGGCGTGATGCAACTGCTTTCGCTGAATAGCCATCTTCAGCCATTCCTGCAAGGGCTGGTGACGACGCCCCATGTCGCCTATTTCGTTGCCATCGGCTGCGCCGCCCTGGGGTTCGCCACCCATCGCATCTGGCGTCTGGGAGGCGGAGAGTGAAATTGCGCCATCGCCTGCTGCAGTTACTGATGCTGATCTGCCTGGGGCTGGTGCTTTATGTTTCCAGCTTCTACCCACTGCAATGGGACTGGAGCCAGCAGGGGCGCAATCAGTTGCACCCGCAAACCCTGGCGCTGCTGCAGCAATTGGATGGTGCTCTGAAGATCACCGCTTTTGTACCTGACCTTCCCGTGCAACGAGCAGAAATCACCTTGCTGACAGACAAGTACCGGCAACACTATCCCCAGCTGAACTTGAAGTTCATCGACCCCAGCCAGGAACCGCAGCTCGCAAGAAAACTGGATATACAACAAACGCCCCTACTGCTACTGGAATACGCTGGCAAGCAAGAGCGGATCAGCACAGTCAACGAGCAGGTGCTCACGGAAGCCATCGCCCGCCTGAGCACCGACAATCTGGGCTGGATTGCGGGAATAACAGGTCATGGCGAGGCGGCGCTGTCCGGCAACAGAAACTTCGACCTGGGCAGCTTTGGCAAACTGCTCGAGAACAAATCCTACAAGCTCATCGAACTGGCGTTGAGCAGCACGGGACAGGTCCCCGAAAATGCCCGACTGTTGGTACTGGCCGCACCCGCCACGGCGCTGACCGACGATGAGACAGCCATTCTGCTCAACTATCTGGAACGGGGAGGCAACTTGCTGTGGCTTGCCGATGGCTGGATTTCCCAGCCCCTGACCCACTACCTGGGCATTGCCTTTCTCCCTGGAACCGTGGTGGACGCCGCGGCGGCCGACCTGGGCATGGACAGCCCCACTATTGCCATCGGCAAGATTCCCGACGGCGCACCGCTGGAAAAACACCTGGAAGCAGCTGTGTTCCTCCCCCATGCCCGCGTACCGGAAATCATGACCGACAAATGGGCAGCAGCGCCTTTGTTGCAAACCGGAGCGCGCAGCTGGAATGAAACCGGCAGACTCAAGGGCAGCATTGCCCGAGACCCGCAATCCGGGGAACAGCGAGGACCCTTGACCCTGGCGCTGGCGTTGAGCAGGGAAACTGGCGAAGGCAATACGCAGAAGGTTGTCGTCGTCGGTGACGGCAATTTCCTCAGCAACAGCTTTATCGGCAACGGTGCCAACCGGGATTTTGGCCTGGCACTGATTCACTGGCTCAGTGATAACCGGCAACTGATCGACATCCCGGAATTCACACCACCCGACCAGCAATTGCACTGGAACGCTGCCACCATTGCCTGGGTAGCGGCGCTATTCCTGTTCGGCATCCCCTTGCTGTTGACCGCAACCGGTCTGTTCATCGGCTGGAGGCGCAAGAAGGCATGAGTCCGGTCATTCGTGCAAACTGGATACTACTGACCGTCTCGATGCTGTTGAGCTTGGTCATCATTCTGCATTCCCGACAACAGGATAACTGGGTTCCCATCACAGACCGAGACACCAGCCAAATCCACGACATCGTCACCCATCACAGCACACAGGTTTTTACGCGACTTCGACATCAGGATAAAGGCTGGATCGACCTGACGACCGGCAACCCGGTCGGCGATGAAAATCTGCCAGCCAGACTGTTGCACATTGCCCAGCTGCCCAGCCTGCACCGCTTTTCCGCTACCGATCACGACCTGAAATCCTTCGGCCTGCAACCGCCGATCTACACGCTGCAACTGGATGACCTGCACATCAACTTCGGAAACATCGACCCGGTTACCGGATTGCGTTATGTACAGGTCGACAAGCAGATACATTTGATCAGCGATGGCTACACACACTACCTGTCGCAAAAGCCCACGCCCTGAATCATGCCCGAACTCCCGGAAGTCGAAACCACCCGTCGCGGCATACAGCCACATATTCAGGGAAGAATCGTGACCACTGTCATCATTCGCAATCCCGCACTGCGCTGGCCCATACCACACGAACTCCCCGCGCTGCTCAGAAAACGCAAACTGCAAGATATCGAGCGTCGCGGGAAATACCTGCTGCTGCATTTCAGCAATGGCTGCCTGTTACTGCACCTGGGCATGTCCGGCAGCTTGCGCATCCTGCCGGCATCGACTCCGGCAGAAAAACATGATCATTTCGATCTGGTGTTCGGCAAGCGGTGCCTACGGCTGCATGATCCCCGCCGCTTCGGCGCGGTACTCTGGACCGACGAACCGGTCAGCCAGCATCCGTTGCTGGAAAAACTCGGCCCGGAACCGCTATCTGAAGCATTCACCGGCAAACATCTGCACCAACACTCACGCAGGCGCCGCGTGTCGGTGAAACAGTTCATCATGGATGGCAAGGTGGTGGTGGGCGTGGGAAATATCTATGCCAATGAAGCGCTGTTCCAGGCAGGCATCCTACCCACCAGGTCTTGCAACAACATCTCGGCACAACGGTATGAACGGCTGGCTCAGGCAATCAGGCAGATACTCGCTACCGCCATCAAACGCGGCGGCACCACCTTGCAGGATTTTGTTCAGGCGGATGGCAAGCCCGGTTATTTTTCCCAGGAGCTACAGGTCTACGGTCGTGAAGGGCTGCCCTGCCCCAACTGCGGAAGGTCTGTGCGGCAAAAGACCCTGGGGCAACGTTCCAGCTACTATTGCAGCCATTGCCAGCGCTAGTCAGTCCAGCATTTCCTGTAGTGCTACCGCATGGCGCCGGGCATTCCTTTCCAGGCGCAATCTTTCGCTGCGAACGATGCAGCCCAGATCATCCAGGGCATCCTCGAAACGGTCATTCACCACCAGATAGTCATATTCGGCATAATGGGACAATTCTTTTTGCGCATCACGCATACGCCTTTCGATGATCATTTCATCATCCTGGCCGCGGTTGCCCAGACGTTCGCGTAACGCCGCGATGGAAGGGGGGACGATAAAGATGGAAACGGCCTTTGGAAAGGCCTTGCGCACTTGCTGAGCACCCTGCCAGTCGATTTCCAGCACCACATCGAGACCCGCCTGCAGCTGGGATTTTACGCCTTCCTCGCTCGTACCGTAGTAATTGTCGAAGACCTGGGCCTGCTCGAGAAAAGCCCCTTCTCCGGCCTGTCGCATGAATTCATCGACGGAAACAAAATGGTAGTGCACGCCATTTTCTTCACCGGGCCTTGGCGCCCGTGTGGTATGCGATACCGACAGGGCCAGCTTGTCATCCGACTTCAGCAGCTCCTTGAGCAGGCTGGTTTTTCCGGCGCCGGATGGTGCGGACACGATAAAGAGGATTCCCATGTTGCTGTCATTCAATGTTCTGTACCTGTTCACGCATCTGTTCGATGAGCACTTTCATTTCGACGGAAATGGCCGTGGTTTCGCTATCCGCAGACTTTGAACCCAGGGTATTTGCCTCGCGGTTGAGTTCCTGCATCAGAAAATCCAGGCGTCTGCCCACGGGTTCATCCCGTTTCAGCACCTGCTGTACCTCCTGCAGATGGGTAGCCAGACGGTCCATTTCCTCATCCACATCCAGACGCTGGGCCAACAGCGCCATTTCCTGTTCCAGGCGCTGTTCATCCAGGTTCTCACACACTTCCGCCAAGCGGGAACGCAGACGTTCGCGCACCGCTTCGATGACCACCGGCATACGCTCCCGAGCTTTCTCAACCTGCGCCTGCAGCAGTTCACAACGGCTTTTGATCAACCCGGCCAGACGCTCACCTTCGCGTTCCCGGGTGGCGACCAGATCGTCCAGAACCTTGTCCAGCAACTGCTTGGCTTTTTCCTGGACCGGCGTCAGATCCGGTGCCGTAGCGACGGTCACTCCCGGCCAGGAAAGCACCGCCATGATGTCCGGCTCCTTCAACAGCGATTCCCGATTGCGGATCGTCTCCATGGCGCCAAGCAACTGATCCAGCGCGGGTTCATTCAGCGAAATGGCGGCGATACTGGCGCCACTGGCCTTGTAGCGCAAGCCACATTCCACTTTGCCACGCCCCAGGCGACGCGCCACCGCTTCCCTCACGCCCGCGTCCAGCTGACGGAAATCCTCGGGCAGACGCGGTTGGATTTCAAGATAGCGGTGATTTACCGAGCGCAGTTCCCATATCAGCTCGATTCCGTCCTGTGTGTCGCCTCCCCGTGCGAAGGACGTCATACTTCGTATCATCTGTTCCCGGCTCCGATAAATTACTGCACAAATGTCATTTCCTTTATGATACTTTGGTTTATATTGGGTTGTCCTTTTAAATAAGATCTTTCATGTCATCGGAAACACGCGAGCCATTGCCTTCAGGTACCCGGCTGGACTATTACAAGGTACACAAGCTCATCGGCAGCGGTGGGTTCAGCCTTATTTACCTTGGAGAAGAGGAAGATTCCCATGACGAAGTCGCTATCAAGGAGTACATGCCCAAGCGTTTTGGCCACCGTAACGAGAAAGGTGAAATTCTTTTTGCCAACGAAGAAGCCAAGGACAAGTTCTATCGTGGGTTACGGCTGTTTTTCCTAGAAGCCAAGGCGCTGGCCATGCTGCGCCATCCCAATATCGTCAATGTACGCAACTGTTTCCTGGACAACCAGACGGCCTATCTGGTGATGGATTACCAGCCCGGAAAGAATCTGGGACGCTACATAAAACGACGCAAGGGCGGACTGAGTACACGCTTTCTCATGACCGTGTTCCCCCCCCTGCTGGATGCCCTGGAATTGATACACAATGCCCAGCACCTGCATCTGGACATCAAACCCGGCAACATTCATATCCGTCCTGGAGGAAGACCCTTGTTACTGGATTTCGGCGCGGTTTACCACCTGAGTACGGAAGGCAAGAAGAAAGCCCAGGTCATCACCCCCGGGTTTTCCCCCATCGAACAATACCGCGGCATCAGCAAGGTTGGCCCCTGGACCGATATCTATGCCATTGGCGCCAGTATGCGCACCTGTATCGAGGGACGCCCACCCCCGACGGCTATCGAGCGTCACGCCAAGGACACCATGGTTCCCGCGGTGGAGGCTTTTGGCAAGCGCTATCCCCGGCATATTCTTCAAGCCATCGATCAAGCCATGGAAATCGATCCCCAGAAGCGTATACAATCTGCAGCCCTGTTGCTCAAGCAACTGAACAAAGACCCGGCCAAAACTGGAGCACGCAAGGCAAGCTGATGGAAACCGCACGCATTTCCCTGCAGGGTGACCGGTCCAACAACCAGGATCGCTGTGCCATCTTCAACTACGGGCAAAGCTGTCTGATGGTTTTGGCCGATGGCTTGGGTGGACACCCCAAAGGCGAAGTCGCTGCACAGTTCATGCTCAATGTCTGTGAGCAGATTTTCCTGAAAACCCCCAAGCCCATCAGCAGCCCCCGATTTTTTTTCCACCATTGCGTCGCGCACGCTCATAAACTCATCAACCAGTATGGACAAGCGCAGAATCCCAGTATTGCACCCCGCACAACCGTGGTTATGGCATTGATTCAGGACGGCTACTGTTACTGGAGTTACGCCGGAGACAGCCGTTTCTATCTGATCAGGGAAGGTGACATCATTCTGCAATCCACCGATCACAGCGTGGCGCAGCGGGGCCTACGGGGAGAGGAGACACCTGGCAACCGTGCGTTGACGCGCTGTGTTGGCGGGCAGCGCAGCGCACCCATGCCATCCACAGAGCCACCGTTTCCGCTGCAGCCCAATGATGTGCTGCTACTCTGCTCCGATGGCCTCTGGAATCAACTGCCCCAACAGCAGTTGGTCGAAACCCTGTGGAATGTTTTTCCGCTGAAAAAGGCGCTTCACATGCTGGGCGGCGTGGCGGAAAAAAATGCACAATCCCACAGCGACAATATCAGTGCGCTGGGTATTCGCGTCGATGGTGGCAGCTGCGGAGTCAACGCATCCTACATTGCAGGCGATAGCGAAAACGAGCTGTTATCTGCCATCGATCACCTCAATACACTGATTACCCAGAATATTTCAGAACCCTAGTCCAAATCTGTACATTCAGACTCACCACCCGAGGAAACCTCAATGAGACCGAGCGGCCGCGCCAATGACGAAATGCGTCCTGTCAGCTTTATCACCCATTTCACCAAGCATGCCGAAGGTTCCGTACTGGTCAGCTTCGGCGATACCCGCGTCATCTGTACTGCCACCGTAGAGGAGCGCACTCCACGCTGGATGGACAAGGACCAGGGCGGGTGGGTGACAGCAGAATATGGCATGTTGCCGCGCTCCACCAACAGCCGTATGGGGCGCGAAGCCGCACGGGGGAAACAGGGTGGCCGCACCATGGAGATACAACGCCTTATCGGCCGTTCCCTGCGTGCCGCCATGGACCTTAATAAACTGGGTGAACATACCATCACCCTGGATTGTGATGTCATCCAGGCGGATGGTGGTACGCGCACGGCCTCCATTTCCGGTGGTTTTGTCGCCCTCGCCCTGGCTGTGGATGGGCTGCTGAAAAAGGGCCGACTGACTGAAAATCCCATCATTCACCGTGTGGCTTCGGTTTCCACCGGTATTTATGCCGGCAAGCCAGTCTTGGATCTGGATTACGCCGAAGACTCCAATGCCGAAACCGACATGAACGTGGTCATGAATGAGACGGGCGGCTTCATCGAGGTACAGGGTACTGCAGAAGGCGCGGTCTTCAGCAGCGAAGAAATGCGCCAGATGCTCGATCTGGCGGCCAAAGGCATCCGGGAAATCATCGCCGAACAACAAAAAGTCCTGGAAACAGCATCGAGCTGAAGTCGATACCCTTCAGTCACAGTAGCTAAAAAGAAACCGTGGACGGCATGCCCTTCCAACGTACATCCTGCTGCAGGGAATGCACCAGGGGTTGAATATCCTCGCCTGCATGGCTGACCACCGCCATGCTTCCCCAACCCGTTGGAATCAACATTCCCGACAAAGAAGCAGACACTACGGCCTGCTGCTGCGCATACTCTCCAGGCATCAGAAGAACCGTTACCGGCCCACTCTCTCCCCGCAAGACCAGATGCATACCGCGCCCTTTGCGTATCCAGCAGGGAGCGGCGGCGGTGATTGTCCCTGGAATTTCAACCAGATCGAACCCCTGTGGAGATAGCACGGTCATCAGTTCCAATTCATCCAGGACATGCCGGGTGTTGAGCATTTCTGGTTCCTTTTGAATGTGGTGTACAACCAGCTGCGGCAGATTCTCTGCGGAAAACAGCTGTTGCGCCAGATTGAATCCCGCCACGCTTGCACCAATCAATAGCGCCACGGATGCCGCCCTGACCCAGGTTTGTTGCCACCAACTGGTTGTCCGGCGCCGTGGATGCTTTACCTCCAACAGCTTGTCGGCTTTTACCGATATGGCCGTACGCAAGATAGCCTCGAATGCCTGGGCCTGTTCCCATTCCCGGGCACAGGGCGCGCATTGCTCTCGATGAGCGATAAAATCGTCATCTTCGCAGGAGGGATCCTGCATCAACTGGTTCTGAAATTGTTCACATTTCATGGTGGCAAGTTTTGGCTGTAATCACTACTATCAAGACCCTGATAGGGAACGCTTTGTTTCCCGACAAGTCAAAAATTTGGATAGGGAGAAATAAAACTGCTCCCTGTCAGGTCATTGTATTCGAACCGGGAGATTTCCCGGTCGTTACTTTAATTTGCTTGTTTTCATATTCCTGAACCCTTGTGGATTCAGGACAATAACACTGAAAGGAGATTCTCCATGAAAAAATCCATTATTCTCGGCGCTGTTACTGTAGCCATGCTGTCACTGGGCATCAGCGGAAGCGCCCTGGCCGGCAAACCCGGTTTTGAAAAATGTATGGGTATTGCCAAGGCCGGTAAAAACGATTGCGGCACCTCGGGCCATGCCTGTGCCGGACAAGCCACAAAGGATGGCGGTGCCGATGAATGGGTCTATGTGCCGGAAGGCACTTGCGAAAAAATCGTAGGTGGCAAGGTCAAGAAGTAAACCCGTACCTGCGGCTGAAGGCTGAAGTACCCCCTCGGTCGCAGGTCTTTTCTGACGCTCTTTCGGGAGCAGACAGAAGGAGTGAACATGAGCCTGCTTCAAACCCTCGTAAAACCCTATAGCGCCGTCGCGCGATTTCTGGATCTGTTGTCCCCTGTTTTCGACCTCGCTGTAAGGCTGTGGGTCGCGTGGGCCTTCATCAAATCCGGAATGGTCAAGATCCAGAGCTGGGACACCACACTGATGCTGTTCGAGTACGAATACAATGTCCCCCTGCTGTCCCCGCAACTGGCGGCCTGGGCAGGCACAGCCGCCGAGCTTTCTCTTCCCGTTCTCGTCGCACTGGGTATCGCTGGCCGGCTTTCATCCCTGGCCCTGTTTGCCTTCAATGCCGTTGCCGTTTTTGCCTATGCCAGTTTTCTGTTCAGCACAGAAGGCGCGGCTGGTCTGCAACAACACATCCTCTGGGGTACCATGTTGTTGTTCATCGTCTTCCACGGCCCGGGCAAGCTGTCTGTAGACCATCTTCTGTGTAAGAAATGCTGACATTTTGAAGATTCCCTCTCCCCGAGGGAGAGGGCACTACATGGCATTCCGCTATTTCTTCTTTCTTGCCAACTCAACGAACTGTTTCATGCGGTCGCCATCGATGGCCCCCGGTATCAGCTCCTCTCCAATCACGAAAGCTGGCGTACCGTTGACCCCCAGACGCTGTGCCCACACGCTGGCACGCTCCAGTTCCTGCTGTACTTCGGCGGACGCCATATCCTTTTGCAGCTGGTCCAGATCCAGGCCAACGGCTTTTGCCGCTTCCTGCACGCCTTCCTTTGACAAACGGCTGTTCTTGTTCATCATCCGGGCATGGAACAGATCATATTTTCCCTGCTTCTGGGCAGCCAGCGCGGCTTTCGCCACATATTCGGAATTTGGCCCGAGCACCGGCAGCTCCTTCATTACCACCTTGATATTGCCGTCATCGGCAATGAGCTTCTTCACACTGGGAAAGACCTTCTTGCAATACGGGCAGTTGTAGTCGAAAAACTCCACGATGGTCACGTCACCCTCGGGGTTTCCCCAAACCGGCGATTTGGTATCCTTGGCTTCGGCCATCAACTCAGCAATGGTCTCCCTGCTCATCGCAGCTTCTGCCGCATCCTGTTTCTGCCGCCAGACTTGTATGGCCTCGATCACCACCTCCGGATTTTCCTTCAGATAGCTGCCGATAAGCTTTTGCACTTCGGCCTTTTGCTCCGGGGACAGTGCCTCTGCGGCAAATCCTGTGGCGGATACGAACAGGGCGGAAGACAGCCCCATGGCGGTAAGCAGTTTCATTTTTTTCATCGATGTTCTCTCAGTCATGATTGTTCTTGATGGGGCTTTCCCAGACGCTGAAGCAGGTGATCAGCAACCCGAAAAGCATTGGCATAAATGGTCCAGGTGTAGGGCACACTACCACCGGTGGGCATGAAACTTCCATCGGTGACATACAGATTGTCCAGCTCATGGGCACGGCAGTTTGCATTTAGCACAGATTTTGTTGGATCGGTTCCAAAGCGGCAAGTTCCCGCCAGCAGGTTTGTGGGCGGCGCACCGGAAGCAAAGGAAATCACATCTTCCGCACCGATGGCCTTGAGCATTTCCGCACCTTTCGCCGCCAGATACCAGCCCACTTTCAGATTCTGTACATGGAAACCCGCCCGCACCCTGGCCACAGGCATGCCCCATTTGTCCTTTTTCGAGGCATCCAGGGTGACAAAACTGTCATCGATGGGCAGCCAGTCGCAGAATGCCTCGATCTTGAGCGGTACCGCATCGCGGAACAGGTGTTCCAGATTGCGCTTCAGGGGTTTGCCCCAGACCAGGCCATGGTCTCCGTCCAGGTGCCGACTGGCGCGCAAGGCGGGGCTGGGATGGACATGCACGAAGTCGATGGTACCGCCTTTCTGGCGTGGACCGAAGCCCTTGTCATCGATGACATACCAGTCCTGCAGGGCCCGATTGATGAAAAACCCGGTTTGCGCCAGTTCCTGTGCCTTTGCCTTGCTGAATTTGGCGTAGGGCAGTTGCCCGGAGCCTGCCCCACCACCAGCGAACAACAGGTTCTTCCCCACCAGACCGCTGGAATTGGCCAATCCTTCAGGAAATTTCGGACCGGTGGAGCGCAGCAGCAGCTTGGCTGTCTCGATGGCTTGGCAGGCAACCACATAGATCCTGGCATCCACCTGCCTGAGCGCACCGGCCTGGTCGAAATATTCCACACCCGTAATCCTGCCCCGGGTATCGGTAATGATACGCTTGACCAGGGAATGGGGGCGCACTTCGCAGCGACCTGTAGCCACGGCTTTTTCCAGCAAGGCCACCCTGGCGCTGCCCTTGGCGGCGGTGGAACAACCTGTGCTGCCGCAATACCCACCGTTGTAAGCACAACTGTTGCGGCCCTTGTCCGGGCGGGAAAGAATGGCCCGGGGGGTGGGAAAAGGGTGAAATCCCAGCTTCTTCCCCGCCTCATCCAGCATCCCCGCAACCGCATGTTCCTGCAGGGGAGGATAGGGAAAAGCCGACTTGCTGCGAGGTTCCGCATGGGGATGATTCTCTACCCTGCCCGACACCCCGACTTCCTGTTCCACGAGGGTGTACCAGGGTTCCAGATCATCATAGCTGATGGGCCAATCCGCCATGTTGGCCCCTTCGATGGGGCCGAATTCGGACAACAGGTGGAAATCCACTGGCTTGAGACGGTGGAAATAACCACTCATGAAGTTGCTGGAACCTCCAACACAGTTGCCGTTCCAGAAATTCCAGCGACCGTGATCAGTAGTCTGCGCCTGCCAGCCACCGTCATCGTCTTCCAGTTCGATGATATGCGGCTCGTCCTTGCGGTTGGGCTTGTACACATCCCGCAGGCAGCAGGCCAGTTCGTCCTTGTAGAAATCATCTGTGCCATACCAGGGGCCCCGCTCCAGCACCAGCACCGAATGCCCTGCCCGGGCCAGGGTCAAGGCTACAGGCGAACCACCGGCACCACTACCGATGACACACACATCAAAATCATGGTTCATAGGAGAAAATACCGTTTGTCCGCAGGCGGGCGCTTGTAACCCGGCTTGTGTGCCAGCCATTTCCAACCGATACCATCGGGATTGCCGCCGTACACCGGATCGGTAAGTGTGGCTTCGAGGATATAACTCAGCACTTCCCGCAGCCAATCCTGTCCACCCGACTGGGCCTCGAATTTGCGTAGCAAGCTTTCTTTTTGCTCGACTGACAATACGGGAAAAGGCTGGCCATACGCCGTTTTGCTCAACCCCATCACGGACGCCACACCCTCACGCATGAAATCCCGCGTGGACTTCTCCAGGGAAGGATCCGAAAGCACCCATTGCAGATAGGGCGCTGCATTCACTTCTACCGCTCCAGGCACGTTCCGTTCGGAAGGAAACAGATGCGCCTGCACCGCGGCGATCACCTGCCACTGCGCTGCATTCATGCCGGTGGCCTTGAGCCGGATGGCAGAAAAATCCGGCATCCAGCTTTTTGCATGGGCTGTCGAAACGCGGCTCAGCAACACGGTGCTCACGCTCCAGCAAACAAAGCTGCGGCGCCTCATGGTTTGCCGCTCGCATGCTCCTGAACCACTGCCTGCAGCATCCATTCCATCCATTGGGGTTTCATGTAACCGCGCTTGCGCATCAGTTCCTTGCCATCGGCATCCATGATGATCACCGCCGGTCGGCCGTGTTGCCGGTAACGTTCCGCCAGTTCCGGATCTTTTTCATCCACAATCTGAATCGGCACATAGTCCTGCTCGATAGCCGCCAATACCGCAGGATTCCGCCAAGTGGTTTCATCCATTTTTCTGCAGTAGGCGCACCATTCGGCGCTGAGATCCAGCAGAACCAGTTTGTCGCCTTCCTTTGCCTGGGCAAAGGCGGCGTCAGACCAGCTCTGCCAAGGCACGGCGCCGCCAGCCACAACGGTTGAGACCAGCGATATGGTCAGCACAAGGAAAACAGATTTTATTGGTACACACACACAACGCATAGGCCGACTCCTAATCAAGTTACTCATTCCCATCCAGACCGGCAGAACCCGAATTTTTTTACAACCATTGGGCACAAAAAGTTACAATTTATCTTTACTGATTAGTTACAAAGCTCAGCAAACTGGAAAAATCGATTGTTGGTCATTCCGGCGCAGGCCGGAATCCATCGTGGACAATGGACCCCGG
>CAZFXI010000030.1:0-31462 GCA_964522855.1 uncultured Sedimenticola sp.
CTGTCTTCCAAAGGGAACGGAGAAATATGTGTTCTTTTCAACAGCCTGCTAAGCTTGAGCCAGTGTAGTCAGAAATACTGGCATGAGGAACAAGAATGGACGGCAACGAGATTTTGCTTTTTGGCATAGGCATACAATCCTCCTGGAAACCCTGGCCAATCATGCTGAACGTGTAGTGCGTCGTTGGACATTAACTTATACCAATGCACGACTGGAAGGTTTTAATGGCCTGTTCCAAGCCGCCAGATCAAAGGCACGTGCTTGCCGTAGCACCGATACCTTTATGACCATGATTTATTTGATTGCCAGCCCGTCTGCTTCAATAGTGAAATCCACATGAAACGTCGAAGAACCACATTATTGCACCAGAATAGCCAGCGAATTTTTACTCTGAACCCAAATACGCGGTGTGGTCCAAAGGACCAAAACATACAATCAAAAACGTGGTCTGACGTTCCCCAATCGCTCAATTGCTATCAATTGCTATGGGTTGGTTTATCGGCGTCTTCAACGAACCGAGGGACCTCATGGGGTTTACTGGGTATTCGGAGTGGTTGCTACATCAGGCTCATGAGGGCTAACGGGACGTATGGGGACCGTGAATTTAAATAATGTGGAGATAAAGCAGTTTACCGCTGCTATCCGTTCTGAGCTGGAGGAGCATCTTCAGCGACATGTGAAAGAATCCGGCCGGAATGGCGTCCATTTCATGCCGTTCACTTCTGACGATCCGGACGGCCCCGGAGGAATCTCCGTGGAGAAAGCGCTATTGCCTCTCGACAGGCCGGGTTGGCAGAGGTGGTTCTGTGCGCAGGATACCGTTTCAGGGGTGATAATTGGCCATGTTGATCTCAAGCATGATGGCTTGAGAGTGGGGAGTCATCGCTGTGAATTGGGCATTGGTATCGAAGAGGACTATCGTAGCAATGGTTTAGGCAAGCAGCTGATGAATGCGGCTATTGATTATGCATGTGGCAAGGAGTTTCTTACCTGGATCGATCTTAGGGTGTTTGGAAACAATACCAGGGCGCGTGCGCTCTATCAGCAACTGGGATTTGTTGAGGTTGGGGTCCTCAGGGATAGATTTCGAATCGGGGGCGAATCAATAGACGATGTGTTGATGGTCCTTGATGTGTCTTCGGATGCTGTCCTGAATGCCAGATCGGAAAGCAGGCGGAAGTAAGCTGATGCTACAATCTGGATGCTTGGATGCGGTCTCCTGCCAGTTGCTGTGCCAGGGTGAATATCTAAATCAATAAGCTTTTCCTATTGCTCATCTTGTCCCTTCAGCGGAGCAATCAGCCCGTCATCACAACTTGAACCACTGCAACTGCCCGGCTCATCCTCGCCAGTGTATTCATTGCGTGCATCCATAATGATGTGTCTCGCGCCATTGAGAATGATCAGGGCGATGAGGCTGCCGATGATCAGATCCGGCCAGCGGCTGTCCAGCAACCAGACCAGCAGACCGCCGAGGATGACGCCGCTGTTGGCAATGACATCGTTCTTGGAGAAGACCCAGCTGGCGCGCATATGCACTTCGCCATCCTTGTGTTCCTGAATCAGAACAAGGCAGTAGACGTTGGCGATCAGTGCGAGCACACCCATGCCCATCATCAGCAGGGACACGGGTTCACTCCCATAGAGGATACGCCGGATGATATCGGCAAGAATCAGAAGCCCCAGCACGGCCTGAAACCAGCCGCTGGTCAGGGCTGCCCTGGCCTTGTGCCTGGCTGTCTTGCCGATGGCGTACAGGCCGATGATGTAGACGATAGCATCGGCCAGCATGTCCATGGAATCGGCGATCAGTCCGGTGGACTCGGCATACCAGCCCACCGCCAGCTCGATGACGAACATGGTGGCATTGATGGCCAGCAGGATGATTAAAACCTTTTTCTGGGAGGCATCCTTTAATTCGACTTCACATCCGCAACCGCTCATCTCTCTCTTTTGTTCCTCTGTAAGCCGGCGTTTGTTCCGACAATGGCATGGTTCAGTGGTAACAGCCCGGTCAGGCCAGTGCCGAACCGGGTTGTTTTGTTTCTTTCAACGCGATGCCTGCTGCACACCCCGTGAAAACAGCTTGTAGAGCACCGGCAATACAAAAAGCGTCAGGAGCGTACTCGATGCAAGACCACCGACCACCACGGTGGCGAGGGGGCGCTGAACTTCTGATCCTACCCCATGGGACAGCAGCATGGGAATCAGTCCCAGTGCCGCAATGGCCGCCGTCATGAGCACCGGTCGCAGACGGGAGAGGGCGCCCTGATACACGGCATCCTGCATGGCTTCTCCAGCTTCGACGTTCTGGTTGATGGCATTCACCATGACCACACCGTTGAGCACCGCTACGCCGAAGAGCGCGATGAAGCCAATGGAGCCCGGCACGGACAGGTATTGCCCCGTGAAATACAGGGCCGCGATACCGCCGATAAGCGCGAGAGGTACGTTCAACATGATGAGCATGGCCTGGCCGATGGAATGAAAGGCGAAATACAGCAGCAGGAAGATCAGCCCCAGGGACAGGGGTACGACGATCATCAGCCGCTGCTGGGCGCGTTGCTGATTCTCGAACTGTCCACCGAACACCACGGAATAGCCGGGAGGCAGGTTGACCTCGGTGGCGATGCGCTGCCGTAGTTCCGTGACCAGCCCGCCCATGTCCCGGCCTTCCACGTTGGACTGGATGACCACACGGCGTTGCACGTCGTCGCGACGGATCTGGGGCGGGCCGGACTCGATGACCACATCCGCCACCTCGCCCAGGCGCACCCACGCACCGCCCGGCGCCTGCAGCACCAGCTGGCGCAGGGTTTCCACGTCCTGTCGGTAGGCTTTGGCCAGACGCACATAGATATCATAGCGTTCGTTGCCCTGGATGACCTGACCGGCCTCCATCCCCCCGATTCCGTTGGATACCAGATCCATGACCTGTGAAGTGGGTATGCCGTAACGCGCCAGAATATCCCGCCGTGGCCGAATGGTGAGTTGCGCCTCGCCGGCGATCTGCTCCATTTCCACGTCGCGGGTGCCTTCCACCTTTCTGGCAAGCTGTTCGATGGCTTTGCCTTTTTCCGCTAGCACATCGAGATCAGGTCCGAACAGCTTGATGGCCAATTGCGCTTTGACGCCGGACAACAGCTCGTCCACGCGGGTGGCGATGGGCTGGGAGAACGTGAACAGTAGGCCGGGATGGGTGGACAGTGCCGCTTCGAACTTCTTCTGCAATTCGAAGCGGTTTTTTGCGGTGGTCCATTCTCCGATTGGCTTGAGCCCCACATAGACTTCCACGTTGGAAACAGGCTCGGGGTCGCCGCCAAGCTCTGCACGTCCTACGCGGCTGGACGCATAGGTGACTTCAGGGAATTTCATGAGCTGTTTTTCCAGCTCCGCAGCGACGCCCAGCGCCGTATCCAGGCTGGCGGACGGTGCCAGTGTGGCGCGGATGTTGATGGTGCCTTCTTCGAGTTCGGGAACGAACTCGGTGCCGAGTTTCGGTAACAGCACCATGGCGCCGGCGAACAGAACCAGGGCAAAGGCTACCACCAGCCATCTCGCTTTCATGGCGAAGCGCAGGCTGCGCTTGTACAGCCATTCGATGGGAACGAATACCGGGCTGTTGCGATGCCTGACCGCCTTGCGAAAGGAAAAGGTTGCCAGTGCCGGCATGACCACGAGTGCCACCACCAGCGAGGTGATCATGGCCAGCACGATGGAAATGGCCATGGGCTGGAACAATTTGCCTTCTACGCCTTCCAGGGCAAACAGGGGTGCAAAGACCACGATGATGATGATCACCGCATAGAACACCGGCCGGCCGACTTCACGGGCTGCTTCCTGTATGCGCAGAGCGATGCCGTGACTGTCATGCTCTGCATCGAAAGGATGCAGATCTCCCGGGGCGACATCGGATTCTATCTTCTTCCGGTGTTCTTCATCCGGCCGTGTCAGATGCTTGAAGATGTTTTCCATCATTACCACCGAGCCGTCCACCATCATGCCGATGGCAATGGACAGGCCGCCGAGGGACATGAGGTTGGCGGACAGCCCCCAGTAGCTCATGGCGGTGAGGGCCAGACCGATGGAAAGGGGCACCGATACCAGCACCAGCAGGGTGGCACGGATATTGAGCAGGAACAGCAGCAGTACCACCACGATCAGCACAAAAGCTTCGCCCAGGGCGCGGCTGACCGTATCCACTGCCTGTTCCACCAGGTCGGACTGGTCATAGAAAGGTTCGATGGTGACGCCATCCGGCAGCGCCTGCTGGATCGCAGGCAGGCGCTCCTTGACGGCATCGATGGTGGCCTTGGTGTTGGCACCCAGACGCTTGAGCACGATGCCGGCCACCACCTCGCCCAGAGGCTCGGGGTTGCCGTTTTCATCCCGCCGGGTCATGGTGACGGCGCCCTGACGTATTTCACCGCCGAACTCCACGGTGGCGATATCGCCGACATGGACTACTACGCCATCCTGCTCCTTGAGGGGGATGTTGCGTATGTCCTGCAGGCCTTTTTCGCCGGCGCTGACCCAGCCGACGCCACGTATGACCAGCTGTTCCGAGCCGCGATCGAGATACCAGCCGCCGGCATTGCGGTTGTTGTCCTCGATGGCCTGTGCGATGTCATCGATATGGATGCCGTAGGATAGCTGCTTGCGCGGATCGACCTGCACCTGGTACTGGCGGACCTCGCCACCGTAGGAGAGCACTTCGGTAATGCCGTCCACGGGCAGGAGCAGCAGTTTCACCACCCAGTCGTTGAGGCTGCGCAGGGCGATTGCATCGTATTTATCGTGGTCGGTGGAGCGCAGGATGTACTGATAGACCTGTCCCAGGCCGGAGGTGTTGGGCCCCATTTCTGGAGTGCCCACGCCTTCGGGGATCTGTTCCCTGGCATCCTGCAGACGTTCGAAAACCAGCTGTCGTGCGAAGTAGATGTCGGTACTTTCCTTGAATACGACGGTGATCACGGACAGGCCGGTCTTGGAAATCGAACGCACTTCCTCCACGTCCGGCAGGGCGTACATTACGGCCTCGATGGGATAGGTGATCAGTTGTTCCACCTCTTCTGCGGCCAGGCCTTCGGCTTCGGTATTGATCTGTACCTGTACGTTGGTGACGTCCGGAAAAGCGTCGAGATTGAGTTTGGGGATCAGCATGCCAGCTGCACCCAGTACGGCGATCAGGCCCAGCACCACCAGTAGGCGGTTGGACACTGACCAGTCGATGATTCGATTGAGCATGGCAGACTCCTCCTAGTGGTTGTGTACGGCAAAGCCGGACTTGGCCAGCTCGGACTGGACGAAGAAGGCGCCTTTCGTTACCACGCGGGTGCCGGGTTTCAGGCCTTCTATGACGGCCAGGCCGGGAATCTGCCTGACGACTTCCACCTCCACGGGCGCGTATTCGCCGGGTTCCTGTTCCACGAAAACCTGCCAGTCCCCGTCAGGGCTGCGCATGACGGCATCCGTGGGCAGCGACAGGACGGCCTTGCCCGATTGCCCGGTCCCGATGCGTGCGGTCACGAACTGGCCGGGATGCAGGTGATCGCCGGGGTTGGGGATCTCCAGGCGCACTGCCATGGTGCGTGTGACTTCATCCAGGGCATGATGGATCTGCACGACCTTTCCGGAAGCCCACTGGTTACCCGAAAGGATTCTGACCGTCGCCCCGATATGTACCTGCCGCATGACAGTGGGGTTGATCCGTGCCTCTACCCAGATGCTGGATTCATCGGTGATCTCGAACAGCAGATCACCGGGCTGCACCATCTGACCGATGATGAAATCATCCCTGATGACCGTGCCGTTTTGCGGGGACAGCAGAGTGAAGCTGCCGTCCGCCTTGCCGATGGCTGAATTGCTCACTAGCCTGTTGGCCTGTTTTTCGGTCATGCCATAGGCCAGCAGGCGGGAATAAGCCTGCTGATAGGTGATGCGGCTCTCCAGATAGCGTTGCGCGGAGACGACCTTTTTGCCCAGCTTTTTCACCCGCTGCCATTCCTTGGCGGCAAGCAGGAGCGCGCCCTGTGCTTCGGCCATGGTGGCGCTGGATAGCAGCACCAGGGGCTGGCCTTTTTTCACTTCATCACCAAGGCGGGCATAGCGTTCGACCACCTGGGCCTCGATGCGGGGCGTGATCTGGCTGGTGGCATAGGTGTTGAGTGTGACTTCACCCGGCGCCTCGATTTCATCGGCTACCGGCTTGGGTTCGAGGGATTCCACCACGATCCCGGCGGTACGCCGCTGTTCATCGTTCAAGTGAACCGTGTTACCGGCTTCTTCGTCGTGGCCGTGCTCATCCTCTGCGTGCTCTTCGTGTTGTTCTGTCTTGGTGGAGGCTTCGTGCTCGTGGCCATGATCATCCCCAGCAATACCGACGCCGCCGTACGTCAATGCCAGCAGGAGTAAATTCATTTTGTGATTGTTCGATTTCATGATGTCTTGTCTCTTGATTGTCTGTGACTAGTTACAAAGCTCAGTAAACAGATGGTTGTTTTGTGGTGGTCATTCCGGCGCAGGCCGGAATCCATCGTGGACAATGGACCCCGGCCTGCGCCGGGGTGACAAGGTGGTAACAGGCCACTAAACTTGCGAATGCCGAGTTTTGAAACCAATCAATTAACTAATTACTTGTCGTCAGCCAGCCGTTCAGGCTTGCGGAGTAGTTCATCCAGGCCAGCCAGGCATTCCAGAGGTCGCCATGCAATTCGATGCGGGCGATTTGTGTGTCCAGTGTCTGTTGTACCTGCAGCAGATAATCCGTGGTGCTGATTTCGCCGGCGCGCCACAGGGTTTCGAGCAGTTCGATGCGCTTTTGCAGGCTGCTGCGGCCCTGGGAGAGCCAGGTTTTCCAGGCATTGGAAATCACGGTATAGCGCTGTTCGGCGCTCTCGAGTTGTGCGCGCAGTTCCCAGTAGATCTGCTGCGCCAGCTGTTCGGCCTGCAGCGCATCCTGGCGGGCGGCTTCAACGTTGCTCTGATAACTGTTTCTGATCTGCAGCGGTATGGAGAAGCGCAGTGCAAGCAGGTTGTTGTCGTCTTCCCTCCCGGCCGAGATGCCCACGGTGGGATCTGGCTTGCGGTCACGGTCCGCCGCATTGATCTGCCGTTTTGCAATCTGGGCGCTCAGCAGTGCAGCCTGTACCCTGGGGTGCTGACGGGCGATGGCTTCGTCATCGGATCGGGAGCCGAAGTCGATGGAGAGTGATTCGGGCAGCTCGACGCTTTCTGTGAGCATGTGTCCGCTGATGGAGTAGAAATCACTGTTTGCCTGGATGAACTCTGCCTGGGTTCGGGCATACTGCATATCGGCTTCTGCCTGGGACAGGTGCGCCAGTTCCAGTTCCGACCGGGAGATGTCTCCTGCTGCATGGCGCTGTTTTGCCAGCTTGCTGAAGCGGGCCATGATCTCGCTCCTGTGCCGGGAAAGACGGTTGACGGCTGTCTGAGTGGCGATGCGCCCGATGGCATCCAGAAGTTCGGCAGCTTTCGACAGCCGCAGCGCCGCCAGCTGTTGCTGAGCGGTCAGCAGTTGCGCCTGGGCGACCTGTTCCAGCGCCGACCGCTTGTCATGCCAGTCGATGGTCTGGCTGATACCGATCTGGTAGGTGTTGATATCGGTGCGCTCGGCTTCGGCAGCGATCTCCGGATTGTTCAGCGGCAACGCTGCCCCGCCCAGGCGTGTTCTGGCGGCCTCGACGGCTGACCGGGTGGCCAGTATTTCCGGGCTGTTCTGCAACGATCGCTTGACGATGCTGACCAGCAGATGGCTGCTGTTGGTTTGTGTCGGGCCTGCCTGGACTGCATTGCTGGCAATGACAGTCAGGACGCCCGCAAAAAAGCGGGTAGAAAACTTCATGTTCTGATTTCCCTTGGAAAAGAATCAACGGCATCTGGGCTGCTTGTCCGGGAGCGGACAGGCGTCGGTCAGATGCGATACAACTGGAAAATCAGGTGTGTATTGGAGGGCGCAGCAGGGAAGGCGGAGAAAAGGAATACCAGGTAAGAGAGTAGCCGGGGGGTAATATGCCGCGGGTGGTGGCGACGGCGATGCCACCGACATAGCTCAGACCGAGCAAATGACTGATACCGTGGGCGCAATGATGGCAGCCCGTGTCATCGGTAGTGCTGTCCGGAGTGTCGGTGTCGCTATCCACTAGCTGAATATCATTGTCGATGGTGAGTTCGCCATGCACATCCGCAGCCAAAGCCATCCCATATCCGAGGATGGACACGATCAGCCAGATCTTGAGAAAGCGTGCGAGCATGGGGAAACCGGTATTCAATAGTGACGGCCAGTCTACCCGAGTTACCACTGGGGGACAACGCTGTTCGCAATGTGCGACATATGCCAGTGTTGACCAAAATGAACATTCGTTCTATATTGCTTGTCAATGCAGCAGTGACAACGGTAGTTGCAGATAATAACAAGTAAGGAGGAGGACGGATGAAAGCGAGAGCGGCAGTAGCCTGGGAGGCACAAAAGCCTTTGTCGATCGAGATGATCGATGTGGAAGGGCCAAAGGAAGGAGAGGTGTTGTTGAAAGTAGTGGCTTCGGGAGTCTGTCACACCGATGCCTTTACCTTGTCAGGGGATGATCCCGAAGGTGCGTTTCCCTGCGTGCTGGGTCACGAAGGGGGATGTGAAGTGGTGGAATGTGGGGCGGGGGTCAAGGACCTGAAGCCGGGAGATCATGTGATTCCCCTGTACATTCCAGAATGCGGTGAGTGTGACTATTGTCGATCACCCAAGACCAACCTCTGTCAATCCATCGCGGGTACAGTATGGACCGGTTATATGCCGGATAACACCCGTCGCTTCAGCATGAAGGGTAAACCCATTTTTCACTACATGGGTTGTTCGACTTTCTCGGAATACACCGTGGTGCCGGAAATCGCCCTGGCAAAAATCAACAGGGAAGCCCCTTTGGAAAAAGTCTGTTTGCTGGGTTGTGGCGTGACCACCGGTATCGGTGCGGTACTGAACACAGCCAAAGTCGAGGCGGGTTCTAGCGTGGCCGTGTTTGGTCTGGGTGGCATTGGTTTGTCCTGCATTCAGGGAGCGGTCATGGCCAAGGCCGGCCGCATCATCGCCATTGACATCAATGCCGATAAATTTGAATTTGCCAAACAGCTGGGCGCCACGGATTTTGTCAATCCGAATGAAATCGATGGCTCCTTTGTCGAATACATGCAGGATACGTTCAACGGCGGGCCGGACTATTCCTTCGAGTGTATCGGTAACGTGCATGTGATGCGGGACGCACTTGAATGCACACACATGGGTTGGGGTGTTTCCACCGTGATCGGTGTGGCTGGTTCGGGACAGGAAATATCCACCCGCCCGTTCAACCTGGTGGTTGGCCGCACCTGGAAAGGTACCGCCTTCGGCGGTGTGAAAGGCCGCACGGAATTGCCTGGCTATGTGGATCGCTACATGAAGGGCGAAATCGAGCTGGATTCCATGGTTACCCATAGCATGCCTCTGGAGGATATCAACCGCGCATTCGATTTGATGCACAAGGGTGAGAGCATCCGTTCCGTGATTGTTTTCTGAGGTGGCCTGGATGAAACAGCTTGAAAACATCAAGGAATCCGGTGGTTGGTTGCAACGCTATGAGCATGACTCAGCATGTTGCAACTGCAGCATGACATTCTCCATCTACCTGCCGCCGAAAGCCGCCAGGGAAAGCGTACCCGTGGTGTATTGGCTGTCAGGCCTGACCTGCACCGATGACAATGTGCGTACCAAGGCCGGCGCCCAGCGCTATGCGGCAGAGCTGGGGATTGCCCTGGTGATGCCCGATACCAGCCCCCGCGGCGATGATGTGCCGGATGAACCTGGACGTTATGATCTGGGGAAAGGCGCGGGTTTTTATGTCAATGCCACCGAGCCGCCCTGGGCAAAGCATTATCAGATGTATGAGTATGTGACCCGTGAGCTTCCTGCGTTGATCGAAGCGCAATTCCCGGTGATTGCCGGACTCAGGTCCATCTCCGGCCATTCCATGGGCGGGCACGGTGCGCTGATCTGTGCCTTGAAAGAGCCGGGGATGTATCGCTCGGTTTCTGCATTTGCACCGATTTGTCACCCTACAGTAAGTGATTGGGGAGAAACCTGTTTCGGTACCTATCTGGGAGATGACCGCAATGCATGGGCGGCTTATGATGCGACCGAACTGGTGAGAAACGGAGCTACACAATTGCCGATTCTCATCGACCAGGGAACCCATGACGAATTTCTGGCTGAACAGCTGTTCCCTCAGGACTTTCTCGTGGTGTGTCTGGAAAGGGGGTTTCCCATAAGTTTACGTATGCAGGAAGGTTATGATCATAGCTACCATTTTATTGGCAGCTTCATTGGCGAGCATTTGGCGCTGCACGCCAATGCTTTGCATGATGCAATTTGAGTAGCGCACGATGTCCAGGAATATTCGCAGCCTGAGCCACAGGGCAGGATTGGAAGACAATCTGTTCTCCGCCATTGCGGAAGCTGCACAGGCTGACCCGGCATCCCGAAAGCTGATGCTGGAGCAACTGGCCGAGGAGTCCAGGCTGTCGCTTTCCGTCCTTCATGGCACGGCCAGCTTCTATGATTTTCTTGCGCCGAAAAACAGGAAGGAGCAGACACGGATTTGCCATGGGACAGCCTGCCTGGTCAGTGGTGCAACCGCAAGCGCCGCACGGAAGCACCCGGATGCCGGCAAGGCCATGTGCTGTGGATACTGTTATCAGGGAGCGGGGATGCTGCAGCGCGATGCTGATGGTGAACTGCATACCGGCCATCAGGGTGAGCAAGCCATCAGCCAGCCACCCATGCCGGTTTACAACTTGTCTTCCACCGGCATTCTCACCCGTCCCCTGCCTTTTGTTGAGCGACTATATACCGTTGCCACGCGGGAACCGGCGCAGATTCTGACTGAATTGCAGGCGTCCGGCCTTCGTGGACGTGGAGGCGCCGGTTTTTCTTTTGCATTCAAATGCAGCGCGGTAGCAGCGGCGCCAGCTGATGAGAAATATATCGTCTGCAATGCCGATGAGGGCGATCCCGGTGCTTTTTCTGACCGTTATTTGCTGGAACAGCATCCACACAAAGTACTGGCGGGCATGTTTGCAGCGGGGATGGCCACTGGTGCAGAGACAGGTGTGCTGTATATCCGCTATGAATACCCCGAAGCAGTTCGCGGTGTACAACAGGCCATCGAAGAGTACCAGGCTTTCTCGGCAGAGTTAGATAGCAGTTTCCGTTTTCATGTCATCGTCGGCGCCGGCTCCTATGTTTGTGGCGAAGAAACGGCATTGCTGAATTCTATCGAAGGTCAACGACCGGAAGTGCGGGTACGCCCCCCTTATCCTGCAGTGCATGGCTTGTGGGGTATGCCTACCCTGGTATCCAATGTGGAAACTTTCGCCAATGTGCCCTGGATACTGGAGCATGGTGGTGATGCCTACGCGGCTATTGGCAGTCAGGAAAGCAAGGGCAGCAAGCTGGTTTCGCTGGATAGCCAGTTTGTTCGTCCCGGGCTGTATGAAGTGGATTTCGGTGATTCTTTCAATGAGCTGGTTTATCGGCAAGCCGGAGGGTTTCGCACTGAAGTAAAGGCCTTGCAGGTGGGAGGCCCGCTGGGTTCTATCCTGCCAGTCAGTGCCATCGAAGAACTGCATGTTGATTTCGAGAGCTTTCAACAAGCGGGTTTTGCGCTGGGCCATGCGGGTATCATCGCCATTCCCCAAACCTTTCCCATGCTGGATTTCATGCGCCATATTTTCGCCTACATGGCAGAAGAGTCTTGTGGCAAATGCACACCCTGCCGCCTGGGAACGGCCAAGGGTAGTCTGATGCTGGAGCAGGCCGGGCCGAACAATCCGCTGGACAGGGTGTTGTTCGATGAACTGCTGGAGTTGCTTGAAGCGGGGTCATTGTGCGCCTTGGGAGGAGGCCTGCCACTGCCCATGCATAACGCATTAACGCATTTTGCTGAAGAGTTGCGCCCCTGTTTTACGGCGGCAGAAGGTAAGCCATGAGCCAGATGCAGATCAACGGTAAGCCCTGTACCTTTGAATCGGGTGAAACACTTTATGAATGTGTCAGCCGGCACCTGGGTAAAGAGGAAATCCCGGTGCTCTGTCATGATCCTGCGCTGGAGCCTTTTGGTGCCTGCCGGTTGTGTATGGTGGAAGTGGCCCGTTCCAAAGATGATGTCAATCTCCTGATGGCTGCCTGCCATACACCGGCGGCCGATGGCTTGCATGTTTCCACCCGCAGCGAGCGCCTGATCAGCGTGCGTAAGGGCATCCTCGAATTGCTGCTAAGCAATTATCCGGCAGACAGGCTACACCCTGATGCTGGAGAAAACCCGACGGTATTTCAACGCATGCTGCATGACTATGGAATAGAACACAGCCGCTTTCCCAATTCGACAGAACCGGGGGATATCGCCAAGCCTCATCCCTATTTGCGCTTCGATCCCGCGCAATGCATACATTGCTACCGCTGCATTCGTGCCTGTGATGAGGTACAGGGTCAGTTCGTGCTGGCCATGGCCAATCGGGGCATCCACAGTCATATCATCCAGGGGCTGGAAGGCGATTTCGGTGAAGCTGGATGCGTATCCTGCGGACGTTGCGTGCAAACCTGTCCGACGGATGCGCTCAATGATCGCTACCGCGCCAAGACCCTGCAGGCTGATAGTAGCGTCACGACCGTTTGTACCTATTGTGGCGTGGGCTGCAACCTGGAAGTGAAGGTGAAGCAAGGCAAAGTGGCCGCTATCAGTGCGGTGGAGACGGCGGCGGTCAATCAGGGTCACAGCTGCCTGAAAGGGCGTTATGCCTTCGAGTATGTGCATCACCCGGATCGTCTGCGCAGCCCTATGATTCGCCGTGACGGCGTGCTGGAAGCGGTGAGTTGGGATGAAGCGCTGGATCATATCGCCCAAAGACTGGGTGAGATCAAACAGGAACATGGTCCGGATGCCATCGCCGCCATTTCCTCGGCGCGTTGTACCAATGAAGAAAACTACCTGATGCAGAAGTTCATGCGCACGGTGATCGGGAGCAATAATATCGATGGCTGTGCGCGGGTCTGCCATGCCCCTACCGCTTTCGGTATGCTGCATGTTTACGGTACGGGTGCCGCCACCAATTCCATCGATGAAATAGCACTGGCGGATTGTCTGCTGGCTTTTGGCGCCAACCCCACCGAAGCCCATCCGGTAACTGGAGCCAGACTGAAGCAGGCTGCGATGCGTGGTGCCGATCTGATCGTGGTCGATCCACGCCGTTCGGAATTGACGAAATATGCAGCCTGCCATTTGCAACCCCGCCCCGGCAGCAACGTGGCCTTGCTGAGTATGTTATGCCGGTACCTTATTAAGCTGGGATATGTAGACAATAGTTTTGTTGAGAACCGTACCGAGGGATTTACGGCATTCAGGGAGCAGGTACTGGAGCAGGATCTGGATGAACTGGAAAGCATCACCGGCGTGGCGCGTGGCGATGTGGAAAAGGCAGCGCATCTCTATGGGCGCGCCGAAAGGGCCATGGCCTTTCATGGCCTGGGCATTACGGAGCACTACCAGGGCAGTCGCGCCATCATGATGCTGGCGTCCATGATCATGATGACTGGCAATATCGGCAGGCCGGGTACAGGTATGAATCCTCTGCGCGGGCAGAACAATGTGCAGGGCGCAGTGGACATGGGTGTGCAGCCTGATCTCGGGGCGGGTTATCTCGACTATACCCAACCCGAAAGCAAGGCGCTGTTCGAGAAAATTTATGGCACACAGATCCCCGTGCAGGCCGGCCTCAAGATCCCGCAGATGTTCGGGGCGGCACGGGAAGGACAGCTCAAGGCATTGTGGATCATGGGTGAAGATATATTGCAGACAGATCCCAATTCCTGTGAGGTGAAGTATTCCCTCGGCTGCCTGGATCTGCTGATCGTGCAGGAATTGTTCATGAGTGAAACCTGCAGTATGGCGGATGTGGTGCTGCCGGCGGCTTCCTTCCTCGAGAAAGACGGTACTTTCACCAACGGCGAAAGGCGTATTCAGCGTGTGAACGCGGCCATTGAACCTTTGCCGGGCACCAAAGCAGATGGCCAGATCGTTTGCGAGATCATGCAGCGTATGGGATATGATCAGGAAGACTATGACCCACCCGAATTGTTGAAGGAGATCGCACAGATCGTCCCTTTCTTTGCCGGGGTGACCTGGGAGAATCTCGGCGGTAACGGCAAGCAGTGGCCGGTAGCTGGGGATGGCAGCGATACCAGGATCCTGCATCAGGAACAGTTCAAGCTGGGAAAGGGGCAATTTCGCTTCTACGCATTTCAGGAGAGTCCGGAAATCCTTGATCATTTGGCAGAGTACCCGTACATCCTTACCACTAGCCGTCGTCTGGAGCACTACAACTGCGGCAGCATGACCCGGCGGACGCCCAATGTGGAGTTATTGGGTCATGATGTGCTGCTGATCAATCCTGAGGATGCCCGGCGGGAAGGGATTGCAGATGGCAGTAGGGCCAGGCTGCAATCACCCAACGGGGAAACGCATTTGCGGGTGCAGATCAGTGACGAAGTAAAGCCGGGAATTCTGTTTACTACCTTCCACTTCCCCGAGATCGCCATCAACCACCTTACCAGTGGTGTCTTTGATCAGGAAAGCATGACGCCGGAGTACAAGGTCGTGGCGGTAAGGTTGTCAGCTTCCTAGCCTGACTCCATGCCGTGCCAGATACAATCTATGATGTCGTCGTAATACTTGGGTAAGGCTTTGTCGATGACGCCATCCAGGCGCAAGTGAATCATGCGTATGGCTCCCCCAAAAATACTGGCGGTCATGATCCAGGGATCTCCCTGGCGAATTTCGCCTGCGTCTATGCCTTCCTGCACCACTTTTCTCATGGCGGTAAAAGGTGTGGAACTGCAAAGAGGTGGTTCATCCGGCAGGAACTCCCGGTGTTTGGCATGGAGCATGTAGGCAATGATATTCGGTTGCGTCTCGGTGTACTCAAAAAGTCTGGCGATGATCTTGTTACAGCATTCTCGGCTGCCGAGGTTCTCGGCAATGACGGCTTCGATCATCTCTTCAAACTCCTTGAGCAGATGATTGTAGAGTGCTCGGGCAATTCCCTCCTTGCCGCCAAAATGGTTGTAGATGGAACCAATGCTGACATTGGCCTGTTTCTGCACATCGTGTACCGAGACATTGTGGAAGCCATGATCTACAAAAAGATCCAGGGCAGCCGTGAGAATACGGCAGTCAACCGGTTCTGGTGTGGGAACGGTTTTGTTCAGGTAGGGCATATCTTTTCGTTACTCCATTACGGTGATCTGACCATGGTATTTTGTTCCCAATCCGTGACAAGGGGTTTGCAGCTGAAATCAGATGGACAGGAATGCTCATCAGTAGGCAACATAATTTATTATAAATCAGTTACATAAATATCTCGTCTCGAATTAAAATCAATACTTGTTGGAGTCCGTTCCGACGAACGCTCATCTGCAGGATGTCTGAATGATTAGCTGCATTATAGTAAAAATCTTGACAAGAATGAATATTCGTTCTACATTTTTCTAAAATTATATAAATATGGGTATCTAGATATTTTTGGGCGCCAGATACTCAAAATTACAACTAATAAAGCCCGAAACCCCAGGAGGATTCAATGAAAGTACAAAAGAAAAAACCACTGCCGCAGGTTTTGTTCTCGGCTATGGCTGCAGCCTTGTTGTTTACTAGCCCGCTGGTGGTGCAGGCCGATGAAACCTGCCAGTCTCCTTATATGGCCAAGATAACCGGCCAGGAAGATTTTGTGTATGTCTGGACACTGGGCGTGGAGGGGCTGGGAGACGGTCAGGACAAGCTGGTTACTGTCGCTGTAAATCCCAACTCTGAAAACTATGGCAAGATCGTAAGCACGATTTCTGTTGGTGGACGCAATGAAGCGCACCATTCCGGTTTTACCGATGACCGAAAATATCTTTGGGCTGGTGGCCTGGACACCAACAAGTTGTTTTTGTTTGATGTCGCCAGTAACCCGGGCAAGCCACGTCTGTACAAGGTCATTACCGATTTTGTGGAAAAAAGTGGTGGTGTTGTTGGGCCACATACTACCTATGCCTTACCGGGAAGAATCATGATCACCGGCTTGTCCAACAACAAGGATCACGGTGGCCGCAGCGCCCTGGTCGAATATACGAATGAAGGCAAGTATGTGGCGACCCACTGGATGCCCACTGACCAGAACCTTCAGGGGGCGAAAAAGACTGGCAAGTTTGCCGATGGTTACAACTATGATGTGCGGGTGTTGCCACGTAAGAACGTGATGCTGACATCTTCGTTTACCGGCTGGTCCAACTACATGATGGACTTCGGAAAAATGCTGCAAGACAAGGAAGCCATGAAGCGCTTTGGTAATACGGTGGTGCTGTGGGATCTGCATGCCAAGAAGCCGAAAAAAGTGTTCGATGTTCCCGGTGCTCCGCTGGAGATTCGTTGTGCCTGGCAACCTGATCACAACTGGTGCGTGACCACTACGGCGCTGACTTCACAGATCTGGCTGATCTATGAGGATGACAAGGGGGAGTGGCAATCCGAAGCGGTTGCGGACATTGGTGATCCCTCCAAGATTCCCCTGCCGGTGGATATTTCCATCAGTGCGGATGATAGCCGGTTGTGGGTAAACACTTTCATGGATGGCAAGACCCGCCTGTTCGACATGACGGATCCACACCATCCGAAACAGACTTATGAGAAAGTGATCGGGCGCCAGGTGAACATGGCTTCGTCGAGCTGGGATGGCAAGCGTATCTATTACACATCGTCGCTGCTGGCCAACTGGGACAAGAAAGGCGAAGACAATGATCAGTTTTTCAAGAGCTATGTCTGGGATGGTAAAGAACTGGTAGAAAAGTTTTCCATCGACTTCAATAAGGAAAAACTCGGGCGTGCGCATCAGATGCGTTTTGGCGCCTATTCACTGTACAGTGCCGTCAAACCCGAGCCTCGGGACACTGCGCTCGCAAAATTGGCAGCCAGTTTACCAACTCCCTGATCAGTGGGCTGTAGCACTCCATCGGCGCAATCTGATGGAGTGTTTTTTTGGAGTCTGCGCGCTGTTTTGATTGAGGATGAGTGATGTCTTTTCTGTCTATTTCCGTTCTACTGTGCTTGTTGTCTGCGGTAACGCTCCGAGTTGAAGCCGCGGATCCTCCCGTTGCTCCCGGTTATGGCCCGCTGGGATACGTACTTCCCGAAGTCGGCAGCTACCAGCTTCCCGGTCTGGGCAAGGCCAGCGATGGAGAAGTGTTGGATACAAAAGGCAAGGTAAAACACCTGTACGAATTGTTTGACAAGCAGTATGTGCTGCTTGCGTTCGTGTACAGCAGTTGCAGCGATGCCAATGGATGCCCACTTACGTCACATGTCTTTTACAGTATCAAGGCGCAAATGAAGCATGACCCGGAACTGGCCAGCAATCTGAAGCTGATCAGCCTGAGCTTCGATCCGGAGGTGGATACACCGGAGGTAATGAGGCTCTACGCCAACAATTTTCGCTATGCGGGAAATGCGGGTGAGTGGCAGTTTGTCACGACGGAATCCGAAGATAAGCTGAAACCGATTCTCCGGGATTATCATCAGGAGGTACAACGTCAATTTGCCGCCGACGGAAAGTATACTGGGGCTTACTCTCATGTACTGCGGGTGTTCCTGATCGACCCGGCAAAGCAGATTCGCAATATCTACAGTGTCGCTTTTCTCCACAAGGACCTGTTGCTCAATGATGTGCGTACACTCATGCAGCAGGAACAGTCGGCGACATTGGCTTCTACTGCGCAAGGCAGTCAGCAGAAATCTGCAACCCTTTCCGTTCCTGGTGACGACAAGCGCGGCTATGAACAAACTTCGTACCAGACCCACTCTTTGGCGCTGGAGCTTCGCCAGGGCAAGGCTGCGAACCTGATGGCCTACGTAGACACGCCGCCTTTAGGATTGCCGGAAATGCCTGTTCCTGCAAACAATCCTGTTGAAGCAAGGAAGGTTCAGCTGGGACGAAAGCTGTTCTTTGACCGCCGACTGTCGCTCAATGACACGTTTTCCTGCGCCATGTGTCACGTGCCAGAGCAGGGATTCAGTAGCAATGAACTGGCGATGGCTGTCGGAATCGAAGGGCGTACGGTCAGGCGCAATTCGCCCACTATTTACAACGTGGCGTATGCACAACTGTTGTTCCACGACGGGCGGGAAGATGCCCTGGAGCAGCAGATCTGGGGGCCGTTGCTGGCGGCCAATGAGATGGGCAACCCGTCGGTTGGCTATGTGTTGAACAAGATACGGCATATTGCCGAGTATGAGGGGCGGTTCGAAGAAGCCTTCAATGGACGACCGGTATCCATGGAAACGCTGGGCATGGCTTTGGCCAGCTATCAGCGCACCCTGGTTTCGGGTGCATCCGCTTTTGATGCCTGGTATTACCGGAACGATTCGAAGGCGCTCTCTGCGGCCGCCCGACGGGGATTCAAGACCTTTACCGGCAAGGGAAACTGTGTCGCCTGCCACCAGATCAAGGAACAATATGCGTTGTTCATGGACAACCAGCTGCACAATACTGGTATAGGATATCGCGAATCCATGGGCATTCGCCCGGAGAAGGAACAGATCATTATCGCACCCGGGGTGACGATAGATATTGATCGGTCTGTCATCGAACAGGTTGGTGCAAAGCCGCCTACGGATCTTGGTCGCTACGAGATTACCCAAAATCCTCATGATCGTTGGAAATACAAGACTCCCGGTTTGCGCAATATCGCGCTGACTGCCCCTTATATGCACAACGGGTCGCTCAGCACTTTGCAAGAGGTGGTTGATTTCTATGATCAGGGTGGGGTGCGCAACGAAGGATTGGACTCCTTGATCAAGCCTCTGCAACTGACAGCGCAGGAAAAACAGGATCTCGTGGTTTTTCTGCAATCGTTGACGGGTGACAATGTCGATCTGTTAGTGGCGGATGCTTTTGCCGCTCCCGTAGGAGATTTGAAGAAGGGTGACCCAAGCTGGGTGCACGGTACAGAAGTGGAGGTGCGCTGAGTGCATGCAAGAGTATATGTCTGCTTGCTCGTACTGTCGCTGTTTATTGCCGCTGTTCACGCCGCCGGTGTGGGTGGTGACTTCAGCCTGACTGATCAGCATGGACAGCCTTTTCAACTGCAACAATTGCGCGGCAAGGTGGTATTGCTATTCTTTGGATATACGTCGTGTCCCGACGTTTGTCCCACCGAGCTGGCCGGAATATCCAAGGTGTTGAAGTCGCTGAAAGCCGATATTGCAAAGGTGCAGGGATTGTTTGTCAGTGTGGATCCCGAGCGCGACAGTCCAGAGATTCTTGCAGAATATGTGCGCTATTTTGATGCGTCTCTTATTGGATTGACCGGATCTCAATCAGATATCGAAACAGTGACTAAACAGTATCAGGTAAGTTATGGTAAGCACCCGACCCCCGGTGGCGGTTACTCCATGGATCATACTGCCAATCTGTATGTGATCGGCGCGAATGGAAAACTCTTTGCCATCATCCCCTACGGCTTTCCACCAGAACATGTCGTGGATATGCTGAAGGAAATGCTGGCAACCGGCACATAGCAGCACAGTCGCAAGCCTGGGTGCATTGTCAGGGGTATATTGTCAATCGAGAAGCCAGCTGCGAATGCTCTGCTTGCCCGGAATACCGCCAGCATGTACCAGCTTGCCATCCACGATCACGCCGGGTGTGGACATGACTCCGTGGCTCATGATCTCACCGATATCCTCGATTTTTTCCAGGGTGATGGTGACATGCTCTTTTTCTGCAATTTCCTGAATCAGCCTGGCGGTGGTTTGGCAGTTTGCACATCCGCTGCCCAGTACTTTCACGTTTTTCATAGATTGTCTCCGATGCATTTGGTTGTGTCGGGTTACCGGCTGATGCCAGTAATCCGGTTTGCAATAGACTACAGGATGGCGTTGAAACTCCAGCCCACGAGCATGAAAGCAATAGCCAATATGCTGGCATACAATGCCAGGGCTGGCCAGCGAATGACCTTGCGCAGTATCAGCATCTCGGGCAATGACAGGGCAGCAATGCTCATCATCAGCGCCAGGGTCGTGCCTAAGGCCACGCCCTTGCCCAGCAGGGCCTCGGCAATGGGGATCACGCCAGTGGCATTGGAATACAGGGGTATGCCGAGCAGTACCGCCGCCGGCACGTTGTACCAGTCGTCACTTCCGAGGTGTTCGGCCACCCAGGATTCGGGTACATAGCCGTGGAAAATGGCGCCCACGGCAATACCTGCCAGCACCCATTTCCAGATACGTCGGATGATCTCTCTCACTTCCTGCATGGCAAAGCGGTGCCGTCCGGTCAGACTGTTGTCCGCTTCAGGCAGCAGGGTCTCGCCCATGTTGATTTTCCATACATAGTCTTCCACCCAGCGTTCAGGGCGGAACCGCTCCATGATGGCGCCGCCAAGATAAGCGACCAGCAACCCTGCAGTGACATACAGCGCCGCCAGCTTCCAGCCGAGTATGCCCACCAGTAGCACTGCGGCTACTTCATTGATCATGGGAGAGGCGATGAGGAAAGAAAAGGTTACACCCAGGGGAATGCCCGCCTCGACAAAACCGATGAACAAGGGTACGGAAGAGCAGGAACAAAAAGGGGTGACGGCGCCCAGGATGATCGCCAGGGTGCGCGCCAGCCATTTGGGTTTCCCGCGAACATAGTCCCGCACCCGTTCCGGGGAGAGCAGGGCGCGCAGCAGCCCCATTGCATAGATGATGACCACCAGCAGCGTAAAGATCTTGCTCACATCCATGATGAAGAACTGTACTGCCGGGCCAAGCTGTGCTTGTGCACTGAGCCCCAGCAGGTTATAAGCTACCCAGTTACCCAGGGTTTCAAACATGTGGAATCACCAGAATACCTGTTGAGACCCGAATAATATTACTCAAACCATATATATGCAATTGGTAATGTAATGCTGCGTATCTCTTCCAATGTGTCTATCCCAGATGACGAGATTGAGTTACTGGCGATTCGTGCCCAGGGATCTGGCGGACAGAACGTCAACAAGGTATCGTCAGCCATACATCTGCGTTTTGTTATTCAGACATCGTCTCTGCCGAGTTTCTACAAGGAACGATTGCTGAAGTTGCGGGATCGGCGCATCAGCAAGGAGGGTGTGATCATCATCAAGGCGCAACAGTACCGTACCCAGGAAAAGAATCGTGAAGATGCGTTGCACCGATTGCAGCAACTGATCAGGGATGCGGCAGTGGTGCAGAAATCCCGGCGACCCACCAGGCCCACCAAAGGCTCCCAGAAGCGTCGGGTGGACAGCAAGGTGAAACGTGGCCGGATCAAGTCCTTGCGCGGCAAGGTGCGGGAATAAGCAGTCAGCTTTTACAGGCTTTTTTAGAAAGGTTTTTCTTCACTTTGCGGGCATCTGATACATAGGGCTCCTGCTGCATGATTCCCCGGCGCAGTTCTGCAAGTATCTTGAGCGACCATTGCGGCAGCTGTGGATGCAAACTGTAGTGGATCCACAAACCTTCCCGGCGTCCCTGAACAAGCCCTTCGTCTCTCAGGGTTTTTAGATGGCGGGATATCTTTGGCTGGGAAAGCTCCAGTACAGCTTCTAAATCGCAAACGCAGAGCTCTTCATAGTGTTGCAGCAGCAACACGATGCGCAAACGCGTGGGTTCGGCGATCGCTTTCAGGAAAGAGTCAGCCTGGTAGGACATGTGGCATGGGGTATTTTGAAACAATCAGCAGATGATAGCCCATATCAACTGACTTGTGTTTTTCTGCCTTGGTCATCTTCACTCACGGCAGGGAGAGCGAAAGACAGTATACCAGCGGTGAAGGCAAAACCCGCAGACCACCACAAGCAGGCTTCCAGTCCTCCGGCTTGATAGGCCAGTCCGGACAGAACAGTACCTGCCAGCCTCCCGCCCGCATTGGCCATGTAGTAGAAACCCACATTCATCGCCACCTTATCGTGCTCGGAATAGGCCAGAATCAAATAGGAATGGACGGCAGAGTTCAGGGCGAAGATGATGCCGTACAGAACCAGTCCACCCGTCACGACCGGGGTGGGCGGCCAGTCCAGCATCAGCCCCAAGGCGATACCCGCAGGAAAAAGCGCCAGCAGGAAGGCCAAGGTGCGTGCCGTACCACCACCGGTTTCATGATTGCGCAAGAGTTGTGGTGTGCCCGCCTGGATGAAGCCATAGCCGATGACCCAGCTGGCCATGAATCCCCCCACATACATGAAGTCCCAGTGTAATACTTCGTATAGGAATACCGGCAGGCCGACAACGAACCAGGCATCCCGGGAACCGAACAGAAAGAAGCGGGCGGCTGACAGCCAGTTGATGGCAGGGATGCGTGAGAATACCTGCGAGAATTTCGGTTTGCTCTTCATCTTGCCCACACCCGAGGGCAGCATGAGTATGGTTGTCACCAATACCAGCAGCAACAAGCCTGCCAGTACCGCCAATGCACTGCGGAAGCCGATCCATTGCAACAAGGCGGCGCCAATAAAGAACCCCGCGCCTTTCAGTGCATTCTTGGAGCCGGTCAGTACGGCAACCCAGTGAAACAGTCTTTCATCTCCCTTGGCAGCGAGCGTCTTCACCGATGCTTTGGCTGACATCTTGTTCAGATCCTTGGCGATGCCGGACAAGGCCTGGGCAAACATGACAAAGGGTACCGAAAGCCAGATATCGGGTACCGTCAGCAACAGCAACGCGACTACCTGCATGGCCATGCCGATATGCATGGTGAGGTTGAGACCAATACGTGCCCCCAGCCAGCCGCCAACCAGATTGGTGATGATGCCGAAAAACTCGTAGAACAGGAACAGCATGGCTACTTCGAAAGGTGAGTAGCCGAGGAGGTGGAAATACAGCACCACCAACATGCGGATGGCGCCGTCAGTGATGGTAAAGGCCCAGTAACCGCCGGTGACAACCAGGTAGTTACGCAGGGTAGCTTCCATCGGGATCAAATAGCTTTGGCCTGGGCCGCTGCGTTACCGATATAGGTGGCTGGGCTGAGTGCCTTCAAATCCGCTTTCACCGCATCGGGCAGGTCCAGGGTATCGATGAAGGCCTGCATGTCCTGCTGATTCAGACGTTGACCACGAGTAAGCGCCTTGAGTTTTTCATAGGGCTCTTCGATGCCGTAGCGGCGCATGACCGTTTGTATGGGTTCTGCCAGCACTTCCCAGTTGGCGTTAAGGTCTTCCAGCATCTTTTCCGCGTTGGCTTCGAGCTTGCTGATGCCTCGCTGCATGGAACTCAGCGCAATCAGGCTATAGGCGAAACCCACACCCATGTTACGCAGTACCGTGGAATCCGTTAGGTCACGCTGCCAGCGGGACACCGGCAGTTTCATGGCCAGGTGCCCGAACAGGGCATTCGCCAGTCCGAAGTTACCCTCCGCATTTTCGAAGTCAATGGGGTTGACCTTGTGCGGCATGGTGGATGAGCCGACTTCGCCGGCGATGGTTTTCTGTTTGAAGTAACCCAGGGAAATGTAGCCCCAGACATCACGGCTGAAGTCGATGAGGATGTTATTGAAACGGCTCACCGCGTCGAACAGTTCGGCCATATAGTCATGAGGTTCGATCTGTATGGTGTAAGGGTTCCAGATCAAACCCAGATCTTCGACAAATCTTTCTGCGTGAGCTGTCCAGTCGATGTCCGGATAGGCACTCAGGTGGGCATTGTAGTTGCCCACGGCGCCGTTGATCTTGCCCATCAGCGCGACACCAATGACTTTCTCTCGCTGGCCCCGCAGACGATGCACGACGTTGGCCATTTCCTTGCCCATGGTGGACGGGGAAGCGGGTTGGCCGTGGGTGCGACAGAGCATGGGTACGTCTGCCAGTTCATGGGCGAGTTCGCGGATGGCGTGGATGGTGGCATCCATCTGTGGCAGCAGCACCGCATCCCGCCCTTCACGCAGCATCAGTGCGTGGGAGAGGTTGTTGATGTCCTCGGAGGTGCAGGCAAAATGAATGAATTCGCTGATGGCTTCCAGTTCGTCATTGCCGGCGATCTTCTCCTTGAGGAAGTATTCCACCGCCTTCACATCGTGGTTGGTGGTGCGCTCGATATTCTTCACCCGCTGCGCGTCTTCCATGGAAAAATCGCTGACGATCTTTTCCAGTATGCCGTTGGCATGTTCGCTCAGGGCAGGCACTTCTATGATCTGCTCGTGGGCGGACAGAGACTGCAGCCAGCGCACTTCCACCAGTACGCGGTGATAGATCAGGCCGTATTCGCTGAAGATGGGGCGCAGGCTTTCGGTCTTTGAAGCATAGCGGCCATCGATGGGGGAAACGGCGGTGAGGGGGGTGAGTTCCATAGTCAACTCCGGGGATCGTTGAGCAGGCGAAGGCCCAAATAAGCGGCCTCGCCAGATGCGGTATTGTTGTCAGAGGGCGGCGATGCGATCCAGCGCCTTTTCCAGATTCTCCATGCTGGTGGCAACGGAGAAGCGGATATGCCCGTGCATGCCGAAAGCGGTACCGGGTATCAGTGCCACGCCCGCCTTTTCGATCAGGTATTCCGCCAGCTCCAAATCGTCGTTGACGCCCTCCAGGCGCTCGATGAATCCCTGAACCGAAGGGAATACATAAAAGGTACCGTCCGTGGGCAGGGCTTCCATGCCGTCGATGGCGTTCACGCGCTCCACCACGTAGTCATGGCGTTTCTTGAACTCGGTGAGCATTTCGCCGATGCAGTCCTGGGGGCCATTCAGCGCTTCTTCTGCCGCGTACTGGGAGATGGAGCAGGGGTTGGAGGTGCTCTGGGACTGAATTTTCTTCATGGCCTTGATGATATCAGCCGGACCGCCGGCATAGCCAATGCGCCAGCCGGTCATGGAATAGGCTTTGGAAACGCCATTCAGTACCAGGGTACGGTCGTACAGATCCGGGCAGGCATTGAGGATATTGACGAAGGGCATGCCCGTCCAGCGGATGTGTTCGTACATGTCATCCGTGGCGATGGTGACCCTGGGATGATTGCGCAGCACTTCACCCAGGGCTTCGAGTTCTTCCCGCGTGTAGGCCATGCCCGTGGGGTTGGATGGGCTGTTGATCACGAACAGACGGGTGTTTTCGGTAACGGCTGCTTCCAGTTGCGCCGGGGTGATCTTGAAGTGCTGGTCTGCGCCGGCATGAACAAGTACCGGGGCAGCACCGGCCAGAATCACCATATCCGGATAGGACACCCAGTAGGGTGCAGGGATGATGACTTCGTCACCCGGGTCCAGCATCGCCTGAGCCATGTTGAAGAAGCTTTGTTTTCCACCGCTGGAAACCAGGATCTGTTCCGGACTGTAGTCGAAACCGTTGTCGCGCTGGAACTTGTCGATGACGGCCTGCTTGAGTGAGGCAGTGCCATCTACCGGTGTATACTTGGTCTTGCCCTCGTCCATGGCCTTCTTGGCGGCATTCTTGATGTGCTCCGGGGTATCGAAGTCCGGTTCGCCGGCACCCAGACCAATAACATCCTTGCCGGCGGCGCGCATAGCGGCTGCACGGGCGGTGATGGCCAGTGTGGGAGAGGGTTTGACGGCCTGTACACGAGTGGATAGTTTGATGTTCATGGCTGTTTCGCTTTGGTTATATCCTGAATCCCTGGGCTCAGAGGGAGTACAGAGTGCAAGATATTGATCTGGATAGCGTAATGAAAAATCGCAGCCATACCCTCAGGTCTGGTGAGATTTTTCATATAGCTAAACGAATCAAGAGCTTGTGCTATGCGCCCTGATGAGCTCACGGATTCAGGTATATGTTCATGACTCCTTTATGGTTGTTATCATAGCCCAACATCGCCACAGTAAGAATCCCCATGACAAAAGAATTTCAACTTGTTTCCGATTTTGCGCCCGGCGGCGACCAGCCGGAAGCCATCATCCAGTTGACGGAAGGTATTCGCAACGGCGAAGCGGGCATGACCCTGCTGGGAGTGACCGGCTCTGGAAAGACCTTCAGCATCGCCAATGTGATCCAGGAATTGCAGCGTCCGGCCATCGTGCTGGCGCCGAACAAGACGTTGGCAGCGCAGTTATATGGCGAGTTTCGGGAATTTTTCCCCCACAATTCGGTGGAGTATTTCGTTTCCTACTACGATTACTACCAGCCAGAGGCTTATGTGCCGGCGTCGGACACCTTCATCGAAAAGGACGCGTCCATCAACGAGCATGTCGAACAGATGCGTCTTTCAGCCACCAAGGCACTGCTGGAACGCAGGGATACCATCATCGTGGCGACCGTATCTGCCATCTACGGCCTGGGCGACCCGCGTCAATACATGTCCATGTTGCTGCATCTGGTGCGGGGTGAGCCGGTGGATCACCGGGCGATCCTGCGGCGGCTGAGCGAACTGCAGTACACCCGCAATGAGGTGGAACTGCACCGCGGGACCTATCGGGTGCGGGGGGATGTCATCGACATCCACCCGGCGGAAACCGAGGATGAGGCAGTGCGCATCGAGTTGTTCGACGATGAAGTGGAGTCGATTGCCCTGTTCGATCCGCTGACCGGCGAGGTCAAGCGTCGGGTGCCGCGCTATACGGTGTACCCGAAAACCCACTATGTCACGCCGCGGGAAACCATTCTGGGGGCAATCGGACAGATAAAGGAGGAGTTGAAGGAGCGCTTGACCCAACTGGATGGGATGAACAAGCTGGTCGAATATCAGCGCCTGGAACAGCGTACCCGCTTCGATCTGGAGATGATGCTGGAACTGGGCTACTGCTCCGGCATCGAAAACTACTCTCGCTACCTCAGTGGGCGGGCATCGGGGGAGCCACCACCGACACTGTTCGACTATCTGCCACCGGAGGCGCTGCTGGTCGTGGATGAGTCCCATGTGACTATTCCCCAGCTGGGTGCCATGTACAAGGGTGATCGCTCGCGCAAGGAGACCTTGGTGGAATACGGTTTTCGCCTGCCGTCAGCCCTGGACAATCGGCCCCTGCGTTTCGATGAATTCGAGGCGCGTTCGCCCCAGACCATCTATGTTTCCGCCACGCCGCGTGAATACGAGATCAGCCATTCCGGTGAAGTCGTGGAGCAGGTGGTACGTCCCACCGGGCTGGTCGATCCGGACGTGGAAGTGCGCCCGGCAACCACCCAGGTCGATGACCTGCTGTCGGAGATCCACCTGCGGGTGGCCGTAGAGGAACGGGTGCTGGTGACCACCCTCACCAAGAAGATGGCCGAAGACCTCACCGATTACCTGATGGAACATGACGTGCGGGTGCGCTATCTGCACTCGGATATCGACACCGTGGAGCGGGTGGAGATAATTCGCGACCTGCGCCTGGGCGAATTCGATGTGTTGGTGGGCATCAACCTGCTGCGCGAAGGTCTGGATATGCCGGAAGTCTCCCTGGTGGCCATCCTCGATGCCGACAAGGAAGGCTTCCTGCGTTCCGTAGGCTCCCTCATCCAGACCATCGGTCGGGCCGCACGCAACGTGCGCGGCAAGGCGATTCTGTATGCAGACCGGATGACCGGTTCCATGAAGCAGGCAATCGAGGAAACCGAGCGCCGCCGCACCAAGCAGATCGCCTTCAATGAAGAACACGGCATCACGCCCAGGACCATCCAGAAAAAGATCGCGGACATCATGGAATCCGCCTACCCCGGCGGACAGAAATCAGCCCGGGAGTATGCCAGGGTGGCGGAAGAGGAAGCGGCTTATGCCCGGCTATCGCCGAAGGAGCTGGCGAAAAAACTCAAGGCGCTGGAAGACGCCATGTATCGACATGCTCGTGATCTGGAGTTCGAAGAAGCGGCGAGGGTGCGGGACGAGATCAAGCATCTCAAGGAACTGGGCCTGGTGACTTGATACCTGAATGCCAACAAACAGGAACCCCGGCAGTCCTGTGAATACAGCCGAGGTTCCTGATGGTCGTTGAAGCAGGGGTTACCTGACCAGTATCTTCAGTTCGCCGTTGACGACTCTGAAGCCTGCATTCAGCCCCACGGTTTCTCCAGAGAGATAAAGCAACATGCCATGCGTAATGACGATCCCGCCAACCGTCTGGATGCCGCCGTCCGTGATGCAACTGACATCCTTGTTTACACCCAGATCTTCAGGCCCGAGGGTTTGAAGGCCCGTCCCGGAACAGCCTCCTTCAGCTGCCTGCAGGATGACATCCCGGTAGGCCACGTTACCATCCAGGTCTTTCACCGAGAAACGGGCATATTCGATTTCCAGGGGATCGTCATAATAATCCGCATAACTGGGGTCAATGGGGGGTACGGGCCACTGGTAGCCGCGATTTCCCGCTGCTTCCCACGTACCGGGGCTTTGCTCAGCTGGACTGGATACCCGCACCGGGCCATAGCCTCCGTCATCGGGATAGCCGTTGTAGCGAAGTAGCTGTTTCGCTACCTTGTCTACTTCGGCAACACCCTGAGGGTCACTGACACCGACCGACAGGGTAAAGTTCGGGAAATCATCAGGGTTGGTAATGCCCACGGCCAAAGGCGCCGGATAGCTGATGCTGGTAACTGTCGGTACCTCGGTGGGCCAGGGGTTGCTGTCAAAAGCGCCCGTGTACATATAGTCGATAACAGTAAAATTACCGTATTTGCCCAGCTGCTTGAAAAGTACCCGCTTGCCATCGCCACTGAGGTGTATGCCTTCGGTGGTACCTTTTACGTCGAGGCCTGTTGTGGATGAATAGGTATCGATTTTCAGTCGGTTATTGCTATCCGTGTGGATCAGATAAGCAGCAGGATTCGATACCCCGTTTGGCGAGGATGAGCCAAAAAACACACTGCCATCGGTAGTGATTCCCGGCCGGTAGCCGACGCTTTTGTAACCGTCTTCCAGATGTGTTTGCCCGTTCAGTGCATCAGTGGTTTTCATGGTCATCCAGTCATACGAGCCTGTCGTGGAAACTTCGCCAGCCACATCCCGTCCTGTATAGACGATCGTCGAACCATCGCCGCTGAGACGCAGATCGGACTTGTTGTTCTGAAAATTGTGAGTAAGGGTTTTTATCCCGGAAGAAGTTTTTACAAACAACTCCTTGTCTGTTCTTATCCAAGTGTCTGTAGATGGATCTTTCCTACCATTGATAAAGAACGCAATGGTCTGGCCATCATCCGATATATCAAACTGATCCACGAAACGACCAGGTCCACCCGCCGGATGAGCTATGCTGCCAGCCTGGATAATTGGTACAGGCAATGCGCCACCGCTAGTCTGAATTCGCCACAGATCACCTTGATCACCATTGTCACTTTCGTTGAAATAGAAATAATCTCCTGCGCCATCCGTTCCGATGTCGTTCGGGTTTTCTATCGAAGTGCCAGTGGTGTCGTACAGCAGGGTGATATTTCCGGTCTTGCCATTCAGCATGTAAAACAGATCGTCACTCGTATCCTTGTCGAATCCGACGAAAAAGATGCGTGTACCATCGGTGTTGCTGACAATGCCTGCAAAGGTATCGATGTTTTTCAACCGGTCAGGCAGTGTCACGTCTATCGGTGCAGCAGTTGAGTCGAAATCATGGATGAACAAATGCGGTCGGTTTGCCATGGTGCCATCCCAGCCATAGAAAGCCACAACCTGCCCGTCACCGCTCATGACGCTCAATTTTACTGGAAGATGTTCACCCTCGGCATAAAAATTGGTTCCGTCGAAGATGCGTTGAAAACTGGCTTCCCGCACGAAGGGGGCGGCATTGCACACCTGCACGGATAACAGTGATGCCAACAGCGCGCCAGCCATGTGGAATTTATTCTTGTTCATTGCTGCTCCTGGTTTCAGATTGGGAATGATGGTGCAAAGCAATGGCCATCACCATTTGGGGCGGGGTATTTCTGCTTACCCGGAAGACTAATTTCTACTTTTCTAATATAGGTCCAGGTGGCGCATATTGTCTTGTTTATATTGGAAAGGTAGTTGATATGAATCAGTTGATCTTTATTCAGAGCGCGAGTTGCAGCCGGGAACCGCCAACAATGGCTGAGGGCTGAAATCGAGTTGGTGGTGACTAGGTGTGCAAGGTTGTTGAACAGTGTGAGCTAGAGAATCTTCTCTGCGGCGATATAGGCGATCCAGCCCGCGTCCGCATCTGCTTCTGTCGCGGGGTAGAATTCACCATCCGGTTCACCGTCTTCATCCCAGCCCTGCCAGTAAACAGTGGTTCTGAAACCGCTTTCTCGCAGCAGATCCAGGATTTCCGGCAATGTCCACAGTCTCCAGTGATAGGCAAAAGCCTGGTCGATACGGGAATCGTCATCGAATTCGAAATGGATATAACAGGTCAGATCGTGGTTGATTGGATTGAAGCTGGCCTGTTCCCACGTATAGGTGATAGTGCCGAAATCAGTTTCCACCTCGCGCTCTTCCTCCACCTCATGGAAACTGTCATACCCACCATAGATATCGAGAAAGAAGATGCCGTCGTCCTTCAGGACTTTATGGACACGTTTGAAATAGGCTTTGAGCGTGTCTCTGTCCTTGAACAGCCAATAGCTGAAATTCATGGCGGAAATGATGTCAGGTGCCTCGGTTTCTACCAGCAGTACATCTGCGTTGATCAAATCGATACGCTTGTGTTCCGAGGGACGAAGTTCAGCCAGATTGTGCTCCTTTCCCCAGTCGAGCACTGAATGGTCCAGATCAACGCCAATGGCCTGATTTTTCTTGTGTCTTTTCACCCATTCACAGCAGACATTGGCGGTGCCGCAAAAGTCTTCTCGCAGCAGTCTTGCCGGTTTTCCACGCAGTTCCCTGAAGGTGTCGGCCACGAAATCAACTTCTGCCTCCGAACACTGGACAGACAGTTCATACAACGCATGAATATCTGCCTGTTCGGCCAGTGTGGGCTGGATTTTTCTCTTCATTGACGATTTGTGGGTTGCAAGGGAAAACCGCACTATACTGAATCTTGCTGAGGATGGGAATTTACCTGAAATTTTTATGGAATATCCGGCTTGGGCATTGCGTTGGACGCTGAAGTGGTTTACTCTTCGCACCCTGTTTTCAAGGATGGAAAAGCAGATTGCAGACCAGTGTCCGAGCTGGGTGCGCTACAGGGATGTTGCTTGCGATGCAGGCACAACGAAGTAACAAACTGGAGAGGTGTCCGAGTGGGTAAGCCGGAAGCCTTTGTCCAGTGGACAAGGGAAGTCAGGCGCACGCGAGGCAGGAAGCCGAGCTGGGTGCGCCACAGGGATGTTGCTTGCGATGCAGGCTGAAAACGAAGTTTCAAACTGGAGAGGTGTCCGAGTGGCTGAAGGAGCACGCCTGGAAAGTGTGTGTACGTTAATTGCGTACCGAGGGTTCGAATCCCTCCCTCTCCGCCAAACATAAAAAAGGGGTCCGTGGGGCCCCTTTTTTATGTTCTGAATGGTGGATTTGAACCCTCG
>CAZFXI010000031.1:0-31353 GCA_964522855.1 uncultured Sedimenticola sp.
ATGTATGCCGCAAAGAGCCAGGGATGGCGGTGCGGCGATTTTCAGGGATGGAATGTATGCCGCAAAGAGCCAGGGGTGGCGGTGCGGCGATTTTCAGGGATGGAATGGTCGATATAAATGTGCCATGCCGGCATTTCCTCTATCCAGGTAGGTTGTGGGTGTGCGTTTTCAAACTGGCGCTTTGCCGCCAACAGGAGAAAGTCTCATGAGCAAAGATGCTGATGCGGATATCAACCAGGCCGCACTGGAATACCACGAATACCCTGTGCCGGGGAAGATCAGCGTCGAACTGACCAAGCCCACGGCTTCCCAGCGGGATCTGGCCCTGGCCTACACGCCGGGGGTGGCCGAGCCGGTGCGGCGCATTGCAGAAAATCCCGACGACGCCTACAAATACACCGCCAAGGGCAATCTGGTGGCGGTGATTACCGACGGTACAGCCGTGCTGGGGTTGGGCAATACGGGAGCACTGGCCGGCAAACCGGTGATGGAAGGCAAGGGAGTGCTGTTCAAGCATTTTGCCGGTATCGACGTGTTCGATATCGAGGTGAACGCCGGGCATCCCAGCGAGTTTATCGATACGGTGGTGCGTATCGCGCCGACGTTTGGCGGCATCAATCTGGAAGACATCGCGGCACCCCATTGTTTCGAGATCGAGCAGGCGCTGGTGGAGCAACTGGATATTCCTGTGTTCCATGACGACCAGCACGGTACCGCCATCATTATCGCCGCCGGGCTGCTCAATGCCCTGGAGATTCAGGGCAAAACCCTCGAAGAGGCACGAATCGTGGTGTTGGGCGCGGGAGCGGCGGGTATCGCGGCGGTGCGCCTGCTGTGCACCATGGGGGCGCACCGTAACAACATCCTGGTGCTGGATCGTCAGGGTGTGATCCATGCCGGGCGCGAAAATCTCAACCCTTTCAAGTTCAGCGTCGCTGCAGATACAGACAAGCGTACGTTGGCGGAAGCTATGGACGGGGCCGATGTGTTCATCGGTGTTTCCGGGCCAGATCTGGTGATGCCGGAGATGCTGGCTTCCATGGCTGCTCGACCCATCGTGTTTGCCCTGTCCAATCCGGTGCCGGAGATTCGTCCGGAGTTGGCGAACCAGGTGCGGGATGACATGATCATGGCGACCGGCCGCTCGGATTATCCCAACCAGGTCAACAATGTACTGGGTTTTCCTTTCATCTTCCGTGGTGCGCTGGACGTGCGGGCCTGCTGCATCAACGAGGCCATGCAGATTGCGGCGGTGAATGCGTTGAAGAATCTGACTCATGAGCCGGTGCCGCAGGATGTCCTGGAGGCCTATGGGCTGGATGCGCTGGCGTCTGGTGTGGACTACATCCTGCCCAAACCCCTGGATAACCGCTTGCGGGATGTGATTCCGCCCGCGGTGGCCAAGGCCGCCATCGAGACCGGTGTCGCCAGGGTGGGCTGGCCTGATCACTATCCCCCCGTGGACAGTGTTTCCTGAACAGATTCCTGTTCTCCTGCTATGCTTTATAAGCAATTTCAATGGCTGGAGAACAAAAAATGAATAAAGTCGTGATCATGGGTGCGGGCCGGGTGGGGGAGACCACCGCCCAGATCCTCGCCGAGCAGGAAATCTGCCGGGAAGTGGTACTCATCGACATCCGCGAGGATGCTCCCCAGGGGGTGGCGCTGGATATACTCCAGACGTCGCCCTTTTTCAATTTCGATACCCAGGTTGTGGGCAGCAACGATGCTGCTGACCTGGTCGATGCGGATCTGGTGGTGATTACTGCCGGTATTCCGCGCAAGCCAGGTATGTCCCGTTCGGATGTTCTGGATACGAATGTGGCCATAATTGACGGTATCGTCGATGATATTCTGCGATATGCGCCAAACGCCATGGTTCTGATCGTCAGTAATCCGGTGGATGTGCTCACCTGGCGGGTGTGGCAGCGTACCGGTTGGCCGCGGGAGCGGGTATTTGGGCAAGCCGGGGTGCTGGACGCGTCGCGCATGGCGGCATTCATCGCCATGGAAACGGGTTTTTCCGCCCGGGATATCACGACGCTGGTGCTGGGAGGGCATGGTGACAGCATGGTGCCCGTACCCCGGTTTTGTACCATCAATGGCGTCCCAGTCAGTCATTTTATCAGTGAGGCGCGAATACAGGATATAATTCAGCGCACCCGCGAAGGTGGGGCGGAAATTCTGGCGCTGAGGAAAAACTCCAGCGCCTACGATGCACCCGGGGCTTCGATAGCAGCCATGGTGGATGCCATCAGTCACAATCGCAAGCGCCTGTTGCCTTGTGTGGCGATTCTGCAGGGCGAGTATGGGCAGACGGATATCGCCATGGGTGTGCCCTGTGTCTTGAACGAACAGGGATTGGCCGAAGTCATGCAGCTGGATCTGAATGCAGAGGAATCCGCCGCTTTTCGGCGCTCCGCTGCTGCGGTGAATCAGGATATCGATAAACTCAGAGCCTGAAACCATCCAGCTGCAGGCCCAGGTGAAAACAAGAACCAAGATTCGGAGTTGTGCAATGTCTGACAAGAAAGCAAAACTGATCCTTCAGCCTTCCGGTGCATCACACGAGTTCGACGTGATTTCGGGGACGGAAGGGCCGGATGCCATCGATATCACGCGCTTGTACGGCGATGCCGGGGTATTTACCTATGACCCGGGTTTTGTTTCCACTGCCAGTTGTCACAGTTCCATTACCTATATAGATGGCGATGAGGGCATTCTCCGCTACCGTGGATATCCCATAGAACAGCTGGCGTCGAAAAGCACCTTTGTCGAGGTAGCCTATCTGCTGCTGTATGGTGACTTGCCCGATGCCGCCCAGTTGGCCGACTTCAATGGCATTATCACCCACCACACCATGGTCAACGAGGCGCTGCTGCGATTCTTCGAGGGTTACCATTACGATGCGCACCCCATGGCCATGATGGTGGGGGTGGTGGGCTCACTGGCCGGTTTCTATCACGATTCCCTGGATATTTTCGATGCCAGACACCGCGACATCTGTGCGCATCGACTGATTGCCAAGATTCCCACCATCGCAGCCGCCTGCCACAAACATAATGTTGGCGAACCGGTGATGTATCCGCGCAACGATCTGAGCTATTCAGCCAATTTCATGCACATGCTCAAGGGTACCCCGTGTGATGCTTATGAAGTGGATCCTCTGGCCGAGCGTGCGTTGGATCTGCTGTTTATCCTGCATGCGGATCATGAACAGAATGCCTCGACTTCCACGGTGCGGCTGGCGGGCAGCTCCGGTGCCAATCCGTTTGCCTGTGTGTCTGCCGGCATCACTTCACTGTGGGGGCCGGCTCACGGTGGTGCCAATGAGGCTGTCCTGACCATGCTAGAGGAGATGGGCAGCGTCAGGAATATCGACAAGTATATTGCCAGGGCCAAGGACAAGGATGATTCCTATCGCCTCATGGGTTTTGGGCATCGCGTGTACAAGAACTATGATCCGCGTGCGCGCATCATCCGTGAAGTCTGTCATCTGGTGCTGGAAAAGCTGGTGGACAGCAACAATCCCCTGTTTGAACTGGCGTTGAAGCTGGAAGAAATCGCCACCAGCGACGAGTATTTCGTGGAGCGCAAGCTGTATCCCAACGTGGATTTCTATTCGGGCATCATTTACCGTGCCCTGGGTATCCCGGACAACATGTTTACGGTGATGTTCGCCATCGCCAGAACCGTAGGCTGGGTTGCCCATTGGACGGAAATGGTGTCGGATCCTCAGTTCCGCATCGGCCGACCACGCCAGATTTACGATGGTGCGGCGAAAAGGGATTACAGGCCTATCGAAGAACGTAGCTAGCCATGTTGTCTAGAACAAATCGTCCGGCCTGACGCCTGACGACTGGCCGCTGTTCTGACTGGTTTCAGCGGGGTTGACAGCAGCATCTGGTTCTTCAGATAGGGGGGGTTCGTTGCCGGGACGGAATATCTCGAACATGCTGTCCGGACTGTTGCCCGCCACCTGCTGACCGGTATTTTTGTCGATGCGTACCGTCACCAGAGAAGAAGGCATTTCCGGTGGGTCATCTGGAATATCCTCCAGAGCCACTTTCATGAAGGCTATCCATGCGGGCAGGGCAACCCGACCACCGACTTCGCCCTTGCCCAGTCGGCTGTTATCGTCAAACCCCGTCCATACGGTGGTGACGATATGTTGGTTGTAACCGGTAAACCAGGCATCACGCTGCTCATTGGTGGTACCGGTCTTTCCAGCCAGGTCACTGTGCTTCAGCTTCCGCGCACGTATCCCCGTGCCACGGGTAATGACATCCTGCATCATGGAGTACATGATGTAGCGGTTTTCCTCGGGCAAGGTGCGGGGTGCATGGCGGCACTCCACGCAGTCACCTACGACCAAGGGGTCTGCTTCAAACAGGATTTCATCGTTTCTTTCTATGCGTTGAATGAACCAGGGTTCGATCAGGTAACCACCGTTAGCCAGTACCGCATAGGCCCTGGCCATCTGCATGGGGGTGACCTCGCCACTTCCCAGAGCCAGGGAGAGGCTGTGAGGGAGTTGGTCTGGATCGAAGCCAAAGCGCCGGGCATGTTCCAGCGCGTGAGAGATGCCCATCGAGCGCAACAGGCGGATGGAGACCAGGTTGCGTGATTTGGTCAGTGCCCAGCGCAGACGGGTAGGCCCGTAAAATTTCCCACTGTAGTTTTGCGGGCGCCAGGTATCATCCTCCCCATTGCTTTCCATGATGATCGGTGCGTCATTGATGAGGCTGGCAGCGGTATAACCGGATTCCAGTGCGGCGGAATAGATGACCGGCTTGAATCCTGATCCGGGCTGACGCTTCGCCTGGATGGCACGGTTGAACTTGCTGCTGTAAAAGTCGTATCCACCAACCAGTGCATTGACGGCGCCATTGACGGGGTTCAGGGATACCAGGGCGCCGCTCACCGCAGGAATTTGTGACAACTGCCAGTAGCTGTTCCCTTCGTCATCCTGGCGTTCCTGAACACGTACCAGATCCCCGGTTTTCAGGATGTCCGATGCTGATTTTGGTTTTGCGCCGCGATGGCTTTCGTCTTCGTAAGGCCGGGCCCAACTCAATCCTTTCCAGCCGATCTGTGCAGTGCGACCCTTGCCCAGGTACACCTCGGCGCTCTTTTCTCCCAGATTGATGACGATTCCTGGAAGCAAGTGCTGTACCGGGCGTGTTTCGGCAAGCAGTTGATCCAGTGCCTCACGGTCTTCAGGAAGGGAATCGAAATGTTTTTCGGCACCTCGCCAACCATGGCGCCGGTCATAGCTTTCCAGTGCCTTGCGCAACCCTTGATCTGCGGCCTGCTGCAATTTGCTGGTAACGGTAGTGTAGACGTTGATGCCACTGGTATAGGCTTCTGCGCCGTAATCCCGGACCATGCGTTCGCGTACCATCTCCGCCAGATAGGGCGCTTCCAGTTCGATTTTCGCCCGATGCAGTGCAGCGCTGACGGGGGCGTTGCTGGCGTCCCTGGCTTGCTCCTTGCTGATATATCCCAAAGCCAGCATCCGCTGGATAACGTAGTTACGCCTCTGCCGGGCGCGTTCCGGGTTGGTGACAGGGTTGTAGTTGGAAGGGGCTTTGGGAAGTCCTGCAATCATGGCGGTTTCTGCCAGGTTCAGCTCTTCCAGGGGTTTTCCGTAATACACCTGTGCTGCTGCCTTTATGCCATAGGAGCGGTGTCCGAGATAAATTTTGTTCAAATAGAGTTCGAGTATTTTTTCCTTGCTCAATTCCTGTTCTATATGCAGTGCGAGAAATATTTCGCGTATTTTGCGGGTGAATGTGCGTTTGCGGGTCAGGTAGTAGTTTCTAGCTACCTGCATCGTGATGGTGCTGCCTCCTTGACGTTTTTTCCCGGTAAGCGCAAGTGTGACTGCTGCTCGCGCCAATCCGGCGGGGTCGATACCATAATGGCGAAAAAAATTCTGGTCTTCAGCGGCCAGGAACGCATGCACCATGTCTTCCGGTATGTTTTCGAAATTGACCGGGTCGCGCCTTTTTTCGCCATATTGGGCAATCAGCTTGTCGTCAGCACTGAATACCCGCATGGGCACCTGTAACTGTATTTCCTGAAGATTGGCAATGGAGGGGAGTTCACTGCGGAAATGCAGGTAGGTGCCACCGACTACCAGTATGCCGATAACGATTCCCAGCAATAGCAGGATGAACATATATTTCAGGATTTTTCCAAACAGGATCATGCCGGTCAGTTTTATGGGGCCAGTGAGTCAGGGGGTAGAGTTTATATCAGTATTGTGCGGTGTTGCCAAAAAGTAGCATTGACCCGTTATAAAAGTGGCGCCAAAATCGTACTGCAATCCAATACATGGTTGTCGATGTATTCGAAGGTCATGTCTGATTTTCGAAATAGAGATTGCAGATTGCGAGGGCGGTCACATTAAATTATAGTTTGAGTAGTAACTTAGGCAAAAGAATTAAAGCATTGCTTTCAATTTTTTGCTAAATTTGTATCTAGGTTGGTTGGAAGACCGAAAGAAGGATCTGAAGTACGGCTGTTTGATGCAACGGGGCATTGCTCACAACAGGCAAGATCCATCCTGAATAATAATCAAGGATATTCCGGAAATATTGAATAATGAGTTTCTTTAGTCGCAAGAATGCACCCCTGGTGGGATTGGACATCAGTTCCTCGGTGGTAAAACTGTTGGAGTTGAGTCGGCAGGGAGGGCGCGGTGGCCGTCGCTATCGCGTCGAAAGTTATGGCGTGGAAACGCTGCCGCCGAATGTCATGGTGGAAGGAAGCATTGTTGACATCGAAGCCGTGGGACAAGCCATCAGGAAGGTGGTGAAAAAATCCGGTACCCGTGCCAAATCTGCTGCCTTGGCTGTTTCAGGCTCTTCCGTCATTACCAAGACCATCTCGGTAGCTGCGTCTCTCAATGACAAGGAGCTGGAGGCGCAGATCGAAATGGAAGCCGATCAATACGTTCCCTATCCCCTTGAAGAGGTCAATCTGGATTTTGAAGTGATCGGGCCCAGCGAGAAGAATCCGCAGATGGTGGACGTGTTGCTTGCGGCCTGTCGTTCGGAAACAGTAGATGAGCGCGTTGGCGCCGTGGGCCTGGGTGGATTGGACTGCGAGATTGTGGATGTCGAAGCTTATGCCATGGAGCGTACCTGCCAAGAGCTGGCCGTAGAGTGGCCGAACGGTGGTGAAGGGCTGACGGTTGCGCTGATGGATATTGGTGCATCCACCACGACCTTGAATGCCTTGCACAGCAATACCACGGTTTATACCCGGGAGCAGAATTTTGGCGGCAGGCAACTCACCGAAGAAATCCAGCGCCGCTACGGACTCTCGTTTGAAGAGGCGGGTATGGCCAAGCGCAACGGCGGATTGCCAGACAGTTACGAAGCTGAGGTACTGGATCCTTTCAAGGAGGCCGTGGCACAGCAGGTCAATCGGGCAATTCAGTTTTTCCTGGGCGCCACACCCTACAATCACGTTGACCTTATCATTCTGGCGGGCGGTACCTCTTCCATTGTGGGCCTGGACGATCTGATCCAGGACAGGCTGGGAGTGGATACCGTGGTAGCCAACCCTTTCACCAACATGTCCATAGGCTCCCGAGTGGATGCAGAGGCCTTGAGCAGTGATGCTCCTGCCATGATGATCGCCTGTGGTCTTGCACTGAGGAGTTTCGGATAATGGCACATATCAACCTCCTCCCGTGGCGTGAAACCTTACGCAAGAAGCGCAAGAGAGATTTTGGTGTTCAGGTTCTTGGCGCGGTCATACTGACGGCGCTTGGCGTGTTCCTCTGGTACCTGCAGGTTCAGCAGCAGATCGAATTTCAGGAAAGCCGGAACAGCTTCATGAAGAGCGAGATTGCCAAGGTCGATGAGAAGATAAAGGAAATCAAGGATCTGGAAAAGCGCCGTGCTGAACTGGTGGCGCGCATGAATGTGATTCAGGAATTGCAGGCCAGTCGTCCCATGGTAGTGCATCTGTTTGATGAACTGGTGAAGACCATTCCGGAAGGCGTGTTTCTGCAGAGTTTGCAGCAGAAAGGCAACGGCGTGACATTGAAAGGTCAGGCGCAATCCAATGCACGGGTATCCGCCTACATGCGGGCAATCGACGGCAGCGAATGGATGAAGGATGCCGAGCTGAAAGTGATCAAGAGTCAGGATAAGACGGATACAGGTATGAGCGAATTTGAACTGGTGGCCAAACAGGCTAATCCGAATGCGCTGGAATCGGAAAAAGAATGAGTACCTGGATTCAAAGTTGCAAACTGACGGGTAATACTTCCATAGAGGGTGGTGTAGCGGCATGGATTTGAGCGATTTCAATGATCTGAGCTTCGACAATATTGGCGAGTGGCCGATAGTGGTCAAGCTGTTAACAGTGCTGGTCTTGTGTGGCGTGATCGCAGGTGCCGGGTATTATTATCTGGTAAAGGATGAGTACCTGGCTCTGGATAAAGTGGAAAAAACAGAGCTAGATTTGCGTGCCGAGCTTGAACGCAAACAGGCCAAGGCGGTCAATCTGGAAGCTTATCGGGAGCAACTCAAGGAAATGCAGGAATCCTTTGGCGCCATGCTGCGCCAACTGCCGGATAAAACCGAGGTAGCAGCCTTATTGGTGGATGTATCGCAGACCGGTCTGGCGGCGGGACTGGAGTTCGAGCTTTTCCAGCCCATGCCGGAGATCAAGCAGGATTTTTACGCGGAATTACCGATCAAGATCCGGGTGATTGGTGACTATCACGAATTCGGAGAGTTTGTCAGTGGGCTTGCCGCCTTGCCGCGTATCGTCACCGTGCATGATGTGAATATTTCCAGACAAAAAGATGGGGGACAGCTGATCATGGAGGCAACGGCAAAAACCTACCGCTATCTTGAGGAGGCTGGCTGATGAAAATTGTATACCCAGCTGCTGTAATACTGCTGCTCGTCGGTTGTGCAAAACAGGATATGGCTGATTTGCAGGCTTTTATTGCTGAAGTCAAGGCCAGGCCAACGACACCGATAGAACCTATTCCGCAGATAGTACAGGCAGAAACCTACTTGTATGTGGGTGAGAATCGACGCAATCCATTTGTCCCGACAGATGAGGACACAGAGGTGATGGTGGCTACCGATTCCGCGGGACCGCGTCCGGATCCAAACCGGCGCAAGGAGGAGTTGGAGTCCTTCCCTCTGGATGCCTTGAAGATGGTGGGTACGCTGGATCAAAACAATGCAGTCTGGGCTTTGGTGCAATCGCCCGATGGTACTATTCACCGGGTCAAATCGGGGAACTACCTGGGGCACAACGATGGCAAGATCATCAGCATCGAAGAAGAAAAGATCAACGTTAAAGAACTTATTCCGAACGGTAGTGGCGGATACCTGGAGCGACAGGCGTCACTGGCATTGGGCGAGCGAGATTCAAGTTAAGGAGAGGCCGTGATGGTAGGTGGCAAAATGGGTATAGATAAAAAGGTTTTCCTGTGGGGATTGCTGTTCGGGGTGTTGATTGCGTCAGAAGCGATGGCGAATACTCTGGAGAACATCACATATTCCGTCCTTTCTGGAGGGCGTGTGCAGATCGTGATGGAAACCACCGAGCCGGTGCAGGGGGCAACAAGTTTTGCTACTGACAGTCCGGCGCGCATTGCAGTCGATCTGCCGGGGACGAAGAGCGGGCTGAAAAAGCGAACCAGGAATATCAGTTCGGGAAATGCGCGTTCAGTGACCGCGATCGAAGCTGGTGACAAGACGCGTGTGGTCGTCAATCTCAACAGTAAACTGCCCTACGAAATTCGTGAACAGGGAAACAAGATTCTATTGATGATCAATGGTGGCTTTGCGGGCGCTGGTGGTGCAACAGCCGCATCTGCAACTTCCGGTGCAGCAATTGCCAGTGAAGACCGCGTTGAAATCACCAATGTGGATTTCCGTCGGGGTGGTGAAGGCGTCGCCCGCGTGGAAGTGTCTCTTTCCAGTTCGGATGTGGTTGTTGATATGCGGCAGGAAGGAACCAACATCGTACTGGATTTTCTGGGTGCAGATGTCGATCCCGAGCAGGCCCGAGAGTTGGACGTCACTGACTTCGCAACAGTGGTGCAAACAATCACCACCAAGCCGCATCGTAAAGACACTCGTATGATCATCAACACCAAGGGTGAGTATGAGCATCTTGCCTATCAGGTGGATGATCTTTACACCCTGGAATTCAGGGAAGTCAGCAAGGAAGAAAAGGAAGCGCGCAAGAAAAAGAATCTGGCCTATGTTGGCGACAAGCTGTCATTGAATTTCCAGGACATCGAAGTGCGCTCTGTGTTGCAGCTACTGGCCGATTTCACCGGCTTGAACATGGTGGTCAGTGACTCCGTCGCGGGCAGAATTACCTTGAGATTGAAGAATGTACCTTGGGATCAGGCGCTGGATATTATTCTCAAGACAAAAGGACTGTCCAAGCGTCAGAATGGCAACGTGATTCTTGTGGCTCCTACAGAAGAAATCGCGGCACGTGAAAAACTGGAACTGGAATCCCAGAAGCAGGTGGAAGAATTGGCGCCACTGCATTCGGAGCTTGTCCAGATCAATTACGCGAAGGCTGCAGCATTGTCTGAGTTACTCAAATCAGAGGGGAATCAGCTGCTTTCCGAGCGTGGAAACGTGTCCATCGACGAGCGTACCAATACGTTGCTGGTGCAGGATACCGCGACCAAGCTGGGAGAGATCCGGGCTTTGGTCGAAAAGCTGGATGTCCCTGTCAGGCAAGTGCTGGTCGAATCACGTATCGTCATTGCCAATGATGACTTTGCCCGGGATATCGGCGTACGGTTTGGGTTCAACAGGGAAAACAGCATCGGTGGAAATGCCAGTCTGCTGACAGCAGGCGGTTTGCCGGGACATACTTCAGGTACCTTCGGTTTTGCTCCAGGCATCGAGAATGCAGCAGGTAGCGGCGCAGAGGCGCTGATGGTCAATCTGCCGCAACAGCTTTCTCCAGGCCGTGGCGGCGCTGTCAACTTCCTGCTTGGAACCGTCGGATCCTATCTTCTGCAACTGGAACTGACTGCGATGCAACAGGAAGGCAGAGGCGAGATTGTATCCAGCCCGCGGGTGATTACCTCAGACCAGAACAAGGCCACCATCAAACAGGGTATCGAGATACCTTATCAGGAAGCTACCTCTAGTGGTGCCACTTCCGTATCCTTCAAGGAAGCGGTGTTGAAGCTGGAAGTTACTCCTCATATCACGCCAGATGATCGTATTATCATGGACCTGTTGGTCTCAAAGGATGATGCGGACTTTACCCGAGCGGTGCTGGGTGTGCCTCCGTTGAACAAACGCGAAGTGGAAACACGGGTGTTGGTGGACAATGGAGAAACCGTGGTGCTGGGTGGTGTATTTGAGCGTGAAAAGAAACAGGCGGAGGAGAAGGTGCCTTTCTTCGGTGATCTGCCCATCATCGGTTATGCCTTCAAGCAAACGTTGAAGGAAGATCGCAAGAAAGAACTGCTGATTTTCATCACGCCCAAGATCATCAAGGATTCCCTGTCAGTGCGCTAAAGCTGAATACACGGAAAGCATGTAATAGGCACGGCCTCCATGGCTGTGCCTTTTCTGTTGTGATGGACATGAAATACAGGGTGCTGGAGTTTTGTCCGGCGGTTTTTTTATCACAATGTCTGCTCGTGAGATGATGTTCGAGCCCGCAGCCCGCCCTTTTCTTTGCCAGGTGGTTGCCCCGTCCCTCCTGTTCGTTATTCAGGTATAATCGACGTTTTTTATCAGGTGATTGACATATGCTGAAACCCAGTCGTATTTTTCTGGTTGGACCCATGGGGGCCGGCAAGACAACCATCGGCCGGCAGCTGGCCCAATCTCTTGGTCTGGAGTTTGAAGACACGGATCAGGAGATCCAGCGGCGTACGGGCGTGGATATCCCCACGATCTTTGAATACGAAGGGGAAGATGGTTTTCGTCGTCGGGAAATGAAAGCCATCGCCGAGATGGTTGAACAGGACAATGTGGTGCTTGCGACAGGTGGCGGAGCGGTCACCCAGCCGGAGAACAGACGGCTGCTGGCGGCAAGAGGCTATGTAATCTATCTGTCATGCTCTCCCGAGCAGCAATTCGAGCGCACCTATAAAGACAAGAACAGGCCGCTCCTGCAAACCGAAGATCCGCTGGAGATGCTGAAATCCTTGAATGAGGAACGTGATCCCCAGTATCGAGAGATCGCTGATTTGGTGGTTTCCACGGAGGGACGTTCTGCGCAGGCTGTGGTCAAGGAAGTTGTCCGGCATTTTGAAAAAGCCTGATTGTCATGCCTGAATTGTTGTCCACATTGCAAGTAGACCTGGGCGAGCGCAGCTACCCCATCTACATAGGGCAGGGATTGATACAGGACTCACAGCTGTTTGCCCGCCATATCAAATCCGGGCAGGTACTGGTCGTCAGCAATGAAACCGTGGCCCCGCTGTACATGGAGAAGGTGCTGCATAGCCTGTCGGGTTTTCAGGTGGAGCAGGTGGTTCTTCCGGATGGGGAAAAATACAAAAACCTGGATGTCCTGAACAAGATATTTGATCAGCTGTTGAGAAAACGTTTTGACCGTAGCTGTACCCTTATTGCGCTGGGCGGTGGCGTCATCGGCGACATGACCGGTTTTGCGGCGGCCTGCTATCAGCGGGGTGTGGATTTCATACAACTACCCACCACTCTGCTTTCCCAGGTGGATTCCTCCGTTGGCGGTAAAACCGGCGTCAATCATCCCCTGGGCAAGAATATGATCGGCGCTTTTTATCAGCCCAATGCCGTCATCATTGATATCGACACCCTGAACACACTGCCCGCACGCGAGCTGTCTGCCGGCCTTGCGGAAGTCATCAAACACGGGATCATCAAGGATGCAGCGTATTTTTCTTGGCTCGAAACCCATATCCGGGATTTGCGCAATCTTGACCCGAACGCCCTGGCGTATGCCATCGAAGGTTCCTGTGCCATCAAGTCCAGGGTAGTGTCTGCCGACGAAAAGGAAGCCGGACAAAGGGCGTTGCTGAACTATGGCCATACTTTTGGGCATGCCATCGAAACGGGCATGGGGTATGGCGTCTGGCTGCACGGTGAAGCGGTCGGTGCGGGCATGTGTATGGCCGCTCGCATGTCACGCCTGATGGCCTGGCTTGATGTCGCAGAAGAAGCACGCATCGTTGCCTTGGTGGAAGCGGCGGGCCTGCCGATTTCCCCGCCTGCCGATTTGTCCGCAGAACGCTTTGTGAACCTGATGGCCGTCGACAAGAAAGTCATGCACGGCCAGTTGCGGCTGGTGTTGCTCAAGGGCATAGGTAATGCTTTGATTACCAATGAATTTACTCCAGAAGCACTTGAGTTGACCTTGGCCAGCTACCACAGCTGATTCTCCCGGGTAGCACGAAAAATACTAGCCTGAATCCCCATACTGCAGTATCCTAGCGTGTTCCTCGCGGGCGTCAGCTGGTGCCTGCGGGTGCCGCCGACGGGCGAGCGGATACCAAACCTGAAACCTGATTTCAGGACTGAATTCTGATTCGGTTGCAGCCTTGCTGGCCTGCAACCCTCAACAAGAGAAGAGGTTTGCGATGAGTTACGGTGCCTTGCCGCCGAAACAGGGGTTGTATGACCCGGCAAACGAGCACGATGCGTGCGGCGTTGGTTTTGTGGCTGATATCAAGGGGCGTGGTAGTCACGCTATCGTTGCCCAGGGGCTGACCATACTGGACAGGCTGACTCACCGTGGTGCCGTGGGAGCAGACCCGAAAGCGGGTGATGGCGCCGGCATCCTGTTGCAGATTCCCGATGCATTTTTCCGCGCTGCTGTGGATTTCGAACTTCCTCAGACGGGTGACTATGCGGTGGGTATGGCGTTCTTGCCGGCCAACGCCCAAAGTGCGGCCGCTGTTCAGGCTATCGTTGAAAAATACATTACCCAGGAAGGACAGGAATTGTTGGGATGGCGTGATGTGCCGGTCGACAATGCTGATCTTGGCGAGAGTGTCATTCCCACGGAGCCGGTCATTCGCCAGGTTTTTATTGGCTGTGGTGACAACTGTGCCGGCCAGGACGCCTTCGAACGCAAGCTTTTCGTATTGCGCAAGCAGGCAGAAAACAAGGTTCGTGATTCAGAACTGGCCGGCAAGGAAGACTTCTACTTCACCTCCCTGTCTTCACGCACCATCGTATACAAGGGTATGCTGCTTGCTGCCCAAGTCGGCGAGTACTATCCGGATCTGAAGGACGAAAAACTGACATCGGCGCTGGCGTTGGTGCACCAGCGCTTCTCCACCAATACTTTCCCCACCTGGGATCTGGCCCACCCGTTTCGCATGATCGCCCACAATGGCGAGATCAACACCATGCGCGGCAACGTGAACTGGATGGCGGCACGCCGCCATTCCATGGCCTCGGATATCCTGGGTGACGATCTGGACAAGATCTGGCCTCTGATTCCTGAAGGACAGTCTGATTCTGCCTGTTTCGACAATGCGCTGGAGTTGCTGGTGATGGGCGGCTATTCCATGGCCCATGCCATGATGCTGTTGATTCCCGAGGCCTGGAGCGGGAACAGGCTCATGGATGAAAAACGCCGGGCCTTCTACGAGTATCACGCCGCCCTCATGGAGCCCTGGGACGGGCCGGCTGCCGTTGCCTTTACCGACGGCAGGCAGATCGGTGCAACCCTGGATCGTAACGGGCTGCGTCCCGCGCGCTATCTCATCACCGACGATGATCTGGTGGTCATGGCATCGGAAATGGGCGTGCTGGATATTCCTGAGGACAAGATCGTCAAGAAATGGCGGCTGCAACCGGGCAAGATGTTCCTCATCGACATGGAACAGGGACGCATCATCGATGATGAAGAACTCAAGTCCGAATTGTCGACATCCAAGCCCTATCAGGATTGGCTGGACAAGACCCAGATCCGCCTGGGCGAACTGCCGCCTGCTGTGGGCACCATGGCGCCCGATGAAGACGTGCTACTGGATCGGCAGCAAGCCTTCGGCTATTCCAGCGAAGACCTGAAATTTCTGCTGACCCCGATGGTGTGCACCGGTCAGGAAGCCATTGGCTCCATGGGGGCGGACAATCCTCCCTCCGTGCTTTCTAATCGGGCGCGGCATCTGAGCACCTACTTCAAGCAGAACTTCGCCCAGGTGACCAATCCGCCTATCGATCCGATCCGTGAAGAGATCGTTATGTCGCTGGTGACGCTCATTGGTCCCCGCCCCAACCTGTTGGGTCTGGGGTCTGGTGGCGAAAATATGCGCTTGGAAGTAAAACAGCCGATACTGACCAACTCCGATCTGGAAAAAGTCCGTCAGATCGAGGACAACTGCAGCGCTTTCCGTACCCTGACACTGAATGTCGCCTACCCGGCAACCAACGGCGCCGAGGGCATGGAAGATGCGCTGCTGGCCTTGTGTAATGTCGCCGAGCAGGCGGTGATCGAAGGGCACAATATCCTGATACTCTCCGACAGAAGGGTGGATACTGATAACCTGGCCATTCCCATGCTGCTGGCGACTTCTGCCGTGCATCATCATCTGATACGCCGTGGCCTGCGTACCGAAGCGGGGCTGGTCGTGGAAACCGGTGCTGCATTGGAAGTGCATCATTTTGCCACCCTGGCGGGATATGGCGCGGAAGCCATCAACCCCTATCTCGTCTTCGAGACCATCCAGGACATGCTGCCCGAACTGCCCGAAGCGCTGGATTTCGCCGAGGCGCAGAAGCGTTATATCAAGGCAATGGGCAAGGGACTGCACAAGGTCATGTCCAAGATGGGCATTTCCACTTACCAATCCTATTGCGGGGCACAGATTTTTGATGCCGTGGGTTTGTCCACAGCGTTTATCGACCGCTATTTCACCGGCACGGCGACGACCATCGAAGGTATTGGTCTCGACGAAGTGGCGAAGGAGGCGGTCCGCTGGCATGAAGATGCCTTCGGTAATGCGCTCATCTATCGCAAGCAACTGGATGTGGGTGGCGACTATGCCTGGCGTCAGCGCGGCGAGGCTCATGTGTGGACACCAGATACCGTCGCCAAGCTGCAGCATGCGGTACGGGGCAATGACGGTGCCACCTATGATGAGTATTCACGTCTGATCAACGAGCAGACCGAAAAGCTGCTCACTCTGCGTGGCCTCATGGAATTCAAGTGGGCGGAGAAACCTGTCCCGCTGGAGGAAGTGGAACCTGCCAAGGAGATCGTCAAGCGATTCGTGACCGGCGCCATGTCCTTCGGCAGCATTTCCTACGAAGCGCATTCCACACTGGCAGTGGCCATGAACGCCCTGGGTGGCAAGTCCAATACCGGAGAAGGCGGCGAGGAGCCGGAGCGTTTCAACCCGTTGCCGGATGGCTCGCCCAATCCCGAGCGTTCTGCCATCAAGCAGGTGGCTTCGGGTCGCTTTGGTGTCACTACCGAGTACCTGGTAAACGCCGACGACATCCAGATCAAGATGGCCCAGGGTGCCAAGCCTGGAGAGGGCGGCCAGCTGCCTGGCCACAAGGTGAACAAGCAGATCGCCCGGGTGCGGCATTCCACCCCTGGCGTGGGCCTGATTTCACCACCGCCTCACCACGACATCTATTCCATCGAGGATCTGGCGCAGCTCATTCACGATTTGAAGAACGTGAACCCGAAGGCCAGAATTTCCGTGAAGCTGGTGTCCGAAGTGGGCGTGGGCACCGTCGCCGCCGGAGTCTCCAAAGCCCATGCGGACCATGTGACCATTTCCGGATTTGACGGCGGAACCGGGGCCTCTCCTCTGACTTCCACCAAGCATGCCGGCTCCTCTTGGGAGATTGGTCTGGCGGAAACTCACCAGACCCTGGTGCTCAACCGTCTGCGCTCACGCATCTGCGTACAGGTGGACGGCGGCATGCGTACCGGTCGGGACGTGGCCATCGGCGCCTTGCTGGGAGCGGATGAATTTGGCTTTGCCACCGCGCCCCTGATTGCCGAAGGCTGCATCATGATGCGAAAATGCCATCTCAATACCTGCCCTGTAGGCGTTGCCACGCAAGACCCGGAATTGCGCAAGCGCTTCCTGGGCAAGCCCGAGCACGTCATCAACTATTTCTTCTTCGTCGCCGAAGAGCTGCGCCAGATTATGGCGAAGCTGGGCTTCCGCACCGTCGAGGAAATGATCGGTCAGGCCGATCGTCTGAACATGCGCCAAGCCATCGATCACTGGAAGGCACAGGGTCTGGATTACAGTCGTTTGTTAACTAAGCCAGAAGCGGCGCCCGGCGACAAGGTGTTCAATGCCGATACCCAGGATCACGGTCTGGACAAGGCGTTAGATAATCAGCTCATCGAACAGGCAGCCGCCGCTCTGGAATCAGGCGAGGCGGTGCAGATAGATGTGAATATCCACAACTATAATCGTACCTTCGGTACCATGCTCTCCGGGCGGGTAGCCGAGAAATACGGCTTTGCGGGCTTGCCTGACGACACTATTCATATCAAGGCTTCCGGTACTGCCGGTCAGTCCCTGGGTGCCTGGTTGGCGCGGGGTGTGACCGTGGAATTGTCTGGTGAAGGCAATGACTATGTGGGTAAAGGTTTGTCCGGTGGACACATTATTATCTATCCGCCTGCAGATTCCGCCATCGGCAAGGCTGAGGAAAATATCATCGTCGGCAATACAGTGCTCTATGGCGCCATTGCCGGGGAATGTTATTTCCGCGGCGTGGCCGGCGAGCGCTTTGCTGTGCGCAACTCTGGCGCCACCGCAGTAGTGGAAGGGGTAGGCGATCATGGCTGCGAGTACATGACCGGTGGTGTGGTCGTAGTGCTGGGTAGCACCGGCCGCAACTTCGCTGCAGGCATGTCCGGCGGCATCGCCTACGTGCTCGATGGCAATGGCGACTTCGATAAACGCTGTAACATGGCGCAGGTCGAACTCGAACCCATCAAGGAAGAAGATGATGCCCTGGAACGTCTGGAACACCTGGGTGGCGATCTCGAGACTCATGGTCGGGTGGACGTGTCTCACGACATGACTCGCTTCGATGCCATTCGCCTGCGCCAGATCATCGAGAGTCATCTGCACTACACCAACTCGGATATGGCGCGGAAGATTCTGGACAACTGGGATGATTATCTGGGCAAGTTCGTCAAGGTCATGCCCGTCGAATATCGTCGCGCGTTGTTAGAAATGCAGGCCGAGCACGAAGAAGCTGCTCGTGTTGCCGGTTGAGTTTTTTGTAAACAGTTTCATTTAAGGTAAGAACCGATGGGTAAGCCAACAGGTTTCATGGAATATGAACGGCTGGATCGCAGTTATGCACCGGTCGCTGATCGTGTCACGCACTATCAGGAATTCGTCATTCCCTTGTCTGAAGATCAGCTGCAGATCCAGGGTGCACGCTGCATGGATTGCGGTATTCCGTTTTGTCATCAGGGCTGTCCGGTAAACAACATCATCCCCGAGTGGAATGATCTGGTGTACCGCAACGATTGGGAGACGGCGCTGGAAGTGTTGCACTCTACCAACAACTTCCCGGAAGTCACGGGGCGCATCTGTCCTGCGCCCTGCCAGGAATCCTGCACTCTCAACTTGCAGGATCAGCCGGTGACCATCAAGACCATCGAATGTGCCATCGTGGACAAGGGTTGGGAAGAAGGCTGGATCAAGCCGCTGATTCCCGAGCACCGTACCGGCAAGCGAGTAGCGGTGGTGGGTTCCGGTCCGGCAGGCCTGGCCTGCGCCCAGCAGTTGGGCCGGGCGGGACATGATGTCGTGGTGTATGAAAAGGCGGATCGTATCGGCGGCTTGCTGCGTTACGGCATTCCGGATTTCAAGCTGCGCAAGACACTGCTGGATCGCCGGGTGGCGCAGATGCGTGCCGAAGGCGTGGAATTCCACGTCAACACCTGTGTGGGCGAAGATATTGGTGTGGATGAGCTGCGCAGGGAATGCGATGCCCTGGTGATGGCCGGTGGTTCGGAAGAACCCAGAGACCTGCCGGTTCCCGGTCGCGATCTGGGTGGCGTGTATTTCGCCATGCAGTTTCTTATCGCCAATTCCAAAAAGGTGCAGGGTGTTCCCGGTGCGGAAGAAAGCTTCATCAGCGCTGAGGGCAAACATGTGGTGGTCATCGGTGGTGGAGATACGGGTTCCGACTGTGTGGGTACCTCCACCCGTCATGGTGCCGCTTCCATTACTCAGCTGGAGCTGATGCCCAAGCCACCGGAGAAGGAAGTCAAGGAATTGATCTGGCCCGACTGGCCCAACAAAATGCGCACGTCCACTTCTCAGGAAGAAGGTTGCGAGCGTATGTGGGAAGTGCTGACCAAGGAATTCATCGGCGATGGCAACGGCCATGTGAAAGCCCTACGCTGTGTGAAAGTGCAATGGGACAAGGATGACGCCGGCAACTGGCAGATGTCCGAGGTGGACGGCTCTGAATTTGAACTCAAGGCAGATCTGGTAACCCTGGCCATGGGCTTCGTGCACCCCATTCACAAGGGCATGATCGAACAGGTAGGCGTGGAACTGGATCCCCGCGGCAACGTCAAGGGCAGCACCGAAGGCGAGAAGTCCTATGCAACTTCGGTGGATGGCGTGTTTGCTGCGGGCGACATGCGTCGCGGCCAATCCCTGGTAGTCTGGGCAATCCGCGAAGGACGGCAATGTGCCCGCTCGGTGGATGAATATCTCATGGGACATTCCAACCTGCCGCGTTAGCGGAATCCGGGGGGACGGATGCTGGAAGACTTCTGGTATATCGCTTGCCCCAGTCGCAAACTGAAAAGCCAGCCTGTTGCGCTAAAGATATTTGGGCGCAGGCTGGTTTTTTTTCGCGATGAAACCGGACGGGCTTCGGCGCTGGATGACTGTTGCCCCCATCGCAATGCTCCCTTGTCTGCCGGCAAGGTCGTGGATGGCGAACTGGCCTGTCCCTATCACGGCTGGCGTTTCGATATTCAGGGACGGCTGGCGGGTATCCCCTATCGTCCGGATGACCTCCCGGAATGTGTAGTACCTCAGTATGATTGTGTCGAACAGGATGGCTATGTGTGGGTAAGCCTGGGTAGGAAACGGGCAGAACAGCCGCTCCCTTTCCCGCATCTGAGCCTGCCGGGCTGGACCAGTTTCCGTATGGAGACCCTGTTCAATGCCAATGTCGAAGCCTGCCTGGAAAATTTTCTCGACTGCCCTCATGCCACCCATGTACATCGCTACTGGTTTCGCACACCGACAGCCAAACCCGTCAACTCCCAGGTGACGATGCTGGATGATGGTGCGGTGGCAGAATACTTTCACGAACCCCGGGAGAAGAGCCTGGTGTGGTCGCTGTTGTCGCCGGGTAAGACCGTGGGTATGAAACACACCGATCGCTATATAGCCCCCGCTACCAGCCGCGTAGATTATGAATTTGATGATGGACGAGCCTACAGCATCACCTCCTCCTGTACGCCGGTGGATGAGGTGCATACTCGCGTATTCACGGTGATCAGCTTTCGCCGGGGCTGGCTGGGACCACTGGTGCGCCTGTTCTTCCGTCCTCTGTCACGCATCATCATCAATCAGGATGTACATATGCTTGCCCTGCAGCAGGCGAACATCCGGCGCCAGGGTCGGGCCGATTTCAACGCAGTCGAGCAGGACCTGTTGTATCAGCCCATTCTTGCCTGGCGCAAGGCATTGCGGGAGGACGCTTCCCCGCCCTCGGCAGGGGAACAGTGGCAGGTGGACATGACGCTGTGAGTGGAGTATCCAGACTTGCCGCACGTGTGCTGTCGGTTACTGATTTGAATGCTGATCAGGCGCAAGATATGTACAGGCTTTACCACAGGTATTATGCCGGCGGTAGCCACCAGCAGTTCTCGCAAGATCTGGAACAGAAAGACTACTGCTTGCTGCTGGAAGATGAGTGCGACGGTATTCGTGGTTTCACCACCCTGGCCGTCAGTGAACATGCTATCCAAAATCAACGCCTACGCTGCCTGTTTTCCGGTGATACCATCATCCAGCACGAATACTGGGGGGAACAGACATTGCCTCGCGCCTGGTGCCAACTGGCTGGCCAGATCAAGGTGCAAGAGCCGACACTTCCCCTGTACTGGCTGCTGATCGTAAAGGGACACCGTACTTACCGCTATCTGAAAGTCTTTTCCAGGCACTATTTTCCTGCAGCGCATCGACAGATGCCGCCTGCTATCAAGGAAATCATGGAAACTCTGGCCAAAGAACGTTTTGGGCAATGCTATGATACGAAAACTGGTGTGATTCGCTTCCCGGAAAGTCGCGGTTATCTAAGACCCGAGTGGGCCGCACTGGACAACAACAAGAAACACAAGCCCGAAGTGGCTTTCTTTCTGCAAAAAAATCCAGGCCATGGAAAGGGAGACGAACTCGTCTGCCTCACCGAGCTGGATGAAAACAATCTGAAGCGTCAGGCGTTGCAGGCGTTTCGTCGAGGACTGAGGAAATGAAAAGATTACTCGCAATACTGTTGCTGCTACTTTTTTCAGCAATGGCGACAGCCGCTGAATTCAATGGACATGAAGAAGACCATCAGCAATTGCGTCAATTGCTCGAACAAGCCAGTGAGGCCATCAATCGTCAGGATACGGTCAAATTGCGCTCCTTGCTGGCGACAGAGTTCGTGGTCACCATGGTGAACCAGGAGCGCATGACCGAAGCGGCGCAACTGGATCATTTCTTCGAACAGTTCTTCGTGGGTGAGAATGCGCCATTGAAAGGCATTACGGTGACCCCGGAAGCCGATGCGCCATCACGCTTCGTGGGTGATGATGTGGCCGTGGTCTATGGCCATTCGAACGACATTTATGTACTGAAGACTGGTGGGGAAGTGATGATTCCCGCCTTGTGGACGGCGACCCTGGTCAGGCAGGAGGATGACTGGAAGATTCGTGCCTTTCATGCCGGGGTGAATCTTCTCGATAACCCGGTACTGGCTGCTGCCCAACAGACACTGTGGCAGATGGCGGCGGCGGGTGCGGTGGCCGGGGCCCTGTTGATGTTGTTGTTGGTGCGGCTGTTGCGCAAGAAGCGCTGACGGGATCGGGGTCGCCTGAAGTATAGCCGACCCCTTCTGTCTACCTTGGCAGCTTCTGTTTGCGACCATCCCTCCATAGGGTAAAGGAGGGAAGCATGCGCCCGGCCGGCAACATTTCCCTGGCAGCCACCCGGCAACCGGGTCCCAGTCCCGAACGAATGCCCAGCATGGCGCCGGTGTCAACGACAATGGGAGCCACCAGCAGATGCTGCACGCCCTGCTCATCCAGGGTAAGGAGGTGCCCGCTGAAACCCGTCTGGCTGGCGATGACGGCCCCGGGACCAACCGTCAGCAGGTAGCGTTCGCTGATGAGAATATCCCTGCCCCAGAAGGAGAAGGGGCTAACCCGGGAGCCCCACAGAGTCAGCCAGCTGCCATAAAGGCCGGGCACCAGGCGCAGAAGCTCTTCAAGCAGGCCGATGCGATTGAAGATCATCTGCAACTGAGTGAGAAACCACCAAAGGCGGAAAGGCTTGTCTTCAATGCTGCTATCGTTTGTCAGGGGCGTGCCAAACAGCGCCAGGGTGGCTCGGCAGGTGAGTGGCGGGAGCAAATACAGCCATGCCAGGGCGAACAGCATTCCGCCGGTCACTGTAGGGAACTGGAGAGCCAGTATCCCGCCGGCAAGCACGAAGGCCAGCGGAAAATAGAGCAGGGCAATCTGATACAGGCCAGGTTTAAAGGGAGCATTTTTTTGCATACATCAATCATATTCGTTTTGTATCTTGAATACAGCTGAGAAAAAACTACCGACAAGGCTGAATATACTTCTGGCTAGCATGGTGTTCTTGAGCACCTTGTTCCTGCTGTGGCTGGCTTCCAGGCTCACGCTGACAGGTCAATTATTCTGTGGCCTGCTGTTTGCGCAGTTGCTGCTCACCAACTACCAGTTGATTCACGAAGCAAGCCATGATCTGCTGCACCCAGAACGGCGAATCAACGATGCCATTGGCATGGTGTTGGGCTGGCTGTTTCCCGTTTCATTTACGTTGATGAAAGTCACCCACATCGTGCATCATTGCTGCAACCGTTCGGATCATGAAATGTTCGACTGTTACTATCCTGGCGACAATCGTGCGCTGAAGCTTGTGCAATGGTACGGGCTGCTTACCGGGCTATGGTGGTGGCTGGTGCCCCTGGGCAGTTTGCTCCTTGCCATCCACCCCGCGTGGTTGCGGTCGCCTCCCTTTCGTAAGGCGCGCACCACGGCAGTACTGTTCGATGATTTTGGAACAAAAGAAATTCGCCGGGTGCGGCTGGAAACCTTGTTGGGCATTCTGTTCTGGCTTGTCGCCTTTCATCTGCTGAACCTGCAATGGCAGGCCGTGTTGTTATTGTATGCCCTGTTCGGTTTCAATTGGGCTACCCGTCAGTATGTCACCCATGCCTTCAGCCCCCGGGACGTGGTCAATGGCGCATGGAATCTGAAGGTAGGGCGGCTGCACGGCCTGACCCTGCTCAATGGTCAGTGGGATCGCCTGCATCATCAGCACCCGCATGTGTCCTGGATTTTCCTGCCAGTGTTGGCGGGAGACAGGGGCTATGACAAAAGCTACTGGCGGCAGTATTTTCGCTTGTGGCGTGGCCCCCGACCTTGCCAGGAGCGTGGCCCGGCCTGCTTGCCGCGCAAGGAATACGGGGCATTGAACTGATGCGTGAGGAAGGATTGAGTGAATTGAATGCGGCGAGCATCCAGGACAGGGGCGCATGGTGTATGCCGGAATTTTCCGATATCGATTGCGCTTTGCCTTTCGTTCCCGATGATTTCACGCAGCTCTATCACACGCCTGCCTGGGATGCGCTGGATACCGGGCAACGCTTGCGCTACAACCAACTCTTTGGTCTGCGTACCAACGAACTGTTCATGGTGTTCGAGAAAGGTGTCACCCAGCGGCTCATTCAGGCACTGCAACAGACCCAGGACGATGCGCTTCTGAGGGATTGCCTGGAAGGCATGCTCATAGAGGAATCCCGTCATCATCAGATGTTTCTCAACTTCAACCGCATCCTGCTGCCCGGGTCCTATGCCAACAGCGCCCGCTGCTTCAGCCAGGATTCCGCTCTGGAGCGTGGCTTGCTGCCCGCCTTGAGCCGACGCCCGATACTGCAACCCTTGCTGCTCTGGGCAGTGCTGGTACTCGAGGAGTTTTCTACCGCCTTTTCCCGTCTGCTGCTGGATAGCACCGGGCTGGAGCCTCAGTACTGTAGGCTGCATGAGCTGCATCTGCGAGACGAACAGCGGCATGTCGAGCTGGATGTGCTGCTCATGAACCGCCTCATGGACCAGACCGGAAGATTGCTGCGGCATGTCAATGGCCGGCTGTTTCGCAGCTTTTTCCGCCAGGTGCTCAGTCCCCGTCATTCCGGACCCAATGTCATTCGTTGTCTCGTGCGGGAAGATGAGAGCCTTGTGTCCAGTGAGAGCAAATTACTGGAGCAGGTTCGGCACTTGGGGCAGGATCCGGGGTTGGCGGACATCATGTCCAATCCTGACGCGATGCCCCTGACCCATGAGCTGCTGGTTCATTACCCGTCCTTCCGGTGGTTTTGAAATGTTGTCTGGCACGCCTTGGCAGACTATCGCTCATCATCTCGCGGGTAGTCGCGGGAAGTTTCTGAACAGTGGCAAGTGCCTGAAGCAGCGCCAGCAGGACTATCTACAAGCCCTGTTGCAGCGTCATGCCTCGTCAGACATTGGCCGGGAGCATGGCTTTGCCGGGCTGCGCAGTATCGATGATTACCGAAAAACTGTACCCCTGCAGTCGCCACAGGAGTATCAGGAAAGGATGCAGCATCTGAGCGCCTCTCGACCCCACCTGTTTGCGGCGGATACCACTTTTGTAGAAACCACCGGTGGCAGTCTTGGTGGAGCCAAGGTCATCGCCTATGGCGAATCGGGTCTGAGAGATTTTCACGAGGCGCTGTATCCCTGGCTGGACGATCTCCTGCAAAACCGCCCGGCGATCACCGGAGGAAGCGCTTACTGGTCCATCAGTCCTGTGCTGGAATCCCGAGAGGGCAACTATCGGGGTTTGCCCCTGGGGCTGGGCAACGATGCCCAGTATTTTGGTGAAGCTCTGGTCGAGCCCCTGATGCAAACGATGGCAGTTCCACCTGCGGTAGCCGCCCTGGAAACGCTGGAAGATTGGCGCTTCCAGACCCTGTTGCATCTATTGTCCACACCGGATCTGCGTCTTATTTCCGTTTGGAGTCCCAGCTTCATCCTCAATCTGCTGCATGCACTGCCTGCAATGGCGGAAGACCTCTGCCGTCAGCTCCCCCTGGTTCACGCCCGTCGTCTGGAACAGTCGCTGGATGGTGCAGTGCTGGATACGCGCATTCTCTGGCCGCATCTGGATACCCTGAGCTGCTGGACCCATGGCCGGGCGGCAGCTTATCTGGATGAACTGCAGCGGCGTTTTCCCCAGGTCCATATTCAGCCCAAGGGGCTGCTGGCTACGGAAGGCGTGGTGTCCATACCCCTGGAAGGGCTGTCCGCTCCCGTGCTTGCCGCGGACAGTGGCTTTTTCGAATTTCTGGATGATACCGGCGCACCGCACCTGGCCTGGGAGCTGGAAACTGGCAGCGTTTACGAAGTGGTATTGAGCAACAACCTGGGACTCTATCGTTATTGCCTGGGAGACCGAGTGCAAGTCATCGGATGGAAAGCTGATTTACCCCTGCTGCGCTTTCTGGGGCGGGGAGATCGGCAGGTGGATCTGTGCGGAGAGAAACTGGATGATGCCTTCGTCAGTCAGATTCTGGAAAAGCTGCCGGGCTTCAGCCTGCTGTGTCCACGCATGAAGCCTCAGCCTCATTATTTATGCATCAGCGAAAAGCCTGTGACAACAGATGTGGAGGCTGCGCTTTGCAGGAATCCTCAGTACGCCTATGCCCGCCGCCTGGAACAACTGGCGCCTGTGCAGTATCGCGTACGAGACGATGCCGGAGCGCAGTACCTGAACTGGCGGCTGGCGCAGGGCCAGTGTCTGGGGGATATCAAGCCGACAGCACTGCTTTCTGATGATGGCTTTGTGTGTTATCTGGAGTGTGAATATTGAGCCGCTTCGAGTTCAGCCTGGCGACCTCTAGCGACGACGCCGCCTTGCGGGCACGCATGGCGCAGGATGTACTGGAAGGCAATATTGCTGTGAGCTTCCGGCGAGAGCCTGATTACTTTGCCGGAGCAGCGCTGCAAGGCCAACAGATGCAGGTCATCAAGTGCGTGGACAAGATCAGTGGGCAGCTGGTGGGCATGGGGGCGCGTCTCAGTTCACCTGCCTGGGTCAATGGCCAGAAGCGCACCTTGGGCTATCTGGCAGACTTGCGTGGTGATCCCGCCTACCGCGGCGGTACCTTGCTGGCCAGAGGCTATCGCTTTCTGCGTCAGCTGCATGAACAGCAGCCCCTGCCTCTTTACTATTCCGTCATTCTCGAAGGCAATCGTCCGGCGCTGGAGACCATCGCCAGTGGCCGCGCCGGATTGCCCTGCTACCGGCCTCTGGGGCGTATGCTCACCCCGGCAATCCATCTGGATCTGCCTCGGCGCATCCGTCGGCAAAAAGGTGTCACAGTAGAAAGGGCGCAGCCTTCCCAATTGCCCCAGGTATTCGCTTTCATCAGTCGCTGTTATTCACGCAAACAGCTCGCGCCGGTTTATACGCCAGAGGATTTGCAAACCGGGCGTTTGCGTGGCCTGCAAGCCGAAGACATCTGGGTAGCGACTAAAGAAAACCAAATCATCGGTGTACTGGCGGCCTGGGATCAAAAAGGCATTCGCCAGACCCATGTGGAAAGCTATAGCCCGTCCCTGCGCCTGATGCGCCCCGCGTACAACCTGCTTGCCCACCTGTCTCCCCTCAAGCCCTTGCCGGAACCCGGAGCGCGTTTGCCTTATTTCTATCTTGCCCTGTGCGCCATTGCGGATGACGATGCTGGTATTTTTCGGGTTCTGCTGTCCCATTTGTACGCCCACTACCGCAAAGGTCCCTGGCACTACTGCATCGCCGGGTTGCATGAAACCAGCCCCCTGGCCGCTGTGCTGAAAGACTACCGGCGCGTTCCTGCAGCGGGGCATTTGTTCGTTGTGCACTATCCCGAAGACCAGACGGCTTTCGATGTCCTGGACGGGCGAGTACCCCATGTGGAGATGGGTGCGGTATGAACTGGCTGCGCGTTCCCCACTGGAAGGATCCCCGCCTGCCGGTAGCGCTGTTGCAGGCACTGTATCTGTGGCTGGGTGTCACGGTGCTGGGTTTCAACCGCAGCCCCGGGCAGCTGGCGGTAGTCATCGGTTCTGCGGTGCTGCTGGATCTGGTGCTGCACCGGCTCATTCGCGGCAGCTGGCTGTTTCCTTTCAGCGCCCTCATCACCGGTTTGTCTCTGAGTTTGCTGGTGAACTACGCCCACGGCTTGTGGCTACCCCTGGTGCCGGTGTTCCTGGCCATTGGCTCAAAATATGTATTCACGGTGGATGGGCGGCATGTGTATAACCCGTCCCTGTTCGGTATTGTCGCGAGCCTGTTGCTGGCGAATGACATGATCAGCGTGTCGCCGGCTTATCAGTGGAACGGCATTCCCGCGCTGGGGATCTTCATTGCCACCGCCGCGATACTGCTGTTTGGCCTGCGCATTCGCCGTGCGATGCTGGTAGTGGCCTTTCTGGGCTTCTTTCTCCTGGCCTTGGGGTTGCGCGCCTGGATCATGCGCCATCACATTCCGCCGGAAACCCTGATTCTGGGTACGCTGAGTGCCCCGGCTTTCTATCTGTTCACCTTCTTCATGATCACCGACCCGGCCACGTCTCCGGACAGCCGCAGGGGGCAGATCCTCATGGCGCTGGTAATCGTGCTCATCGATTTTTTCCTGCATGTGCGCCAGACTCTGTCCACCCTTTTTTACGCTGCCTTTATCTGGTACAGCCTGTATGGCTTGTGGCGCTTCTGGCAGAGTTGGCGCAGGGATCAAAGACTGAACTGGAAGCCGTGGTTGCGTGCCTCGGGCGTCTTGGGCAGTCTGGCCCTGATCGGGATGCTGGGCTGGTATCAATTGCTGGTTCCGGCACGGGATATCGCTGTGGATTTTCGGCTGGTGGAAATTCCCGCACAGCAGGCAGGCATCAGCACCCACCCCGGTCGGGTGCTGGATCAGGTGGATGAAAGATTGCGTCATGTGGCGAAGTGGCTATTGTCTGTGGGGGATGCGATGGCGGTGGCGGATTTTGATCAGGACGGCTGGCAGGATGTGTTTCTCACCTATCCCCTGAAGGCTGCGAAGGATCGTGCGGCCCTGTACCGCAATCTGGGAGGCTTTCGTTTCCAGCGGATTCCTCTGCCTGCGCTGGATGACTATGTGCAGGATCCGGAACACCAGGGGCTGCCTTCCGGCGCCCTGTGGTTCGACTATAACAACGATGGCGACAAGGATCTGCTGGTATTGAGCGGCTACGGTTATCCGCGCCTGCTGGCAAACCGCCTGCAGGAAACCGGTCAGGCGACTTTCGAGGACGTTACAGCGGCTCATGATCTGCATCACTTCACTGTCAGCCTCACCGCTAATGTGCTGGACATGGATCGCGACGGCTGGTTGGATCTTTACATCGGCAATGCCATGCCGCCCTATCTGTCCGGCTACGACAGGCCGGTGCCTTTCACGCTCTTTGACTTGCCGAAAGCGGAATACGCGGGTGACCGCCGCGCTCTGAATGTCATGCACCGCTCCTGGCACGATGCCGCCAATGGTGGTCAGGATCTGTTCCTGCTCAACCGCAAGGGCAAGCTGGAACAGACGGACGTGGTTGCCCTCGGGCTGGGAGAAACACGCTGGACCCTCGATATCGGTACGGGTGACCTGAACGGCGACGGCTGGACGGATCTCTATGTGGCCAACGATTTTGGCCCGGATTCCCTGTACATCAATCGGGAGGGAAAACGCTTCCAGGCCATCCGTGGTGTTTTGCGCAACACCCTGGGGCGGGATACTTACAAGGGCATGAATGCTTCCCTGGGGGATCTGGATGGCAATGGTTTCGAGGATATCTATGTATCCAACGTGCATGAACCCCTGCAGGCGGAAGGCAGCCTGCTGTGGATGAACGATGGCCAGGTTGATACTGCAGGTGCAGATGCCTTCCGTGACGAAGCCACCCGGCGCAATGCGCTCAATCCCCGGCGCTTCGGCTGGGGTGCGGCCATGGGGGACATGGACCGGGACGGTCTTCTGGATATCCTGCACGCCAATGGCATGGTGGATGACGCCTATGACCGACTCTACGATCAATGCGAGGACTACTGGTACTGGAATGCACGCATTGCGCTTACCGGGCCGGATATTCACGGTTACGCCGACAGCTGGGCGGATCTGCGTGGGCGCTGCATCTTCCCTCATGAGCAGAATCGGGTGATGCTGAACCGGGGACGTTATTTTGTGGATGTGGCCGACCAGGTGGGCTGGACCAAGAAGGACAACGCCCGGGGCATCGCCCTGGTGGATCTGGACAATGACGGTGATCTGGATGTGCTCATGACTCATCAGTTTCAGCCTGTGAGTATTTTCCGCAACGACGCGGCGGAGAAGAACTGGTTGGGCCTTGAGCTGGAGGGCAATGGCAGGACCTGCAACCGTGATGCCCTTGGTACCATTGTGGAGATTCGCTATGAAGGACAGAGACAACAGCGTGAAGTACATGCAAGCAACGGGCTTTCTGCACAAGGGGACTCACGCTTGTTGTTCGGTTTGGATGGATATGGCGGCGAGGTGCAAGTGCGCATCCATTGGTGCGGCAAAAGGTGGCAGGAGATCCATGTCGCCAGCGGTCAGTATGTGCAAATCAACTATCCCCGGCCCTGAAATTGTTACGGTCTGCACATTCGAGGGCACAAGTTGTGGTTATGCTTGTCTACAGTGTTGTTTGTGGAAATGATCAATCATGAAGCTAAGACTGTTACTCATCGGGGCCATCGCGCCGTTGGCCGTTGCCGCCAATGAAGACTATGCCCAGCAGGTTGTGGAACTGGTCAACCAGGAGCGCTGGAACAATGGCGGTCTTTCTCCGCTGAAAAGAAATGACTTGCTGGATCAGGCGGCACATTCTCATAGCAATAACATGGCCGAGCGCAATTTCTTCAGCCATTGTGATCTGGATACCAAGAGCAGCCCTTTTGATCGGATACAGGCGGCTGGGTACAGTTTTAATTCAGCAGGCGAAAACATTGCCGCCGGGTACGGAACTCCGGCTGATGTGATGAACGGCTGGATGAACAGTTCCGGACACAGGTACAACATACTGTCCAGCAGCTACCGGGAAGTCGGCATTGGATACGTGTATCAGTCGGCAGATCAGTCAAATATCCGCGGAGACAGCAATGGCGATTGCGCCGCAGACTATGCCAACAAGGGGCCCTACTATCGCTACTGGACACAGACCTTTGGTCGTTCCAGTGCTTACCCCGTGGTGATTGATCGGGAAAACGATGAAACCGCGAGTCTGGATGTGAATTTGTATGTTTATGGGCAAGGTTTTGCCACGGAAATGCGTTTTCGAAACGAGGAGGGCGCCTGGTCAGACTGGGAATCGTATTCTCCAGATGCGTTCTGGACGTTGAGTGCTGGCGCCGGAGTCAAGACAGTGAGCGCACAGATTCGCAATGGCTCCAGCGAACGTACGGCGAGAGACAGCATTCTGCTGGTACAGGGGTGTTCTGCCATGAATGAAAACCATCACCTCTACGTACCGGCAACAACGGTAAGCGTTGCTCGTGTGTTCAGCGCCTGCAATACCTTGTATGCAGGCACTGGTGATTTCAGGATAGAGACCAAGGTAACTTTCCACGCGCCACGCATCGTATTGCGCCCGGGATTCTCTGTAGCGACAAGCGGCGCGTTCAGCGCCGTGAGCGGTGTCCCTCAATAATGCGCTAGTCTCCTGCGTATTCGAAGGAATCGTAATACATCTGATCATCCGGAACACCAGCAGCCCGGAAAGCGTCTCTCGCCGCCTTGATCATGGGCGGTGGGCCGGCCATGTAGATATCGTAATCGGCCAGGTTGTCATGATCTTCCAGTACGGCTTCATGCACCCAGCCCTTGCGACCCTGCCAGTCCTGTTCGGGTTCGGACAATACAGGAACGAAACGGGTGAAGTTTTCGTGTTCCTTCTCCCACTGGCGGGGCAAGTCCGGCAGGTAGAGGTCCGGCTGGGCACGCACGCCCCAATAGAGTTCCATGGGACGATCGATACCCGCATGGAAGGCATGTTCGATCTGGGATTTGATTGGCGCGAAGCCTGTACCGCCGGCGA
>CAZFXI010000032.1:0-9567 GCA_964522855.1 uncultured Sedimenticola sp.
GAGGTTTTCATAGGCTCGGGTCATATCGGCATGAGTCGATGCTTCAATTGCTTCCTCCAGATCACCGATATCCAGCTCTTCGATGTATGCACCCACATGCAACGCTTCTGCCAGTGAAACGGATCCGCTGTTTACCAATTCCTGGTAGAGTCCCGCCAGAACGTCATTCTGAAAGACCCCAACCGTGTCATCCACGACCGGATCGGCCAAGCTGTACTTTTCGATCATGCGCTTCATGCTGTCCATGTGGCGTTGCTCGGAACCCGATATATTGTCGAACACCGGATGTTCCCAGCGATCAAACAGCGTTATATAGACGTCGCGGGCCAGTTTTTCCTCTTCACGCATGAATACCAGCGTAGAAGCCTCACTGCTAGACAATTCCACACTGGGCTGCACAACGGCATTTCCCGGTCCTCCGGCACCCGGTTTTCCACCTTTCCAACCCGCCTGTAAAGGGCTGATGGATAAAATCGCCACCAAGGGCAGCGCAATGACTATCGCGGTCTTTTTCATCTTGAATTCTCCTGCTATCTGATTGATAAGTAAGTCCAAAGGATTTCTTTTCCCTATCACACAGTGTAGGCAAATCTCTTTTCTGAAATATTTCCAGACTCGGGAAAAATGTTTCAAGATGTTTCCCAACAGCAATAGCACAGAAGGTTCTTTGCTAGTATGCGTTCATGAGTAAGCAAACACCTCTGATTCTAATCGTCGACGACGACCAGGCGCTACGTGAACTGCTGCAGCGCTACCTTGGCGAACAAGGATTTACCACAGCTGCCGTGGCCAGCGGTGATGCCATGAAGGACTGGATGAGCAGCCATCAGCCTGATTTGGTGGTGATGGACCTGATGCTGCCAGGAGAGGATGGTCTCAGTCTGACCCGTGATCTGCGTGCTACCACGAAACTGCCAATCCTTATCTTGTCCGCCAGGGGCGAGGACATCGATCGCATCGTCGGGCTGGAAATTGGTGCAGATGACTATCTGGCCAAGCCGTTCAACCCACGCGAACTGGTGGCCAGGATCCGCGCCGTTTTGCGCCGAAACTCCGCTTCGAACCACGCCTCGGAAGATCCTCTCGAAAACAACAAGCAATACACTTTCGGTGCCTTTGTTCTGAATCTTAACAACCAGACCCTGCACAAAGACGATGAAGAAATTGCCCTGACCAGCGGGGAAATTGCATTGCTGGCATTACTGGCACAACACCCCAACCACGTGCTTACCCGTGATCGTCTCATTGATTTGCTGAAAGGATATGATCGCTCGCCTTTCGATCGCAGTATTGACGTGCGTATCACGCGCCTGCGGCACAAGATCGAAGAAGACCCGAAGCATCCCCTCTATATCCGCACCGTCTGGGGCAAAGGCTATCTGTTTACGCCCCAAGGTTCGGAAAACTGAAGCATGCATTTTCCCAATACCCTGTTTTCTCGCACCAGCCTCACCATTGCCGGTGCCTTACTGATGTTTATCCTGTTTACGGGGTTTGTGGTATTAAACTACATGCTGCTGCCGGTGGCACGACAAAGCACGGGGGATCTCGCCGCCATAATGGTGCTTTCTGCGAAAACCTGGGAGGAACTGCCCGCCACTGCGCAACAGGGATTTCAACAGGAACTGCGCGACAGTCACAATTTGATCCTTGAGCCCGCTCCTCCGGCGACAGACCTCGAACCCCTTACGTTGCATTCCCCCTATATGCTGTTCCTCGAAGAAGCCCTCAGCGACCGCCTTGGGTATGCAACGCATATTCATCAGTCTGCGGGCACCCCCGACTGGTACTGGGCCATCCTTCCCGGGGCAGGTAAAAAGCTCTACATCGGCGTGCATCATGACCGGATTGGCGCCGAACCACCGCGAGCCGTCCTCGCTATCCTGCTCGGGGCCAGTCTGTTCATCCTGTTGACGACATTGCTGGTGGTGCGACGCATTACCCGCCCCCTGGAGGCTCTGTCACAAGGCGTGAAACGTCTGGGTAGCGGCGCTCATCATCAACCACTGCCGGAAAATGCTCCCAAAGAGCTTTCAGACCTGACAAGCAAGTTCAACCTTCTGAGCAACGAAATACAACAATTGCTGGACAACCGCACCACGCTGCTGGGAGGCATCTCTCACGACCTGCGTACGCCCCTTTCCAGGATGCGTATCGCCGTGGAATTGCTGCGGGGCAAGGAGGATGCCGAGTTGCTTCACAACATGCGGCGGGACATGGAAGAAATGGATATGCTGATTACCCGCACCTTGAATCTGGCGAGGATGATGCAGGAAGATGAGGTGCCGAACAAAGCGGTTGATCTGGGAGGTTTTCTCCAGTCTGTTGGCGCCGGCTATTCACAGCAAGGGAAACTGCTGGAAACGGCATTGGAAACTTCATGTGCAGCGCCGGTCAACGAACTGATACTGCAACGTATCCTGCTCAACCTTCTCGACAATGCTTTTCATTATGCCGGAGAAGGGAAGGTTGTACTGCGCCTGCGATGTAAGAACAAGTGGGCACAGATCTGTGTTCTTGATCGGGGCACGGGCATCCCGGAGGATCAAATCCAGAAGGTGCTTCAACCCTTCTACCGCATCGACCATTCACGCAACCGCAGTACCGGAGGCAGTGGTCTGGGGCTGGCCATCGTGCAGCAACTGGCGCAACTGCAAGGTTGGAAGATCACTCTGGCGAACCGATCCTCCGGCGGGTTATCCGCCTGCCTCGAAATACCGGAAAGCCATGCTAGCGGTGCAGGCGCATCCTGATCACTTGATCCCGGAAGTCCTTGATATTCCCGCCCTGCTTTACCGAGGAATACAGCACCAGTTTATGCTGGTCAGGCAATGAACCATAGATGGCATAGGTTCCCACGTACGATGCCTTCAAAGTACTTTCCAGGTCGTGGACACTTGAAGTAGGAGGAATCATCCCGGTCTTTGCCCCCACTACCGTGCTACGGGTGGTTTGACTGGATATGGTTGCCGCTGCCGCAAACTGAACACTGCACACGCCAATAAGGCTTGCTGCCAAAAGGCAGGGAATTGCTTTACAGATCTTCATCTTTTTCGCCAAAAATGTGATGGAATTCATGTTGCACATTATTGGCCAGAAAGCTGATTTAGAAAATAATGAAATACTTGGGTGACAATGGGTAGACATTTTACCCGACAGGCGGGGCAGGGGCGCAGAAACTCCTAGCGGCTCAATCTGCGCAAGGTGGCCAGGCTCCATAAGCCCTTGTTTACTCTCTGATTCCATCGAACCTGTCCCTCGTTCACCCAGGCCAGACCCTCGCTCCCGCTGCGCAGATCCTTGCCGTACCAGTAACGCCAGTATTGCGCCCGGGGATCGACAAGCTGCATGCTCCGCCAGTCCTTGTCGATCACCTTGATCAGCTTTCCTCCCTTGTAGTATTTCGCCCGATAATCGGCATATGTTTCCATGTCCACATACTGGTCCCGGTAGTCATACCACCCGTTGTCCTGACGACTGAAACTGCGTACCTGAAAGACCATCCGCCCCTTGATATCACAGGCCGGTTTCGGTATTCCCGAGACTCCCTCGACCATGCCCAGACAATCCGCAAACGGGACTTTTCCGAGTAACTGGTGTCGTTCATCCTCGGGTTTACGCAGGTAGATATCGCCATAGGTAAAGACGCTCCCACCCCACACATCCGCCGGATCGGGTTCAGCATGGCGACGAATCTTGCGCAGGGCAGGAAGCCAGATGGCAAAGCTCAGTGGCCGCTTGTCGTCCTTGTAGATCTCGACCAGAATGCCCGTACTGCGCAATTTTCCGGATCGGAAAATCACCAGATCCCTTGCCCGCACGTCACCCTGTTCATAGACATTGTTGAGATGACGCTCCAGCTTGTAGCGCTGCGCCTTGCCTCCACTGGTCAGATTGAGCAACTGCATGGGATGGCGCTTGTTTCCGTAACTGATGTTGTCCAGCGCAAAGAAATGATTCACGAAATACACGTTCTCCGCAATACGCTGCCCGTCCGTTTCAGCATTGGCAGAGACATCGCCGCCCGCCATACAAACCAGCAACAGCAGATAGGGCTTCATTTCCGTAAATCTGCGCGCTTGCGCTGTTCGAGTTCTGCCAGCTCGAGCCAGATTTTTTTCGCTTGCGGCGTCACGCTTTCCAGCTGTAGATAAGACAGCAGAAAACGCAGACGGTCTGTGCGGCTGATACCAGAAGTGCGGCGGTTGCAGCTGTCCAGATCGCGCAGCATGGCCTGCCTGCGGAACAGGCGTCGACGCATTTTTTCCAGGTCAATAAGGCAGACCGCGCCGCTGTCTCGCTGCACGAAAAGGTGCTTGGCATGCAAGGCATTGTGCACCAGGTTCAATGCATGCAGACGACGTATCACGGTCGCCGCCTTGGGAATGATACGCCGGCGCAAGTCATGGTATTTTTTCCATCCCTGCTGCTGCCATTCTTCGATCAACACATCCAGGGGAGCATATCCCTTCAATTCCCGGGTGGCCAGGATCACCTGCCAGCCTTTGGGCGTATGGCGCTCCGCATAATAGACCAGCTCGGGTGCGCCAATGCCGTGCCTGTTGAGTAAACGCAGATTCCTCGCTTCTCCACGGAAGGTTGGCTCTCTGGACACAGGATGACGCCAGGTCTTGCGGGTATGGTTTTCCTGGCGTTTGAGAAAAACAGTTTCTTCACCAGCTTGCGGCGCCGCCAAGGTTATGCGGGAAACACCACTCCACCCCCCACGTCGGTGGTTGGGTGGCTCAAACCAGTCTGCCTGGAGTTCCCAGAGTGCCTCAAATTTATTCAGATCATTGTGGTCGAGAATCGCTTTCCATCCCGGTGCAATAAAGTCATTCATCCACTATCCCTTCTGCCGTCAATGCCCGGGACCGCTTTTCCACAGCACGAAGAAACGCCTCATGTTCCCGGAAAATCTGCCGCAGGGGCTGCTGGTAATATTCCCGCAGAAAACGCCACACATCCCGTCGCGTCAGGCCAATATGCGAGGCCGAAAAGAGCAGGCTACCCACATCCTTTGCCCGCCAACGCCGAGGTACACGCTTGCGCAATTGCACCCGATGCAGATCGATCAGATACAGGTGCAGGCTTTCTTCCCTGCCATCCCAGGGCTCGTGCAACAGAAAATGGCAGATATACAAATCCCGGTGATTCACCCCGTTCCGATGCAGCTGGCGGGTCATGGCCGCCACCCTGCGCAGCAATCGCTGTTTGTGCACAAACATGGGAGGATGCCGAACCCAGTCCCGACAATAATCTTCCAGGCTGGTGGTGTTTTCCAGTTCCCGGGTAACCACGAAGGAACGCTGTGCCGCTGGACTCCAGCCTTCCTTGCCATAAGCCGCCAGGCACATGGTTTCCACGCCCAGCGCTTCGAGACGTTGAATGGCCCGCCATTCGTTGGCCGCGCCAATCACCGGCAACCGCAGGCTGAGCAGATTCTTCAGGATCTCCTGCCAACCGACACCCCAGTGCAACTTCAGAAAATAACCCTTTCCCGCCACTTCGAAGCGCAAGGTTCGGCGATTGGCTCCCTCCGGATTGCGGTATTCCTCACCCTCTGTCTGAAAAGCATCATCCACCGCTTGCCAGGGATGCCCCAGCCTGGCGGAAAACGTGGGAGATAACCAGATCATCATGAAAGTATCAGGTCTGCAGCATACTCGGTCATGCTGTACAGATCGTGACTACGACCGTAGCGGATGCCGTTCTCACGCCATTCCGGTCTGCGCTCCGAAGTAAGCATCTCCACCAGGGAGCGGTTCAGTATCGCCTGGGAAAAAGGCTCTGTTACCACGATACCGGCATCTGCCTCCTGCACGTAATAGGCATAGCCGCAAACATCGGTCACCAGTGTCGGCAAACCGGCGATGATCGCTTCCAGTATCACCATCCCGGAGTTTTCGTAGTATGCAGGATGCAGTAGTAGATCACCGCCCTGGAGGAAGCGGGGGATGTCATCCCTTCCCCGCAGCACCTGAAAACGATCTGCCACACCCTGTTGCCGCGCCAGACGAATGAATGGCTCACCATTGTCACTCCCGATGGCAATCATCCGGGTTTTGCTACGTAGCGCATCCGGCAGGGAAGCCAACGCAAGGATGGAACGGTCCAGTCCCTTGGTTCGGAAACCTGAACCGATGCAGAGTATCAGTTGCTCATCTTCTGCAATCTGGAATTCCCGACGCAAATCTGCCCGTAGCTGGGGCGCCTCATCCCCGGCCATGCGGCTGAAGTCGATACCCGGGGGTAGCATATGCAATCGCCGATCCTGGGTTGCATAGTATTTCTTGTAGATAAGATGCTGACGCGGTGAAATAAGCAGGATCTCGGTATGGCTGTTCCTGTCGAAGACGGCCTCCTCAAAGGAGAGAAAATGCCGGTAGCGCGGCAGCCTGCGCACCAGGGCATTTCGCTCTCTGAACAACTTGTCCTTGAGGCAGGGATCGGCCGCATAATAGAAATCCAGCCCCGGCATTTTGTTGAATCCCACGACCCGTTGGATCCCGTACTCCTCGAACAATGGCGCCAGGCTGCGTTGAAAAACACGGTATTTTTCATGATTACTCCAGCGTTTGACAGGCAGCACATGTACGCTCATGCCCTTGGGGCGCTCGCCTGTCCAGCTGAGGGTGAAGATATGAATCTCGTGTCCTCGTGCCTGACAGGTCTGGGCGATATGCAGCATATCCCTTTGCAGACCGCCGAAGGGGAAATACTTGAACAGCACAAAAGCCAGTTTCATGACAACGCCATCTGATCTTGCAGTGCAGCCCACACCCTGGCAGGTGGCTGGGTTTGAAAACAGGCCGGGTGCACGAGGCTTTCACCGCTAAAATTACACTTGCGCTGCAGACAGGGGGCACAGGAAAACCTTGCCACCAGGTTTTTCTGATACGCGCCCGTGGCACCGGTCAAGTCCGCGGCGGTGGGACCATACAGGGTTACGGCAGGAACATTCAACGCGGCGGCAAGATGCGCCAGTCCCGTATCCACGCCCACAACGCCCCCGGTACACGACAAAACCGCTTTTAATCCATTCAAATCCATGCGTGGCAACAGCTCCCCAGCCTGAGCATGAGTCATGATCTTCTCGGCACGCAAACGCTCTTCGGGTTCATACCAGGGAAAGCTTACCCGGTAGCCGGCCTTTTCCGCCAGCCCCGTCAATTCCACCCAGTATTCCCACGGCCAGTGCTTGCTGGGCCAGGTAGTGCTATGCAGGAAAATCAGGGACTTTTCGCGCGCGCTCTCGCATCCCGGCAAACCGGAATCCGGTGAGCTGTCGGGCATGGCGTAGTTCAAGGCCATGGCAAACAGCCGGCGAATGCGCTCTATGGCATGTAGCTCCCGGGACACCGCGTAGCGCTGTCGATAGAAAAGGCTGGCGACGGGTTCACGCAGGGAATGGCGGTCGTACCCCACCACTGGCGCACCCGCCATACGCGCCGGCAGGGCACTCTTGAATAACCCCTGGGCATCGACAATCAGGTCGTAGTGCTCCTGCTGCAGAGTTGTGCGAAGCTGCTGGATCTGTCCGCTTTTCCAGGCTTTTCGCCAGCTTCGGCGCCAGCGGCGCAGGGCAATGGGAATAGTTTTGCTCACGGCGGGGTGCCAACCGGGCACTTGGGTAAAAGCCTCTTCCACCAGCCAGTGGAATTCTATACCCGGCAGCGCCCGAACCGCATCACTGACAGCAGGGAAAGTATGAATCAAATCACCGAGGGAAGAGGTTTTTACAAGCAGTACCCGCATTCACCCAATCAACTTTCTTTCCTGCAGATAACCGAGAACGCGATCGATGCTTTCCTCCAGGGATTCCTGGTCGGTATGCACCCGGATCTCCGGAGATTCCGGGGTCTCGTAAGGAGAGGATATGCCCGTGTAGTTGGGAATGATGCCGGCCCTGGCCTTGGCATACAAGCCCTTCACATCGCGCTCCTCACAGGTTTCCAGGCTGCAGTCACAATAGACTTCGATGAATTCCCCGGGTTGGAACAAACTCCTGACGCGCCGACGCTCTTCACGGAAGGGTGAGATAAAGGCGGTCATGGCAATGACACCCGCTTCGACAAACAAGCGGGTCATCTCGCCGATACGGCGAATGTTTTCCTTCCGATCTTCCTCACTGAAGCCCAGATCGGAACACAGGCCAAAGCGCACGTTGTCTCCATCGAGCACATAAGTACGGCATTGCATCTGGTAGAGATGCTCTTCTACGGCATGGGCAAGTGTGGATTTTCCCGAACCGGACAGGCCGGTAAACCAGAGCACAAAGCTCTTGTGTCCATTGGCTTTCTGGCGTCGCTCCCGGGTTACTGTGGCCTTGTGCCAGACCAGATTATCTGTCTTGTCTTTCATGTTTTTTTACTACTCCCTTCAGTGCCGTCTGTACTCGATCAATGGAAATATCCCGCAGACACCGCAAATGGCCCAGTGGACATTCACGCTTGAAACAAGGGCTACATTCCAACCCCAGGCTGACGATCTCGTGCTGTCGGTTCAAAGGCGGCGTAAAACCGGGATCCGAAGAACCGTAAATGGCAACCAGCGGCCGCTCCAGCGCTGCTGCCACATGCATCAATCCGGAATCATTGCTGACCACCGCATCTGCCAGAGACAATAAATCCACCGCCTGGGCAAGAGAGGTTCTCCCCGCAAGATTTTTACAGTGGCCACCCGCCTGCGCGGCGATATTGTCGCACACTGTGCGGTCTGAATCAGATCCGAACAGCCATACCCGCCAACCCAAGCTGATATACGCCTGCGCCAGGGCAGCATAGTACGCTTCAGGCCAGCGTTTGGCTTCACCGTATTCTGCTCCCGGGCAAAGCGCCAACACGCGCTGCCCTGCGGACTTCTGCAACTGCAGGGCATCGAGGGCTGAACCAACATCATCGGGACTGACCTGCAACTGTGGTGGCAAAATTGCTGGAACCCGGTTGCTACCTGGCGCTTCCGACAGGGCCACAAAGCGCTGCACCGTCATGCCGAGAAAGGATTTGTCCAGCTTGCGAATATCGTTGAGTAAACCATAGCGCATTTCTCCCAGCCACCCCGTACGCCGGGGTATGCCTGCCGCCCAGGGAATGACGGCGGATTTCCAGGAGTTTGGCAGCAAAATAGCCTGCTGGTAACGACCGCGCAGTGTTCGGCCCAGTTTCCAGCGCTGTTTCAGCTCCAGCCTGCCATGCCCCAGGGGCATTTCCAGGCCCGCCCTTACCTCGGGCATGCGCTCCAGCAGAGGCAGGCTCCAGCCGGGAGCCAGCACATCGATGGCAACGTCCGGTTGTTTTTCCTTAAGCGTGCGGAACAGACTCTGGGCCATCACCATATCACCCACCCAGGAGGGCCCCACAACCAAGATGGCAGAAGTCAATACTGCGGCCCGGATCCGTGAGTTCAGTCTGTCAGGATATAGCGGGTGCCGCAGTACGGGCACACCGCTTCGCCGTTCTTCTCGATCGGCAGATAGACTCTGGGATGCAGGTTCCAGACTTCATCTTCCGGCTGGGGACAACTCAGCGGCAATTGCTCCCGAGTCACCTTGATCACCCGTTGTTT
>CAZFXI010000032.1:9667-31138 GCA_964522855.1 uncultured Sedimenticola sp.
GCTGGGGACAACTCAGCGGCAATTGCTCCCGAGTCACCTTGATCACCCGTTGTTTCGTCTGTTGGGCAGCATCAGCACTCATCATCCTTCTCCATTTATGTAGGTCAACCAGCCGTGATGTACCGGCGAACGGCCATGGACCACATCGAAATACTTTTTCTGCAAATGCTCGGTAACCGGGCCACGCCCCCCGTTACCGATGCGGCGGTTGTCCACTTCGCGAATCGGTGTGACTTCCGCCGCCGAACCGGTAAAAAATGCCTCGTCGGCAATATAGACTTCATCCCGGGTGATGCGTTTTTCCACCACCTTGATATCCGCTTCGTCGGCCAGCTGGATAATGGTGCGACGGGTGATGCCGTCGAGGGCAGAAGTCAGATCCGGCGTGTAGAGCACACCATCCCGCACGATAAAAATATTCTCTCCAGAGCCTTCCATGACAAAACCCTGGGTATCGAGCAGCAGCGCCTCGTCATAACCGTTGTCCAGGGCTTCCTGCAGGGCCAGCATGGAATTGATGTAGTTGCCGTTTGCCTTGGCCCGGCACATGGTGATGTTCACATGGTGGCGGGTAAAGGAGGATACCCGGATACGGATACCTTTCTCCATGGCTTCGTCGCCCAGGTAGGCGCCCCAGGTCCAGGCGGCCACAATGGCATGGACTTTCAGGTTGTCGGCGCGCAGGCCCATCCCTTCCGAGCCATAGAAGCACATGGGCCGCAGATAGGCGGAATCCAGGTTGTTCTCGGCTACGGCGGCGATCTGCGCCCGGTTCAGCGTTTCCCGATCCCAGGGAATATCCATGCCCAGAATATGTGCGGACTGGAACAGACGCTCGGTGTGATCCTGAAGGCGGAAGATGGCGGGCCCCTTTTCCGTATGATACGCACGCACGCCCTCGAACACACCCATGCCGTAGTGCAGGGTATGCGTCAGCACATGCACCTGGGCATCGCGCCAGGGTACCATTTCACCGTCCATCCAGATCAGGCCATCTCGATCTGCCATTGTCTGCATCTTCAATCTCCACTCATCACGATTTGTTGCCAGACCTGCTGTACCAGTTGCCGCTCTTCCTGCAGCGCCTTCCTGCTTACCCTACCCGGCTTCTCCTGCAGCGCAAGATGATGATAAACATCCCGAAAACGTTGATAGGCGAGCACCAGTGACTCACCCTGGGAAGCGGGAATCAGCCCCTCGTCCACCAGAGTTTCCAGCAAGCGGATATTGTCGGTCCAGCGAGTCAGCGCAGGGCTTTCCTGCGCCCACCTCAGAACCGCATATTGAACCATAAACTCGATATCAGTGATACCACCTTTGCCTTGCTTGAGATCAAATTCTTCAGCGCTGCTCCGGTCGAGACTTTCCCGCATCTTTTCCCGCATTCCCTGCACTTCCAGGCGCAGTTTGTGTGCGTCACGCTCCCGGCGCAAGACCCGCGAGCGCACCGCCTCCATCTGCCCGGCCAGCGCCTTGTCACCGGCCACGCAACGGGCTCTGACCAGCGCCTGATGTTCCCAGGTCCAGGCGCGTTCCAGCTGGTAACGCTCAAAACCCTTCAGCGAACTGACCAGCAGCCCGGAATTGCCATTGGGGCGCAAGCGCATATCCACTTCATACAGGATGCCTGATGGTGTGCGGGTGTTCAGCAAATGCACCATGCGCTGCCCCAGACGCGCATAGAAAACATCGTTGGGCACCGGCTTGTCACCATCGGTCATGGCCGACTGGGAGTAATCGGCATGAAGAAACACCAGATCCAGATCGGAGCCATAGCCCAGTTCCAGGCCACCCAGCTTGCCGTAACCCAGGATGGCGAACCCGGCGCCCTCCACTTCGCCGGGACGGCCATGGCGTTTCACTAGATAGCGCCAGGCAAGCTGCAGCACATGCTCCAGCACCACCTCGGCAATTTCCGTGAGATAGTCGCTGACCACCATCAGCGGAATGGCACCGGTGATGTCAGCGGCGGCGGTTCGCAGGCGATTACCCGCCGCAAACTGGCGCAACCGCTCCATCTGCTGTTCCAAATCGTCCGCATCGATCCTGGCCAGCAGGGTGTCCAGTTCGTGGTTCAATTCCTCGCGACGCAGCGGCGCGTACAGCCGGCGGGGATCGAGAAGCTCATCCAGCAATACCGGATAGCGCACCAGCTGACTGACCACCCAGCGGCTTTCACTGCCCAGTCGCACCAACTGTTCCAGCACCTGGGGGTTTTCCAGCAGCAGATCCACATAGGCGGTACGGCGTACGATCGCCTGCAGCAACTCCAGTAGAGGTTCCAGCGTCTGCAAAGGTGCGTCAACCTGGGCCACATCCGCAAGCAGCCTGGGCATCAGCTGGTCCAGCTTTTTCCTCGCAGTCTCTGACAAGGTGCGACAGGCCGGCGTCTCGCAGAATGCCTTGAGCTGGCGAACGACCTCCGGGACCTCCGCGAATCCTGCCTCCGCCAGCAGCGCTGCCGCCTGGTTTTCATCATGGATCAGCCAGGCCTTCTGCAATGGATGCAGTTCATCATCTGCTTCGGAAAACACCTGTGCAAACTGCTCTTCCACCCGCTGCCGATGTCCATTCAGGACCTGCAGAAACTCTGCCCAGGAAGCATGCCCCATGCTTTGCGCCACACGCGCCCGCCCTTCTTCATCTACCGGTAACAGATGGGTTTGTTCATCCTTCCAGGCCTGTAGCCGGTTTTCGATCAGACGCAGAAATGCGTAGGCCCGGGAAAGGCTGGTTACCACCGTTTCTTCCATGAGCCGCTTTTGTTGCAACTGCTGCAATACCCGCAGAATGGGGCGGATCTGCAAATCCCTGTCGCGTCCGCCATAGACCAGCTGAAAAGCCTGGCCGATAAACTCGATTTCCCGGATGCCCCCCTGACCGAGCTTGATATTGGCATCCATGCCCCTGTGATGCATTTCCGCCTGAATGCGGCGTTTCATGTCCCGAATGGCATCGATGGAGCCGAAGTCGATATAGCGCCGGTACACGAAGGGCCGCAGGATGCCCAACAGCTGCTCCCTGTACGCCGCTTCGCCGGTTATCGCCCGCGCCTTGATCATGGCGTAGCGTTCCCACTCTCGGGCTTGGGAAGCATAGTAGGTTTCCATGGCGTTGAAGCTCAGGGCCAGGGGGCCGGCTTCACCGAAGGGACGCAGGCGCATATCTACCCGGAACACGAAGCCGTCTTCCGTCTGCTTGCCCAGGGCATTGATCAGCTGCCGCCCCACCCGGGTGAAGAACTGCTCGTTGCTCAGGGGGCGTGGGGCGTCGGTTTCACCATGGGCGGGAAAGGTAAAGATCAGGTCGATATCCGACGATAGATTCAGCTCCCTGGCCCCCAGCTTGCCCATGCCAAGTACCACCATGGCCTGCTTCTGGCCTTCGGCATCCCGGGGCACGCCCCATTGCTGCACCGCCCAGGTCATCAGGTATTCCAGGCTTTGGCGAATACAGATATCCGCCAGTTCCGAGAGATCCTCCAGCGTTTCACCGAGTGGCGCCTTGTGGGTGATATCCCGCCAGATGATACGCAGCATCTGACGCCGGCGAAACTGCCGCAGGGAACGCAGCAGCATTTCTTCGTCCTCCACGCCCTGCAGCCAATCCCGCAACTGCCCGGCCATTTCCCCCGACTGCAGAAGATTCGATAGCGCAGCGGTTTGCACCAGCTCCAGCAGCAGTTCCGGATAACGCAGGCAGGTATTGGCCACGAAATCACTGGCGGCCCACACCTGTTCCTGTTCCCGGAGAAAACTCGCATCCGAGAGCTGTGCCGCCTGGGGACAGTCTGACCAGCGGGCCAGCAAGTCCTCCAGACGGGACGGACCGGTCATTACTCCTTACCGGCAGCCTTGGTGGCCAGCTTGCGCAGCACGCCGGTCATCTTGGTGACCAGCTTTGCCCGATCCTTGATGCCATGGCGGGCCGCCATCCAGGCAGGATCATTCCAACTGATATTGACTTGATCCTTTGCATCTTTCCACACCAGATACTTCATGGGCAGGTCAATGGCTGCGGTTGCTTGGCTCTGCATAAGCAGTGAACCTGCTTTGGGCTTGCCAAAAATCAGCAGTTCGATCGGCTTGAGGTCAATATCGACGTTTTTGGCCGCTTCGCCGTGGTTGATTCGGGCAAACACCCGGAACCCGGCGCCAGTGACCACCTTTTCCAGGCGATCCACGGTTGTGGCAACATCATGGCCGCTGCTGATGGTCACCAGACCATCCGCAGCGTGAGCAGGTAGCACCAGCAACATACCCAACAATAAAAACAGTTTTTTCATATTTTTCATGTCTTCCATCTCCTTTGAGGTTCAGGTTGCTTTCATTATGGCTTCACAACGCGACAGCGCCTGATCACCAAAAGGCAGGCAGGCCTTTATGAAAGCGCTTTTCAGCTTTATGAGTTCTGCCGGACTCGATAGTTGTCCCCAGGCATTCAATGCCTTGAATATACGTTCCAGGGCCCTTTTGCTACGACCATGAAACGGCGTCTTTTGTTTCGCCAGGCGGGAAAATAGTTCTTCGGATACAGCCATGATCTTCGCATCATCGTCCGGTGTCTGCTCCGTCAGCTGGCGAATGTAGTAGGAACCCCATTGCAACCGGGTTGCCTCCCCCTGCGCGGTGTCCCAGGCTTTGGCATACAGGTGCAATGCCTCGTCTTCGTTTCCTGATTCGGCTGCCAGATCCGCAAGCACCAGCATCCAGTACTGATTGTTGCTGCCAGCCTGCATTTCCTCCGTAATCAACCGCTCTGCCAATTCCACCTGACCCGATGCCTTGAGCGCACCGTAAGCGGCGTGGGCCACGGCGATTCTTTCATGCCCGTCGGAAAGATGCTTGCGCGCCTGAATCACCGCCTGGCGGATTTCATGTTTGAGGTTTTTCGGTACGGTTTTTTCGGCCACTCTCATCCAGTGAATCTTTCCCGTATACACCAGCAATTTCTGCGCCGGGCTGAGAAGCTCGTCTTTCTGCAGTTGTTGCAGCGCCTGTTCCCAGGCATGCAACAACTGCTTCTGTTCATTGCCATGAGCCAGGGTAATGCGAGGAATCAGGATTTCCAGATCATAGACAATAAAGGAAAAATTGTCTCTGCAGGCCTCTGCAGAAGACAATAACCGCTGCAGACGTCGAACGGCATCCTGTTTTTCGTCATCCGTCGGTGGTTGCTCACGAGACGCCAGCGCCGCCAGATACTGGGCATCCAGACGTCTTTTTTCGGCAACCATGTCCGCGGGCACCCTGTCCGCCAGAGATTTCAGTGCCTGCGCCAGAGGCCGTTCACCCAATGCCTTGCCCGCATCCTGTTGCCAGGAATAATACGCCAGCATATGCAGTTCATCTGGCGTGGGCTTTCTACCCTCATCAAGCACTTCCTGCACCAGCGTGGCAACGGGCTTGACCTTTGCCAGCGCCAAATCAAGCATCTGCGGATACAAATCCAGGCTCATGCCTCCGGGTAGGCGAGTGATCTCCTCTCCTTCGGGGCTGAACAGAATCAGGGTCGGATACCCAAGTACGCCAAACTGCTCTCCCAGTTTCTGCGCTGCCCCGGTATCGCCATCGAGGTAAACGGGCACAAACAGCCGTGTCTTGCGGATGAAAGCAGGGTTTTTGAACAGGGTCGCCTTGAGCTGGTTGCAAGGCGGACACCACACGGCCCCCCAATACAGGAAAACCGGCTTGTTGCTGTTTCTGGCCTCATCAAAAGCCTGCTTTACCGTTCCTGAATACCATCGAACGCCGTCTGCAGACGGGTTTCTGTCTGCCGCCACCGCCACCACCACCACAGAGGCAAACAAGGACATCAGCAGCACGGTTCTGAACAATATGCTCACAAAATACCTCAAGGGACTCCAAACATAAAGGAGAATCATAACGTACCGAAGTCGTCACAGCCCTGAAAAAGCGCAATCCATTGAATCGTTTATGGTGTATGCCCAACATATCCGGACAGGGTGGTTGGTTAAGCCGTTAACCCTTGCACAGTATGACAACTCTCATTGGGTATAATGCATACCTAATCCGCACCACTTTTCTCCTTGTTGAACAATCACCGGCGTCCATTAACATTAAACGTCTGCAGATTCTGCTCTTGCACGGGAATTACTGAAAAAAGAATGCATACCGCAATGCTCTCCGCTCACTTGGCAACTCAACCTCAGGACGACTCAGGAATATGAGCCGCTGGCTGCCAATCATTTTGATTCTGTTCAGCGCAGCCATCTTGGCCTCTGGCAACCACGCCGCCACGCCGCAACAGGAATCGCCGACCGAACTGACCCTTGGGGTCTTTTCTTATTATTCCCCGTCAGAAATGAACAATTGCTGCCAACCGTTGGTGGATTATCTGAACTCACGGCTGGCCGACATCAAGCTCAGGCTCAAGGTCATCAATCTGCATGAGGTTGACGACGCACTAAGCAGCAAGGAACTGGATTTCATCATAACCAACCCCGGCCACTATATCCTGTTGCGCGAACGCTACAAACTCGAAGGCTCTGTCGCCACCTTGGTTCGCCAAATAGGGGGGGAACAGACAATCCAGCAGACAGGAGGCGTGATATTTACCCGGCAGGACAGAAAAGACATCTCCAGGCTCGCGGATATCAAGGGAAAATGGATAGCCGTAGCCGGCACCAAGCACCTCGGTGGCTTCGAGGCACAAGCCTATGAATTGCTACAGGCAGGCGTCTTGCTGCCGCAGGATGCGCACCTGATGGAAACGGGAGATTACAACACCGTGATCGAATCCGTTTTGTCAGAAAACGTCGATGTTGGCTTCGCTCCGACAGGGGTGCTTGAGAAACTGTGGCAATCTGGAGAGATTTCCCCGGAAAGCCTGAAGATCATCAACGCTAAAAATCAATCCGGATTCCCCTTCGTGGTGTCCACCAGGCTGTACCCACAATGGCCTATTGTTGCGTTGCCGCATGTGAAGCAGAAAGACATCGATGCGGTCTGGGCAGCCCTTCTGACGCTGAAAGCCAATTATCCGGCCGCAAAGGCCTCAAACCTCGCGGGTTTTGCACCACCGGCCGACTATCGTTCGGTGGAAAACATCATTCGCGCCCTGGAATTACCTCCCTACGACCACGCGCCGACGATCACCTACCTGGATATCTGGGAGCAACACAAGATAACCGGCAGCATCTTGTTACTGGCGGCACTGACCATCCTCGTCCTGCTTCAATTGCTGATTACGCGTAACCGGCAACTGCATACACAGCGCCTGCTCGCAGAGGACTCGGCAAGTCATTTCGAGCAGATCATCGGCGCCACACAGGCCGGCACCTGGAAGTGGAATCTCAAAACAGGCCATGCCATTTTCAACGAACGCTGGGCAGAAATCATCGGCTATACGCTGGCTGAACTGGCGCCTATCAGTATAGACACCTGGGTTCAGCAAACCCATCCTGCCGACCTCGAATCGGCGCAGAAACTCCTGCAACAACACTTCAGCGGCGATACGGAATATTTTGAAGCCAACTTTCGCATGCGCCACAAGGACGGACACTGGGTATGGGTCCACTCCCGCGGGAAAGTGACCAATTGGGAAGCTGATGGTGCACCACTCTGGATGTTCGGTACGCACATGGACATCACCGAGCGCATGGAAGCTTCATTGGACTTGCAGGCCAGCCAGGCCAAATACCAGCGACTGATCGACAATGTCGGCGAGAAGTTCATCATCTACAGCCACCGGGGAATCAGTGGTGAGATGACCTACGTCAGTGATGGCGTAACCGATGTGTTTGGCTTGTCCAAGGAGGAAATTCTCGGCAAACGCTGGTTCGAGCTGGGCAGCTGGCTCCCTCAGGACACCGAAAAAGCCAAAGCCTATGTCAAGCAGCGCATGGAAGGAAAAGCAAATTTCATGCAATTTGAGATGCGTTTCCTCCATCCCTCGGGAACCGAACACACGTTACGCGTTTCATCTCATCCGGTGCGCGACCGCAATGGAAACATCATTTCCATCGACGGTATCGCCGAAGACATCACCGAGCAGAAGCGCTCGCAGGAAAGGGCTCGCATGGCAGCCACGGTGTTTGCGCATTCCCAGGAATCCATCATCATCACCAACACCGATGCACTCATCGTGGATTGCAATCCTGCTGCCGGCAGGATGACCGGCTATAGCCGCGAGGATCTCATTGGGCGCAATCCCCGGCTATTCTCTTCCGGCACACACACCGCCGGTTTCTACAGGCATTTGTGGCAGACCCTGACGTCAGGACGGGTCTGGCAGGGAACATTCCGCAATCGTCGCAAGAATGGCACACCCTACTGGATAGAAGCCTCTATTTCGCCGATAAAGGATCACGATGGGAATATTACCCAGTATGTCGCCGTCTCGCGCGATATCACGCGCAGAAAACAGCAACTGGAAGCCCTGCGTCAGGCCAAGCGTGATGCGCAGATGGCAAATACCGCCAAATCGGAATTTGTCGCCAACATCAGCCACGAAATCCGTACCCCCATGAATGCCATCCTGGGCTTTACCGATCTTTGTCTGGAAGGGGACCTCGGTCCCAGACAAAGAAAGTACCTGGGCAATGTGAAGGAATCGGCACATTCGATGCTCAGCCTGATCAACGAGATTCTGGACTTCTCCAAGATCGAAGCCGGCAAACTGGTCATCGAATCCATCCCCTTCGATCTGTCCAGAGAGCTGGACATGATCACCACCATGACCCGGCAACTGATTCACACCAAGCAGGTCGAACTGCAACTCCTGCAGACACTCCCGGCGTCGACCAGACTCCTGGGGGACCCTCTGCGGCTCAAACAGATCCTTACCAATCTCACCAGTAACGCCGTCAAGTTTACCAACCAGGGGAAAATTCAGATCGCCGTAACAGAGCTGGCGCGTGATGACAGCAGTATCGAACTGGAATTTTCGGTCTGTGATACCGGCATAGGCATGGATACCGAAAAGCTGAACGCCATTTTTCAGCCCTTTTCCCAGGCCGACACCAGCACCACCAGAAAATTTGGCGGCACCGGACTCGGTCTGACGATCTCCTCACAGCTGATCGAAAAAATGGGGAGCAGTATCGACGTTGAAAGTGAACCCGGCATTGGCAGTACGTTTTATTTCCGCCTCAGTTTTCCCTTACTCAAAGAGGAAGAGCTCCCCGACCAGCCGGAAAACCTCGTACAACGCTCTTACAAGCAACTCAGCAATACCCGGGTACTGCTGGTCGAAGACAACGAGATCAACCGTGAACTTGCCACCGAGATCCTGAAACGCAACCAGCTGGTCGTGGACACCGCCATCCATGGACAGGACGCACTGGAGAAACTGAAACAGCGCGATTACGACCTGGTGTTGATGGATATACAAATGCCGATCATGGACGGCTATGAGACGACCTGGGCCATTCGCAAACAGCTGAAACGGGGAAACCTGCCCATCATTGCGCTGACCGCGAGTACCTCCTCGGTTGTTCGGGAAAAGTGCATGCGCGCAGGGATGGATGATTACATTTCCAAGCCCATCGATATTCATGAGCTCATGGAGAAAATCGATAAAATCATCAATCCGGTTCTGCAAAAATTCGCCACCAAGCCAACCAGCACCCCTCTCAGCAAGGCAGCTGTTGCTCCTGACTTCCAGCACCTTCCCGGCATCGATGCCAGCCAAGCCATGCAAAGACTGGCGCTCAACCAGGAAGACTACCTCCGCCTGCTGAAAAAGTTTGCCGCCAACCACCGGCAAGACATGAAGCAAATCAATGATCTTGTACTGGCAGAAAAATGGGAGGCGGCCTGCCGCATTGCCCATACCCTGAAAGGGCTTTCCAGCACCATTGGTGCAACCCAGCTTTCCGTAAACGCCACCCAGCTGGAACAAGCACTCAAAACCGGTTCCACCTCCATGGAAGCGGCAGATGCTGATGGAAAGAACATCGTTCCGGATGATTTGGCCACCTTGCTCAGCAGCACAGAAGCGGATCTGTATGAAATCGTCCAGCACATAGACGAACATCAGGAAGCCGCCCCTGAAATGTCCCCCAAGCCGTCGGAGCAACCCATTGACCTGCCCGACAAACTCAACGCCTTACTAACGCTTACAGAAGGATACAACGTCGCCGCAGTATCTGAGGTCAACACCCTGCTCAGCTTGATAACGGATGATGCCATCATCAGTGAGCTGCAAAACATCCAGGACGATCTGGAGAATTTTGATTTTGATGCCGCCACCGCGAGCCTAAAAACCCTATTGGTATACCTATGATCACTACAATCAAATCCGCCGACATACTTATTATCGACGACAACCCGGACATGATTCATCTTTTGAGTAAATTGCTCACAGACAGAGGCCATCGTGTGCGCGCAGCCAAAGAAGGTGAACTGGGCCTGAGAATCGCGCAATCCAATCCGCCGGAACTGTTTTTGCTGGATATCAACATGCCCGGTATGGATGGGTATGAGCTCTGCGCTGAGCTGAAGAAACTGGAATCACTGCAGGACATCCCCGTCATCTTCGTCAGTGGCTATGAGCAGGAGGAAAACAAGATCAGGGCGTTCGAAGCCGGTGGCGTGGACTACATTTGCAAGCCGATTCATTCAGAGGAATTGCTGTCACGGGTCACTACCCACGTGGAGCTGTATCGCCTCAGTAAAAACCTGCAGCTGCAGGTGGAAGAAAAAACCCGGGAGCTGGCGGAAACCCTGACTGCCTTGCGCGTACTGATGACCCAGCAACAGCAGGACAGCAAGGAAACCGAGAAAAATATCCTGAACAATATCAACAGCCTGGTTATTCCGTACGCCGAGCGCTTGCAAAAAACCCTGCTGAACGAGAATCAACTCAATATTGTGGAAATGCTGATCGCCAATCTCAAACAGGTTTCAGATTCCCTGATCAACAACCATGATCTGTTACAGATGAAGCTTACACCTGTAGAGATTCAGGTCGCCAACCTCATAAAAGAAGGCAAACAAACCAAGGAGATCGCGTCTTTACTCAATCTTTCGGATCTGACGATTTCGACACACCGTAAAAATATCCGCAAGAAACTCAACATCAAGGATCGCAAGTTGTCATTGAACGCCTTCCTGTCCTCATTGTAGAGAAGACCGGCTGCACACAGCATGGGTATTTTGTGTACCTGAAATTACGCCAGCCAGTCCTTATTAACGTTTTGCACAAACCACCACATAATGACTCCAGAACGCATTCATTGCCATCGGTCGGCAACAGGCATGCAATCCAACAAACCTGGAGTATAAAAATTGTATACGGCCACAACGGTTTCCTCTGATGCAATACCTGCCCTGAAAAATGCCGGCAGCTTCAGTGAGCAGCTGAAACGGGTGCATACACATATCCAGCGGCAATACCCCTTTATCTCCTGCATCGACGTAGCACTGCATCATGCTGCCAGCAATTCGTTGAAACTTTATACAGCATCATGCTCCATCAGCATCGGGGCTTTTGTGAAAAACGCGTTTCGGACAGACGCCAACAGCTCGATGCAAAACCAGAAGCTGCAGGTCATCGATGACCTCGGGCAGATTGGCGCCGACGAGACCGAGATCCGGAATTATGTCCAGGCATCCGGATTCAAGTCCGGTTTGCGTGTGCCCTTCAATGTTGATGATCAGTTGCGCGGCTTTACATTTTTTACGGCGCACGAAGAGCACTGTTTTACGCCGGAAATCATGCAACAGATGCAAGTGTATGCCAAGGTGATTAGCCAACTCGTCGACAGCGAAGATCGCACTGCTCAAGACCTGAACTCGGCCGTGTCCGCCATTCTCAGATTGAACAATGTAAACCAGTCCGAATCGCCGCAACACCTGAAGCGGGTTGCCCACTACTCACGACTCATCGCCACGAACTGCGCAGACACCCACTCGCTTTCCGAGGAATGGATCGAGCACCTGTATCTGTTCGCGCCGCTGCACGATATCGGGAAAGTGTTCATGCCAGAGGAATTGCTGATGAAGCCCGGCCCCCTGAGCCCACAGGAATTCGAGCGCATGAAGACTCACACGCTCAAGGGACAGGACATGATCGACCATATGATCGACAGCTTTGGCTACAAGAATCATCTCCACTACACCGGCATGCTCAGAAACATCGTCACTCACCACCATGAGACCATCGATGGCAAGGGCTATCCCTACGGCCTGAAGGGAGACGAGATCCCCCTGGAAGCAAAAATCGTCGCGGTTGCGGATATTCTGGACGCGATGCTGACCAAGCGGGCCTATAAGGAAGCCTGGTCCATAGACAAGACCCTGGCGGAGCTACACAAACTTTCGGGAGCCAAACTGGATCCCGAGTTTATCGGGATTCTGGCGTCCCACAAACAGGAACTGGTGAAAATTCGCACGGATTGTGCGGAATAATTTTTCACTGACCCATGTACATGACAAACCAGGTTGCCCACATGACAGATACACCACTTCCACACGTGATGGTGTCTTTAAACGGCATAGAAGGGCTGGGCAGAAAAAGCCTGGCATTCTTTTTCTCGACACAGAAATCGATGGCCTGCGAAATCGTGGATGAGCACCCGAGCGCCATAAAGATCATCGACATAGATGATTATCGGGGAAAGGCCGCCTGGGAAAGTCTGCAAACCCCTCATGCTGGGAAACCCCATGCCCCGGTTATCGTTTTGGGGCGCGAACCCATGGATGTCGATAACGGCATTTTGTTGCAGAAACCTTTTCGCCCGAAACAACTGCTGGCTGCCGTGGAGTCCCTGGCAGCTGGGGTCAGGCAGCAGATCGAATCTACTCTTCAGGCAGACGACCACGAACCCAATGACGCCAGCAGCGCAGAAGTCGTTATCGAAAAAACCGTCACAGCAACAGTGCCCGGTGATAAAAAGGGCCTGTCGCAAAGTGCTGCCAGCAGCTTGAATGAACGGGAAACCTTTGCCCACATCGGCACCCGGGCAGACGTGGATTTGAACGATCCCCATGCCATTACCGAAGTGCAATACGATCCCGACCAGTTTCTGGCATCCCGAATGCTGGAACTCATAAAGCTCGCCGCCAACGAGCACCAAATCATTCGCACCGGCTGTTGTGATGTGGCTTTCTATATCGATCCCCATCAACGCTGCATTCGAACACTGGTAAAGGAGAAGAATCTCCGCACCTTCGGCGCCCTTCCCCTGGACGGCGCGCGCTTCAGCCACCACAAAGAAGCCAGGTTACCGATCGAAATCGAATCGCACGGCCTCCGCCTGGGCTACGAGGCCTTTATCTGGCGCATGATATTGGCCAGCTCCAGGGGCCGGCTCCCTGAGAATACCGACCTGGACCAGCGTTTTGTTCTGCGGCGCTGGCCCAACCTGACACGGCTGATGCTGTTTCCCCATGCCACACAGATCTCCGCCATCTGGGTAAGCTCGGCAAAATCCATACGTGAAGTCATCGAACTGCTGGAAATACCTCAAAGGTATGTCTTTGCCTTCTTTGCTGTAACCAACCTCATGGGCTACCTGCGCCCGGCTGACCCCATGGGCAGCACGAACGCGCAGCCCGTCTCACAACCCAAACACAAGCGCAGGGGGCTGTTTCGCCGCCTGCTGAAAACCTTGTACAGAAAGCAGGACGGAACCTCAGATGACTGAGCACAAAATTATTTTTACCGGCCCGGTAGGCGCAGGGAAATCTACTGCTATTCGCTCCCTCAGCGATATCGAACCCGTATCCACCGATGAGCTCGCAAGTGATATCACCAAAGCCAGGAAATCACAGACTACGGTAGCCATGGACTATGGCCTGTTGAAACTCGATGGCGGAGAAACTATCCACATTTACGGCACGCCGGGTCAGGAACGTTTTGATTTCATGTGGGATATCCTCACCACTGGCGGGATCGGCCTGATACTGCTTGTCAATAACTCCCGACCTGCCCCATTCAAGGATCTGGCCTTTTTCCTGGCGGCATTTGGCAGCTTCATCGACCAATCTGCGCTGGCTATCGGTGTCACCCAAATGGACATATCAGACTCTCCCTCACTGGAGGATTACTATGCAGAGCTGCCTGCCAAGTATGCTCACACACCAATCTTCGAGGTGGATGCCCGCAACAAGAATGATGTGGTGATCCTGGTGGAGTCGCTGTTGTTCTCACTGGATCAGTGTCTGGAAGCCTGATATGAGCACATTCGTCTTGCATGAAGGAGTCTACATCGCTCCCACGCCGGCAGGCGCCTTTTACAGCAGTGCATCCCCTCGCGCGGAATCGGCTCGTCAGGTTCTGCAGACGCTGCTGCAGCTTAAACAAACGCCCAGACTTACTCTGGAGAAATTGCGCGCATGGACAGGCGCAGATGACCTGGAAGCCCAGCAACTGCTTTATCACCTGCAATCCCAGGCACTGGTACAGGGCTTCGAAGAACCACATAGCTGTCCCGAAGGACCGCTGGAGGACGTTTTACCACAGATCCTCCCGCTATTGTCCAGCGACAAAAAAGCCTTGCTGGCAGATGATCAGGGGTTCTATGTGGCTTCTACCGGTTTTCCCCACGAAGCCGCAGAAGAGCTGGCGGCCTTGAGTGCCAGCCTCGGTGTTCTGCACAAACGTCACCGGCGATTACTCTCGAACAATCTAGGTTACCACGCCAGTGCCTGGACACTCGGCGACGCCGCCGGAAACAGCCAGATCGGTTTCTGGCCACTGTTTATCGGCGAACAACGATTTTCTCTGGTGATTGGCGGCATACCCCACCTCAGCCAGAAAGCATTCACGGAATTGGTCTGGATCCTGGGTATTCGCTATAGCATGTGATCCCAAGAAATCGACCTATTCATTTGTACTTTGAACCACAAGTATCCAATACAAGCCAGTATTGGACAGGAGAAAAACAATGCGCTCAGACATGCTTAATTCCATATTGAACGAACTGAACAGCACTTCCGCAGACATCGAGGCCTCTGGAGTAATTTCCACGGATGGATTGATGATGGCATCCCAGCTCCCGGCTGGTCTCGACGAAGACCGGGTCGGTGCCATGAGTGCCGCTATGCTGTCCCTCGGAGATCGTACTGCCGCAGAACTGGGCAGAGGCGACCTGGATCAGGTACTGATCAAGGGCAAGGAGGGTTATGTCCTCATGGTCTACGCAGGCAGCGAAGCTGTGGTGACCGTCATGGCCAAGGCCAATGCCAAACTGGGCCTGATCTTTCTGGATGTCAAACGGGCGGCCGAACAGCTTGCCAAACTTTTATAGTCACTTTAACCGGTAGCAAGGCGGCAAAATCTATTTCAGAGGCCGCCTTTGGAGGCAGTTATGGTTGGTAATGCATTTTTCTTTCAGCGTCTCAACGATCACATCCAATACCTGAAAAAGGTGCAGGCTGCAATCGAGGACAAAAATAAATTTCAAGGCACCGATCCGCATCATTGCAAGCTGGGCGAATGGTTGTATGGCAGCGGCCCCGAGGAAGCTACCCAGATCAGCCTGGAGGCCAGGGTGATTTTTGATGAGCTGTTCGAGCCCCATGAGCGCTTTCACAACGCCAGCACCCGTGCCCTGGAAAAACATGCCGCCGGTGATGAGGAAGGCTGTCACCAGGACATGACGGAAATGCATACGCTTTCCGGTGTACTCGTGAACATTCTTCTCAAACTTGATGACCTGTCACATTGAAGCCGTAAAAAGATAAGGCTCCTCGACGTTTTGAGTGGAATTTGCGGGGTTTCTTGCCCGTCATCGTCGCCTCGCGAAGTCATCAATCCGCATGAGCAGGGACTTTGCAAGGAGGAACGCAGCGATATGTCGCGAGTAGTCCTTGCAAAGTCAATGCGTTGCGGGATGATTGGCGTAACGAGGCAAGATGATGGGCTGAAATCTTGCCTGGATTCCGAGCTGAGCAGAGAAACCAAATCCACATGAAACGTCGAAGAACCCAAGATAACAGACAAGAGGAGACCATTAAAATGCAAGACATGAACCCTTCAGACATACAAGGCGACTACAAGGAAACCACCTTGAATCTCTTTGATGGCGATCGAAGACAAGTACTGGTTACGGACATCGAAACACCTTATCCGGAAGGCAAGCTGATTGTATCCCGTACGGATACTACAGGCAGAATCACACACTGCAATCATTCTTTCATCGAAATGTCAGGCTATGAGGAAGCAGAAATTATTAGCCAGCCCCATGCCCTGCTGCGACACCCGGATATGCCCGCCGCCGCCTTCGAGGATCTGTGGAAGACCGTTCAAGCCGGCAACAAATGGCATGGCTATGTGAAGAATCTGCGCAAGGATGGCGGTTATTACTGGGTCTATGCCACCGTTATTCCCAATGTACGCAATGGTCAGGTGGTCGGTTACACCTCTGTTCGCCGCAAGCCTTCCCTCCAGAAGGTGGAAGCAGCCATTACTACTTACGCCACCATGAGCTAAGACTCACCGGAGATCGATTCATGCCTTATCAATTTACCGTGAGCCCGGATTTCGGGCCGGATCAACTTGCCGGATGGCATATATTCAATACCTGGCTGCAACGCCAGCTGGAAACAGACATCCATTTTGAAACCTACGATAGTTTCGAAGCCCAGCGTCAGGCGATCAATGATGACAACGTGGATATCATCTATGCCAATCCCTACGACGCTTCTTTTCTGGTACGGGAGAAAGGCTTTGTCGCCATCGCCACACCCCAGAAGGCCGACGAAACGACCATCGCCGTTCTCGCTGACAGTCCGCTGCAGGATGTGGATGCACTCACTGCCGGCTGCAAAATTGCTCAGACCGACGATCCGGACATTGCCATGATGGGAATGATGATGCTGGAACCGGCAAACCTCAGTGCCGACAACACCGAGACAACGCCCAAAGACAGCTACATCCAGGTTGCAAAAGCCCTGATTCAGGGCCAGGCGGATGTGGGTTTCTTCCTCAGTGAAGCCTTCGACGGACTTTCCAATCTGGTCAAAAGCCAACTACGCCCTCTGGTAACCAGTGACATCCAGGTCGTTTCCCATGCGCTGCTGATGGGTCCAGGTCTGGCCGGAAAGAAGGATCTGCTCCAAACCAGACTCACTGGCATGGCAGACGAGCCCCAGGGAAAAAGCCTGCTGGAAAGCCTGGGCTTCGAAAGCTGGTCTTCCATGGATGAGGAGGAAATGGAGTTTATGATCGATCTCATCGAGGCACTCGCTGCCTAGTTGACACGACCCCGCAGGGATGCGGGAAATCGACTGACTGCCACCAGATCCCGAGAAACGCCTGCCAATGAAAAAACTGCTGATAGAAAGTACTGACAAATCACCGACACATTATGACGAGCGGTACACGGTCGACGGTGTTTTCCTCCTCGCCGAGGTCAGGGATCTTGCACCGGCGCGCAGCAACGACGCGCATCAGTTGGGCGTCTATCTGGCACACAGGATCACCCGCAATCCACTGGACTTGCGTGCACATACTCAACGAGTCTATCTCTACCTGACAAACAAGGACGCTGGAGGTGCGTACGCCGCCCTGCTGGATCTGTTCATTTCACTCGGCGGCAAGGGCTATTCGCTACGCCGACATCTGCTCCAGCTTTGTTCCGGGATCCTCGATGCCACACAGCAGAAACAGTTCCGGTCTCACCTGAAAACCGGCCTTCTGAGTACGACACCACTTACCATGACGGAAAGCAGCCTGCTGCACAAGGGGGTGGAATCGTCACTGCCACTCATCAGCAAGGAAGAAATCCGCTCCACCAAAGCCACGACCGATCCACTTTCTGAAGCCAGGGAATACCTGGAGTACGGGCAACTGGAACCCGCGATGAGCACCCTGGAAACGGCGATTGTCGCCGATCCGTCCCAGATTGACATAATGAATGAGTTACTGGAACTCTACAAACAGGCAGGCTTCCTCGAACGTTACCATGCACAATCCCAGGCCATGATCGAAGCCGGGCATATCCTCCCCAAGCGCTGGCTTTCCGCCCATCAACAGATTCACTGAATCTCGCCGCAGAAACTACGCCCCCTCCGAGCCAGCAAATTCCTTTCCCCGCCCCCCACCGGGTATTTTTCATACCCTAAAAACAGCCATCTGTTCCTTATTACTTTGTGAGCCAGCTCACGAGATAATTCTGTTCAACGATAGGCCGGTCACATTATTTATGTGATCGGGTATCTCAAAAACCATTTGAAAAACTGCAAAGGTACGTGATGATAGCCATACTCACTCAAAGAAAAAAGCGGGATCTGGCGATGGCCACCATGGTCATCAGCAGTATTACCGGCATTTCCCAGGCCGGCATTACCACCACGGATGAAGCAATAAACATCGCCGGCAAACAGCGGATGATCACCCAACGGGCGATGAAGGATTACGCACTGATCGGTATGAGTATCGATCTGGGCGATCCCACCGGTGATCTGGAAAAGCTCATTACACTGTTCGACAGCAGCCTCGACGACCTGAAAGGTTTTTCCACCACTGAGCGGCTGAACAACAGTCTCGCAGACATCGACTCCCAGTGGCAGCCCATAAAAGCCGTACTCAGGAACAAACCAGACAGGGCAATGGCGACCCAGCTGCAGGAAGACCTGGACAAGCTTCTGGCCACCTGTCATGGAAACACCCTGCTGATTGCCCAAAGCGAACACAACAGCAAAGGCAATATCGTCAACCTCGCCGGGAAACAACGCATGCTGTCTCAGCGCATGGCGGCACTTTACATGCTCAAGGCTTGGAAACTGGACGACCCGAAATTCAGGAAGAAGCTCTCCAGCGCCATGGACGAATTTTCTACTGCGCAAAAAGTCCTGGAGACATCTCCTCTCACCACGGATGAAATCGGCGCATTGCTGACAAAGGTCAAAAAATCCTATGCCTGGTTCGAAATGATGGGTAGATCAAAATCAAGCCGGGTAATTCCGAATCTGATCAACAAATCGGCAAACAGCATTCTGACCGACATGGATAAAGCCACCGCACTTTACGCCAATACCAAACAATGATTTATCACCAGTGACACACGGAGATTCACCAATGAAACACATCAATCCAACACTGAAATTCCTTTTTATCTGTATGGCCTTGCTGCTGTTGACAGGGTCTGTACTGGCCAATGCAAAGCCGGCCAACGATGGAAAACTGGCCAGCCTCATCGACATCGCCGGCAAGCAACGCATGCTGTCACAGAAAATTGCCAAGGCGTATTTCTTCTATGGCAAGGGCATTCGTAAGGACAAAACCCACAAACAATTGCTCGACAGTATCCGAGAGTTCGATCGCAATTTCGAGATCATCAGAAAAGCGACCGATAAGCCCGGCATACAGGACATGCTGGTGTACATCGAAATGGCCAAGAACGAGCTGGCTCAGTTGGCAAAGCAACCTTATACAAAGGAGAACGCGGCTCTTGTTCTGGACTACAGCGAGACCATGCTGGAAGCCAGCCAGGATATCGTTGCGCGCCTGGAAGATGAATCCAAGCTTAAGAAGGAAGCCATCGTCAACCTCGCAGGGCGCCAGCGCATGTTGACCCAGCGTATCGCCAAATACTACATCGCCTATCAGGCCGGCTTCCATGATCACAACACCGTCGAGCAGCTCAAGACGGCCGTCAAGGAATTCGAACAGGCACATGCGGCGCTGATCAAGGCCAAGCGCAACACGCCGCAAATCACTGCGGAACTGAAGAAAGTCCAGAGGCTATGGCATGTGGTCGCCAAATTCTACAAGGATGTGGAAAGAGGTGGACTGCCTGTCATCGTGCTGGCCACTACCGACAACATCATGGCCAGCATGAACCAGATTACGCATCAATATGTGGAACTGCTGGGATCCTGAGTCCCCGGCACCGTCAGAACAGAAACAGGAGTAAATCCCATGAATACAACCGTTATCAGCGCAATGATTTTCGGCATCATCCAGATCAATGTTCATACGACACTGTCCAACCATGCCCATGCATCGGACTTGAAGATGGTCAACGACGACGTGGTACTTGATACCTCATCAAACATCGAATGGTCGAAAGATGCCAATCTCGCAAAAACACTGTGCGACAGCCAGCACATCCTGTGGCAAAGCTTCGACCCGACAAGTGTCGACAAGGGTACAGGGCGCAGTGCTACCGAGATCTGTAAACAGGGTGGCAAGATGAACTGGTACGAAGCCAAGACCTGGATTTCACACCTTAATGCGCACCGATTCCTGGGTTACTCGGACTGGCGCATGCCACGAGTCGCGCAACATGACACCACTTGTTCCATGCAAATCAGCCTGGCCTCGGCCAACGATACCATCGGGCTGGGACAGGGTTGTCTGAACAGCGAAATCAGCCATCTGTTGCATGACACGCTGAACAACCCGCTCAACCAGTACGGCAGCTGTATTGATAACTGCCTGTCCGATACTGGCCCTTTCCATAACATCTCCCAGGACATGTATTGGTCCGGTACGGAAATTGCTAGTGACACTTCACTGGTAGGGGTTTTCGGCGTCGAAAGCGACTGGCAGGATGCTGAGGACAAGACCTCGGATCTGTTGCATGTCTGGCCGGTTCGTAATCTGTAAGCTTACCCCACCTTAATCATGATGGTGGTTGAAGCGCTCAGCAGGCCATAAAAAAACCCCGCCCTTGCACCCAGGCGGGGTTTTTATTTGGGCGATGCAGATCGTTAAACCGATCCGCGAAGGGCTATTACATTATGCCGCCCATGTTTCTTTATCTTATTGTTTTATTTAGCTTTTATTATGGATCATAAAGCCGATATCCCAGGGCAGAATAATACGTTTTATATTCTTGCGACCTTACTCAAATGCATTGCCTCAATAAGGTATGCAACGATCAACAACATCCACCACTAGGCTTTGCCTCGCCTAGCCCTCCACTACAGCAGCTAGTTGTTGAAGGTGTAGCTACAGGCTTATCCCCACCGCTGCAGTCAGCAGCCGATTTTTCATCAACCTTCTCCTCGGTGTTTTCCTCCACAGCAGCGAATCTAGAGATTTCCAGGGGTAATCCATAACCCGTGGAAAATACGGGAAGAGGACTTCCTGTTTGGCTGCTTGTCGACCTCATTGGAATCAATTTGCATAAGCTCCTCCTATCTTCCTTATTGATAGCTCTATATGTCTCAGGTATTAATTTTGACTACTTCGGTTTCGAAGGACTATAATTTCGTTACCAGTGACTAGGAGTATCTCCAGTCGTTCATCTGGTCCCTAAGTGCCTACAAGGTGGTTTCTTCTGGCTGCCCCATCTGGGGCAGGTAGTTGAAAAAGCAGTTTCCATTCCCCTTTTCTTCGAGCACAGGAGCACAATGCTCGATTCCAAGATGACCTTCCTGAAAATCTATTCCGCGACTATATCCTTTCACGCTTCTTTCTGCTTCTTTGTCTCCGAATAAAGCCTGTATTTGCATGCTGTACACTTCACTGCCAAAATGAACCAATACCTATCTATCAGGCTCTTCGACGTTTCATGTGGATTTCATGATAGAACCTGCCGGACTGGCAATC
>CAZFXI010000033.1:0-25563 GCA_964522855.1 uncultured Sedimenticola sp.
CGTTTTCCCTTGCGGAGGATCTGTATGGGAATCTCGAAATCATCCAGCAGTGTGTCGTCTGGCAACTGTTGGTAATCATTCTTGCGAATAGCATACAAGGCCCCCGTTGCGCCTGCGGTAGAGTAATACCGACTTTCCGCTTTTCGTAACCATTTCTCATAACGCCAGTACAGCCCGACATTTTGGCCGGTATGGGAGTGCGGGTCTCGAAACATCAGTTCGCCGCTGACAGCGCCAATATCCGGATTCTGTAGTCGTTGCACCAGTCGTTCTACTGCATTGGTGTTCAATGGTTGCCGTGCATCGGTAAACACGACAACATCTGTTTCTACCTGTTGCATGGCAGTGTTCAGGGAATGGGGTTTACCCATGCGCTGTGGATTGCAGATCAAGGTTACGTCGCCTTGTTTCGACAGGAACGATTCCGTTCCATCAGTTGAGCCATCCGAAATGAATATCAGACGCAGCTTTTCGGCTGGATAACTTTGCTGGCGTAGTGATTCAAGTTTGCGTTGCACTTTGTTGAACTCGTTGTATACGGGGGTCACGATGGTAACTAACGGCAGTTCCTCCATTGTGCTTTTTCGCGCATCGCTTGCTGGAAATGCTTTTGCTATCAACCAGATGAGTATCGGATACCCGATATAGGTGTAGATAACAAAGCCGGCACTAATCCAGAAAATCCAGTATTCCATACCTAGCCCCCTTATTTGCTAGCAGGTTCATTCGAATAGATTTTTTCGTACTGCCGATGCATTACCTGTACAGAGCTTTTTTGCTCGACCCACTTGCGAGCATTTTGTCCAAATTCCTGCCTTTTACTCGCGTCAGTCAGTATGGCGACTAGTTGTTGTGCGAACGCATCTGCGTCATCGTTTGCCACGAGAAATCCATTTATATTGTTCTCCACTATTTCCGAATTCCCACCCACGTTTGTAGCGACGATGGGCAGTGCGCTGGCACAGGCTTCGAGCAAGGAAATGGAATAGCCCTCTTCGGTGGATGAAAGTGCAAATACATCCATGCCGGACAACAGAAAAGGTACGTCTCTTCGATCACCGAGAAATACCGTGTATTGGCTGATGCCCAGTTGTTGTGCTTCAGACTCCAGTATCTTGCGCAATTCGCCATCCCCAACAACAATCAATTGTGACTCCGGAACAGCTTCGCGCACAAGTTGAAATGCATGTAGCAGCATTGAATGGTTTTTTACCCGATTGAGGCGCGCTACGATGGTTATTAACAGTGCGTTTGCAGGCACGCCCAACATTTTTACAAGAGCCTGATGGCTCCTTGAGTTTCGTTCCTGGTAGTTGTCCAGGACAATGCCATTGTGAACGGTCAGTATCTTTCCGGAAAACAAGGGAAACTGTCTTTGTAGCATTGCGGTCGTGACATTGCATACACCTGCAACACGGTAGGTTCGAAGCAGAGACAGGCCGTAAAGCCACTTTTGCTTTCTCGGTAGCTTACCTATTCCATGCCGAGTATTTACAAGCCGGATTTTCCGTGTGCCAAGCAATGCAACAGCAGCGTAATAGTTACATGTCACATTGTGGGTATGTACAACATCGGCGGAGAATGTACGTATATAGTCTGCCAACCGCCTGCTCGCCGCCAGGTCGAAGCCACCTCGTTTCGAGCAGGCTGCGACAGGTATGCCAAGGGACTCAAGTTCGGCCGCCAGCCCACCTTTCTCGAATAAGCATATCACCTGACAATTGTGGCCACGTACAGCCTGCTCCTTCACGAGATCAATAACAACTCGTTCGAGGCCGCCAACGTGTAGCGTTTCAACAACATGTAGAACTTGCATCGTCAAAATAATACCGTAGCCTTGTTTGAATTCGCGGATATTGAAAGAATTTTCTCAGGAGAAGTTCCCCAATAATCAAGCATGTAGGGGTGTTTCAACATGACATGGAACGAACCTTTCCTGAGAAATTTGTTGCCGGTATAGCTGGCATGGGTGCCCAGAACCGCTGGTCCCTAAAGGCAGTTTTCCGGAGGTGGCAATATGTGGTTTCGATACTCATGCGGATTACCGGTTTTCCCTTCTTCGGCAGCCTTGATGATGTTGTACATTTCTCGTGTGGAAACATAGTGCAGTACATGTTTTTTGCCATCATTGTAGTTGTTTTCCAATTCACTGAACATGTCGCCCACGGGTTTTCCAAGTAAAGCATCCATGTCATTTTCCTGAGTACCATGAGTGTGAACTTTGATGAACAACCATTCCGGTCTGCCTTGAACATGTACGCCGGCTTCCATCCAGAGAGCAATGCGATCGGCTGATGGTGGATAGCTGGCGCGGATGTCCGCATTTTCTATTCTGGGCAGTAATCCCCATTTGCGGTTTTTCCAATTGAGCATGAGGGGGCCCTGAATGATCATCAGATCTCCCCAGGGGTTTCCACCCACCTTTACATCTTTTCCGGTGTTGTGTGATTTTGGTTTTTGAGGGTCATCCAGAGCGTAGTAGATAGAATTGATTTTTGCAGTCTGGGTGTTGCTGGGGGCTGAAGGCAAGGTAAAGTCGGCATAACACCCTTCCTCACGCAATATGATCAACTCGTTGTTGACTCCGCAATTCGCGCCACTTGCTTCAGAGTTGTCCAGAGCCCAGTCGCCATGCACGAATCCCCAGGCAAGTTTGTCAGTCCCTGGGTATTGGCTCAATGCACCATGGGTGTCATGCAAACTTTTAGTAAAACGGGATAGTTTCTCTCTCAATCCCGCTTCAGTATCGTTTTCATGATGTAAATGAATCTCTATTTCCCCAAATCCCTGGCGACACAGCTCCTCGATTTTGTCCAGATGTTCCTTCCGATATTCTTCTTCGGGATAGTAGAAGCAATGCTTGGGGTGGCACCCGTCTGCATCCTTGTGTTTCTTTGCCAGCCTTGGATACCCATCTGCCCATCGGTCTACGCGTCTGATTTCGGCAGCGTAGTCTGCTTCGTTCCAACGAGGTTCAAAGTGATCGACGAAGCAGAACATGATATGCGTGGGGCCAGCGTGTGCCGGCCGCTTTTTCCTGCCAATATAGGCTGGCAGCCAGATATGCATATTTTTGGCGCGGATTTCCCTTTGTAATACAAAGATCAGCGCAGCAGCGAAGGTGAGGAGAACAATCAATAATCCAGTCATGCTTTTGTCTCAGTAAGGTTTGCACAGCCAAACATGTCCAGCATTTGCCGGGTATTTCTTTCCCATGAAAATTGCTGTGTGTGTTCGTTGATTTTGTTGCGATTCCATTCGTTGTGCAGAGCGATATCCAGCGTTTTCTGAAGGGTAGAAATGTCCCCTGGCGGCACAAGCAATCCAGTGTCGGGAGTGATGATTTCCGGAATTCCGCCGACATGGGTCGCAACCACAGGTGTGCCACATGCCATGGCTTCCAGCAGGACATTTGGAACTCCTTCATTGTAACTTGGTAGGCAAACCACATCGGCAGCGTTGTACCAGTATTTCAGGTCTGCATGTGCTACTTTTCCAAGAAACTGCACCTTGTCCACGATATGCGCCTCGATACAGCGTTTTTCCATGGTGGGGAGCATTGCGCCTGTCCCGGCAAAATACAGTTTGAGATCTGGATGATGTAGAGATAATTGTATAAAACTTTCGAGCAGGTCGACGCAACCTTTTTCTTTTTTGAGATTGCCCACAAAGAGGATACGCTTGGATTTGGACAAATCGAGCTTTGTTTCACTTTTCGCAGGTGGTAAAGGAAAAAAGCGCTGATGGTCCACGCCGTTGTAGGTAACCCGGATCTTGGATCGGGAGATACCCAAGTCCTGCAATTTCCTGCCCAGATCTTCACTGACCGCGGCCACTGCAACAATCTGTTTGCCCCAGTCCTGTATCTGGCGACGAATGGAAGGATTTTTTGCAATAACATTGATATCGCTGCCATGCACTTTGACGAAAGCAGGAATGCCTAATTGTCGGGCAAGCATGGTGCCGGCCGTCCCTTCGGGATAAGCCCAGGATGACAAGAGTAATTGGGGGTCAAATTCCCTTATCCAGGTGGTGCATTGGGTGCGAATGGATGCCCACATGCTGAGACCATAAGTACCGCGCAGCATGCCCGGTGTGTACCAGTACCAGGGATAGACGACTTTGCCTTGCAGTGGATGTGGAGCAGGCTTGGGCAAATCGGTGTGTCTGTGCTGCAGGCGTTCTTTCCAGCTGATCGGGGTAATAACCCGAATATCCATGTGTGCGGCAAGGTGGTTGAATTGCTGAAAATTGAATGTTCCCCGCTGCAAGTCCCAGGGAGTAGGGTACAGGTTGGTAATGATGAGGAGACGGGGTTTCATGGCTGGTTATACGATGCTCAACAGAACAGTCACGGTTACGTACAAGGCAATTACGGTGCTGCCTGAAACAAAGGCCCAGAACCAGAAATGTTCGAGGAAGTGATATGCGGGCGTGTCTGGCTGGCGCAACCGGGTGCCCTGGTAATGTGCTACAACCATACCGCACAGTATGAAAAATGGCATGGAATAACTGCGGCTGAGAAAGAAGGCCGCTGTGGCGAAGCCGATGAGAGACAGAAGCAATGTTCTGGCAATCGCTTGATCCTCGGGGTCCAGTTTTTCTTCCACTTCATCAGCGGCCTCGCGGATGGATTCTGTATTGCTTACAAAAGGACTATCCGCCATCTGTTTCCAGGCAGGTATTGTCTTGGTGGTCGTTTTTTGTAGGAGGTACATCATCATGATGCAGGTTCCAAAATAGGAAAACCAGAGGAAGTATCCAGGAATGCCCATTTCAGCCAGGACAAGAATGTAGGAGTTGTGAGCAGTCAGGTAATGGTGGTCTGTAAAAAGACCATATCCTACCCCAAAGAAAGGGTCGTCGATAAGCATGTGAATCCCTTCGTACCAGGCTTCCACCCGCCCATAGGCAGATTCTTCTCCAGGATCGATTGTGTCCAGGCGGGAACTGGCAAGAAACAGGAGTGGTAATACAAGCATGCTGACAAACAGCGTCTTGAACAGGCCAAACTTGCGCCAGGAATACATTCCAATGATCGCGCCAAGAGCCAGCACGGTGCCGCGGGAGTCTGTTAGTTTGATGCCATACAGGATGATGCCGATACAGATCAGTAAGAGTAGCTTGATCAAGGAGGAATGGTAGTGACGGAACAGGTATGCTGCCATGGGAATTGCCACGATCAAGGATAATCCTACATCATTCGGATCATTGAAAATATCGATATAGCGGATGCGTCCAAATTCTGCGGTTACGCCAGTCCAGCCAGCACCCGTATGAATTTGCTGTATCCCATGGGCGCTCATTATTACTGCGCCACCCACCACCAGCCACATCATGGTGCGAATGCGTTTGTGTGATAGAGCCAGGGTGGCTATCAACAGGAAGGTCAGGTAAGGCGGAACCAATGAAATCAATGTGTTCAGTGCTTCGGACATCCCCTCACGTGCCGCCAGTGAGGTAAGTGGCGCAAACAGAAACAACAGCCCCAGCAACACAAACTGTGGTGCATCCAGAGCCTTGTTGGCAGATGTGCTCCAGAGCAAAAACGACAGAATGAGTGTTACGGGTACAAAGGGCCAGTCCAAAACTGCTGGAATCCAGGACTGGGGTCGGACAAATACGATTGCGATATAGGCAACGAGAAAGAAAAAGGCGGTTGTCGCGGGTTGGTCCCTGGGTACATCTGTCTGATACTGCTCTTGTGTTGCAAATGTATCTGATGAATGCATGCTGTTGCCTTCCGTGATGATTCCTTAATCGTGTGTGGTCGCCATGTCAATGCCAGCGTCAATCAGTAGAAGTTTTAGAATTGGCCTCATGATTGATGCAATCAGAAAGGATGCATGCTTTCTCCGGTATGAGCGCTGCAACCGAAGAAGCAGGCTGGTGCGGTGATTCCAGGGTGCTTGCTCTGAGTAAGCTTTTTTGCCAACAATTAAAGTATGCGTATCCCTATAAAAAACAAGCAGTTATTTTAGTGTTATGGGGCTGGCGTGTGGGTGTACACAGAAGGGAAAGTATGCTTTCAGCTGCTGTATAGGTACTCCCTCCGTTCTTGTTCCTTTAGTGTTGCCAGCCTGCGTAAATTGCATATTATACTACTCTGAATCCTGTGTTAAGATCATTAGCTATCGGAGAATATTTGCAAAATTGATTGTTGGGGGGGTTGACGGAAATGGAATCATGTAATTACAGAGCTGGTTTGCTTATTTTGGCTGTTGTTATCGTTGCAATGTCTGGTTGTGCGAATCAGGAAGGGTTGACTATGGAAAGTCCGCCAGAGGGAAAAGGTGTTATTGAGAAATATATGGTGGGCGTGGATGACACGCTTTCGGTTTCGGTATGGAGGAATCAGGAGCTTTCTGTAAGTGCCATTGTTCGCCCTGATGGAATGATAACAGTTCCCGTTATTGGGGATGTGCTCGCTGCCGGCCGTACTCCCGAAGAAGTTGCCGCTGACATACGTGAGCGGCTTTCCAAGTATATTCGGGATCCTCAGGTGGCTGTCAGTGTTACAGGTCTGGTCAGCAATGCTTATTTGACTCGGATCAGGGTCACTGGTGCAGTCACACAGGCGGTATCTACAGCGCATCGTCCAGGCATGACTGTTCTGGATGCGGTTCTCGAGGCAGGCGGTCTCACTGAATTTGCCGCTCCAGACAAGTCCAGACTTTACCGCAAGGTGGATGGAGAGGTGAAGGCCTATCCCATATATTTGAAGCAGATCCTGCAAAAAGGAGACCTGTCTACAAATTACAAGCTGGTGCCAGGAGATATCATTTCAATTCCAGAGCGAACATTCTGATTTCGAGTGTTGTGGGTTACTGACTTGATTAGAGCATTCAGGGGAAAAGCTTATGCAACTGACTCTTGAGCAATGGATACGGGGACTCCATACGGAGTTTCGCAGGCAAAAAATAAAGCTGGTGCTGATGTTTGCCGTTGTTGCGCTGGCGATGTTGGTGGTGGGCATATATTTGCCTAAGCGATATGAGTCTTCCACGACGATTTTGATCGGGGAAAAGAATATTATTGAGCCGCTGATGGCAGGAACGGCAGTCCAGACGGATGTGCGAAGCTACAGCCGCAACGCCAAGGAAATACTGCGCAGCCGCCGGGTGATTGAGGATGTGATACAGCACGGAGGCTGGGACCTGAGTAAGCGAAGTCCGGTAGATATTGAGGCGCTGATGGAGCGCGTTGTCGACCAAACCAGAGTGCAGAACGTTGGGGCCAATCTGCTCAAAATCTCCTATTCTGATAAAGATCCGCAGCGTGCATTCAGGGTGACCCGGAGACTGGCAGAGCTGTTTATTCAGGAAAGCACTCAGACAAAACGAAACGAGAGTCGCGAGGCTTTCGAGTTCATTGAGAATCAGGTGAAACAGTATCATCAGAAGCTCCTGGATGCGGAGCAAAACTTGAAGGAATTTCGTGGTGGGAACGCGGATGCCAGACCAGGCTCTCAGAGCGATGTTGATTCGAGGATCAGTCAGCTTCGCCAGCAAATTGGGCAAACTCGATTGCGATTGAGTGAGGAGAAAGAGAAGGAAAAGTCACTGCGCCGGCAGCTTTCCGGTGAAGCGGTATTCAGCATGCATGTGGGAAAAGAGGAACAAATCCGGGATCGTATCGCTAAGTTACAGAATCAAAAGGAAAATCTGCTTCTCAACTATTATGAAACCCATCCGGATGTCGTGCGCATTTCACACCAACTCGAGGAGCTGGAAAGAACGCTGCAGCAAGAGATAGCACAACGAAAGCAGGCCGCCAATGGTGCGGGAGCGAATGAGAAAGCGGTGCAGCGTAGTCCTCTGTATCAGGAGTTAAGGCGCCAACTGGCCACCACACGTACCCTGATTGCCACCTTGCAAACGCGATTGCGCTTGACTAAAGACAGCTTGTCCGAGGAGATGAACCGCAGTGTACGGGTTGCGAACTCGGAAGCTCAGTTGTCCGAGCTGACCCGTGACTATGAGGTCAACCGAAACATCTATCAGGATCTGCTGCGACGCAGGGAAAATGCGCGCGTATCCATGGATATGGATATGAAGGGGCAAAGTCTGGCCTTTATCATCAAGGAACCGGCCGCTTTGCCGATCAAGCCAAAGGGCTTGGGGTTGATGCATTTTGCGGTTGCAGGCATTCTGTTAGGCATCATGATTCCAGTGGGTTATGTGGCATTTCTGATGCAGGTGGACCCACGGGTTCGCGTGGCAATCGCCATTCGCCAGGATCTGGGGCTGCGTGTATTGGCATCCATTCCGCCACTGTATACCCCGGCACAGCGTATGCTGAATCGCGTGGTGACCGTGATACTTGCGGTGGTCGTGCTGGCCGTATTCGTCACTTATGGTTATGTGGGTTATTTGCGCTACACACACAATCTGGTGGTTCCTCCATTGGGGATTTCCTGAAAGAAACGTTGCTGCTAGAGGGCTATAAATTGAATGCCCGTGGTTGGGGCGTATGCGATTGCTTGTTTGTTTACGGAAATGGTTATGAATGCGCCTATGGAAGATGATCAGGAAAACAACGATGATAAACAGGAAGCCGGAGAGCAGATCCGGGATAAATCTGAATCGCGTGGAAGCAGTCTCGAACTGAGATTAAAATCTGCGCGTCAAATCGCGTTGATGAAGGAGCCGCTGCCGCAGAGCATAGCGCAACTGCGGGCCAGAAAAATCATCTATCCAGAGATGAAGGATAGAAAAGTTCTGGATACATTTCGCAGATTGCGAACAAAGCTTCTGCAGATCAGTGCAGGTGAAAATTTCATTGTGATGCTGACGTCAGTAACTCCTGGCAATGGGGCCAGTTTCAGTACTACCAATCTGGCTGTGGCTTTCGCATTGGACAATACCAAGACCGCCCTGGTGGTCGACTGTAATTTCCGCAATCCGGTACAGCACAAACGATTTGGTGTCGGAGGAAACAGGGATCTGATTGGTCTTACGGACTATATCGAGAATCCAGATACCATGGACCCAGAAGGTTGGTCCGTGGATGACATAATTTATCCAACGGGGATTCGACGCGTATCTGTAGTTCCTGTAGGAAAAAGACGGGAAGCATCACAGGAGTACGTGGCTTCTGCCCACATGGAAGTTTTTTTTGCAGAAGTGCGAAATCGTTATCCTGACCGATTTATCTTTGTTGATGCACCTGCGATATCAGAATCTCCAGACGCGATGGTTTTGGCCGATTTATGCGACATGGTTGTGCTCAGTGTTGGGTATGGAAAGGCTACGCGAAGTCAGATTGCTCAAGTCGCTGCAGAATTTGGTAATGAAAAACTGGTTGGGGTGATTTTTACAGAGGGGGTGCCATGAGTAAGCAGTCAGTGTTGCGCGTTGTTTTTGTTGTGATTCCCTTCCTGGTTGTCTTGCCAGTGACTGCCGGAACACTGGGGTATTATGGATCGTATCAACTGGATTATTCTGACAATATCGAATTGATCAATGAAGGCGGAACTTCCGGCGTTTATCACACGCTTTCCGCGGGAATGGCTTATGTAGAACACGGCACCCGCCTCGATGCCGATGTCAATGGAAGTGTTGAGTACATCAATTACCCAAATGGTGTTTTTGAAGATCAGACCAGCCTTTATCTGAATGGTGATGTACGCTGGGCTTTTGTACGTGATCGACTGTTCTGGGTGGTTACCGACTCCCTGACCAATGAGCCGATCAATACCAGGGCGCCTGATGTTCCAGCCAATAGACAGCAGACCAATGTGTTCACTACCGGACCCAGTTTGCAATACCAGTTCGATTTGGCAAACCGGGTTCAGGCTGATATGCGATATATGAATTCCTGGGCTGAGGAAGAAAGTGGTTTCGATGGTGACCGCTGGTTCATGGGTGCGAGTTGGATCTACGGGAGTGCCAACGCAACGGACTTGTCCCTGAGTGCGACGTTTTACGATGTAAATTTTGATCGGGATCAGGGAGAGGATTCCGAAAACTATCAGCGCAACAGTATATTTGCGGGTTGGGAAAGACGCAATAGTCCTTCCTCCTTCCGTGTCGAGCTGGGTCTTATCAATATCGATTTTGATGAATCAGATGACGAAAATGGTTGGCACGGACTGGTGGAGTGGAACCGTATAATTTCCAACAGTTCGTCACTGATCGTAGATATTCGGCACGGGTTGACGGATGCGGCTTTATCAATTGCCGGCGCTACCAACCCGGACAATATCGGCTCCAATGTTATTTCAGGGCAGGTATATAACGCCAGTTCGCTGGATGCTTCCTTTACCTATGACCTGGCGGTGTCAGCTATACAGTTGTTTGCCAGTTATGAAAGACAAGACTACGTTACCGCTGGACAACTGGATCGGGATTTGGCCAGTGCGTCAATCAACTGGACCAGAAGATTCGGTGGGGGATGGAGCAGCAGGGCTTCTGGAACGGTGGATTGGGAAGATTATGAAGATGGTCGCTCGGATGAGACCTATTTTCTGTATGCGGGGGCAGATTACCTGGGAACCCGAAATTTGACCTATAGCATGGGCGTAAACTGGGAGCGCAGGAACAGTTCAAGTTCAGTCGCGGAATATGATAGTTGGGGGTTGGTGTTCCTGGTTCGATATGCCAGATAAACCAAAAACAACTGCTTGATGGTTTTCACAAATGAGTGTTAATTACCGGCATTGTTATGATCTCATGCAGCTCAGTCCCGACAGTAGTTGGGAAGACTTGCGAAAGCACTACAAGCATCTGGTGCAACGTTGCCACCCGGACAGGTTTGAGCAGGATCCTGTAGCCAAAGAAGAAGCGGAGATTCGCTTGCGCGAGCTCAACAGTGCGTTCCGGATGCTGTCTGACTATCACAAATCTCACCATCGATTGCCCTTCGGGAAAGTGGCAACTCATACAAACTGGCAGTTTCAGGATACATCTGATCTGGAGCGCCGGGACGAGCAATACCATGAAGCAAGAAAATGGGCAGTGCTCAATATTGTTGTTTCCAAATGGTTGATCCTGGGTATTCCCATTGGGATGATATTGTTGATATTTGTTCTTCTGTTGAGCAAGTATCAAGAAGGCGACGCTGAAGTAAATGCCGTTGAAACAGAGCTCGTGCCACCAAAACCCGAACTGACATCAGCTGCTGCCAAATTCAGTTCAACTTTTAAATATGGGGATACCAGAAAGCAGGTTTTAAAAGTGCAGGGCGCTCCCACGAGAAAGTCTGATGATTCATTTTTTTATGGCGGCTCAAGAGTGGATTTTCAGGAGGGATACGTTGTTGGCTGGCATATCGAGGATGGCTCTCCGTTGCGGGTTAGCGGCACATTTCCCCGTACAACGAAGTCGGAGAGGCTGATTGAAGTTGGATCCAGCATGGAAGATGTTCTGGCTATTCAGGGTGAACCGGTCTTGAAAACCGATCGTCGCTGGGATTATGGTGCTTCTTTTGTCGAATTCTCGAATGGAGAAGTTGTGGGCTGGTACAGTTCAGTACTGAGACCTCTGGCAGTTGCCGAGACCTCCAGAAGCGAGGAATGATTGGCTCGTATTGGACGAAAATAGTCTCGGTAAATATGTGTGTTACATAAACCGGTTAAGCCTTCAATCATCGGGCGCCTTTTCCAAACAGTACAATTTCCACGGTTCTGAGCAAGACAATCATGTCAAAGCGCAGGGACTGATGCTTCACATAGTAAAGATCAAACTTCAGTTTTTCCGCAGCATCTTTCTCATTTGCACCATACGGATAACTCAGTTGTGCCCAGCCGGTAAGACCCGGTTTCACGATATGCCGTATGTCGTAATATGGAATGCTTTTGGTTAATTTTTCCACGAACTCGGGTCGTTCTGGACGTGGTCCGACGAAGCTCATTTCACCTTTGATGACGTTCCAGCATTGAGGGAGTTCGTCTATTCTTACCTTGCGAATGAACTTGCCTACATGGGTCACGCGGTCGTCGTTTTCCTGTGCCCAGCGCGCCTTGCCATCGGCTTCCGCATCCACCCGCATGCTGCGAAATTTCAGGACATCAAACAGTTTTCCACCTTCCCCGACACGGGGCTGGCGAAACAATATGGGCCCTTTAAAACCACTTTCCATCCAGATTGCCACAGCTGTGAGAGCCATTATGGGGGATGACAGAACACAAATAACAATACTCATGCTCAGATCAAAGGCACGTTTGACGGTTTGTGACATCGGATCAAGGCGAAAACCTTGGGAGAATATCAGCCAGCTGGGGCTCAACAGATCCAGCTTCAGTTTTCCTGCCTGCCGTTCAAAAAGTGTGGGGAGGTCAATGATATTGACGCCGGCAAGTTTGCATTGGAGCAATTCCTGCATGTCGATGCTCGCACGTCGGTCATCCTGTGCAACGACAATCTCATCGATGGCGTTTTTTTTCACCGTATCCAGCAACGTGCTTTCGCGCGATATGATCATTGACTCGTCAATAACCGGCTGTTCGTTTTCTGCAGGGAGAAATCCCACGATTTGAATGCCCCGGCGATCTGCTCGGCGACGCAGGTTATTGGGTATGTTGGCGGCTCTTTCTCCTGCGCCAATGATCAGCAGGCGAGAGCCCGGGGAGTGTTGATCAAGAAATTGAAAAAATAAAGGGCGAAGGGTGCCAACAGCCAATAGCGAGAACAGTAAGGTCAGGGAAAAAACACCACGTCCGAAGTACAAGCTGGGAAACAGGTAGAACAGAATGATGGAGAAAACACTTCCCAGGGCAAATGCAGCCAGTACCCGGACAAACATGCCAATAGGGTCTTCTCGTGAGCGTACTTGATAGAGTCCCATGGCGGCCATCGAGGGGAGCATTACGCATACGTAAGCGATAGCATTGGCCAGAATCGAATTGATGCCGATGTTACCTTGCTGTCCGGTTTCACCAATAAAGCGTAAGGCGACAGCGATATAGACAGAACCGCCGAATATAAGCGCTTCCAGAACAATGAGTGGCAGCATGATATTGGTTGGCTTGGTGTTGCTCAGGCGCATGCGAGTTCCCTATTCAAAAAATATCTTCCAGGACACACGGCGGGGTATGCAGATAGGCCGTGGTTTTTCGTTTGGACTCAATGTCATGGTACACAGCCTGGGCTTGATCCTGCGTAATGTGCAGGTACCCTGCCAACTGAGTTGCTGGAACGTCGTGGTTGTAGCACCACAAAGCCGCATCCATCTCTCGATAGGGGAGGGCAAAGTAAAACTCGTCCTGCCCCTGATCCAGGCTATAGGTATCCGTCGTCGGTGTGGTGCTGCAGATGTTGTCAGGGAGTTCCAGATGCTTGGCCATGGCGTAAACCTGGGTCTTGTACAGATGCGCGATGGGTTTAATGTCTGCAGCGCCGTCACCATTTTTTACAAAGAAACCCTGATCGTATTCGAGGCGATTCGGTGTGCCGATTACTGCATAGTTCAATCGATCTGCATGAAAGTATTCAAGGTTTTTTCTGATGCGCTGCTTGAAATTGGTTGCAGCAACAATCTGCAGATATTGTTTCAATGCCAAGCGCTCTTTCAGCAATTCACCCTCTGGCGTTTGTACAACCAGATGAAAATGGTTGATAGCACCTTCCTTTCCTCCGGAAATTACGATCTTGTTTTTCCAGCTGCCATCGTACTCGGGAAAAACCTCGCGAATGGCGGCATCGCGTTGTTCATAGCAGCCGATTGCTTCCAGTGTGGGGGCAATATCCTTTACCTCGTGGGAAACGCCGGCATGTTCCACCATTTGCAGCCCAAGGTCCATGCTGCTGGAAGACGAATCGGTTTCCGGGAGCAGCAGGCCGAACACCTTCCCCGCCCCAAGGGTGCGTACAGCCAGTTCCAGACAGACAGAGCTGTCAATTCCTCCGGATACCGCGACCACCAGTCCACGTCGATGCAATTGAGTACGCATAACCTGGCGAATGAAGTTGCCGATGCGTTGAACTTCATTGCCAAGATTCAGGGTCAGCCCTGCCTGTATGCGCTGGTTCAGGCTGTCATTTTCCACTTTTGTGTATCTCCCTCATCATTGATTGCCGGCAAGCCCTCTATTATTGCTATCCGGAAAAGCGTTGGTTGAAAAACCGGTAGCCTTCCTATATTGCCAGATTCTTGCGTGCAGAACTATGTTGTTTGTGTAGGAATAAACTGAAAACTGCCAGGACATGGAAGTGAAAAGGCAATTGTCTCGAGGAAAGAGGCAATCATGTTATGATCGAAAGAAATATGCATTATCCTATCCCTGATCAGGTCATCAACCCTTTTTTCTTGTTCCCGTCTACGTAAATTATGTGTGGCATCTCCGGCATTATAAATCTGAAACATCGTGAAGCCCCATCGAGAAAGGAACTGGAGGGGATGATTCAAGCGGTCAGGCATAGAGGGCCGGATGGCTATGGTTATCTCGTGGATAACGAGGTGGGGCTCGCGCATGCACGACTGAGCATCATCGACCTGGAAGGTGGAGATCAACCCATTCGCAATGAGGATGGGTCGGTGCAGGTGGTTTTCAATGGGGAGATTTTCAATTTCCCTGAACTGCGCAACATGCTGCAGAAGCTTGGGCATCGATTCTACACGCGCTCGGATACGGAGGTCATCGTTCATCTGTATGAAGAATATGGTGATGCTTTCGTTCAACATCTGATAGGGCAGTTTGCCATTGCCTTGTGGGATCGCGCTGCCCGACGTCTGTTGCTGGTGAGGGACCGGGCGGGGATTCGTCCGCTGTTCTACACCATTGCTGCAGGTCGATTGTATTTTGCTTCCGAAGTAAAGTCTCTTTTTACTCAGCCCGAAATCACTCGCCGCCTGAATTCTCTGGCTTTGGGCGAGGTCTTTACCTTCTGGTCAACACTGGAGCCCAACAGCCTGTTCGAAGGCATTTTCTCCTTGCAGCCAGGTCATCAGATGGTAGTGCAGGACGGGAAGACTCATATCTCAAGATATTGGGATTGGAGCTTCCCTTTGGATGCTATACCCGACAATCGGAGTGTCGATGACTGGGCCGAAGAGCTGCGTGAATTGATGATCGATTCGGTGCGATTGCGCTTGCGCTCCGACGTGCCTGTGGGTGCCTATCTCAGCGGAGGACTGGATTCTTCCGTGATCACTTCCCTGATCAGGAATTACACCGATACGCCCCTGCGCACCTTTTCCATTGGCTTTGAAGATGCAGAATTCGACGAGAGCCGCTATCAGCAGGATCTGGTCAACTATCTGGAAACCGACCATACTCATATTACCTGCAAGGCCGAAGACATCAGTCGATTGTTTCCACAGGTTATCTGGCATACCGAGTCCACCATCCTCCGCACCGCACCGGCACCACTGATGCTACTTTCCCGGCACGTGCGTGAAAGCAACTACAAGGTGGTTCTGACCGGTGAAGGAGCCGACGAGGTGTTTGGGGGCTACGACATTTTCAAGGAAGCAAAAATTCGGCGTTTTTGCCATCGTTTTCCTGATTCCAGACTGCGGCCGCTGATTCTGAAGAGGCTCTACCCCTACCTGAAATACAATCCGGCAGCCGGGGGGGCGTTTGGCAAGCAGTTCTTTCAGCAGGGAATGGAATATATAGACAAACCCTATTTTGCCCACATTCCCCGCTGGAGCACCACCCAACGCAGCTGGCGGTTCTTCTCCAAGGAGTTGAAGGCCTGTGTGCAGGGAAGCGTCGATTTTGACGCCATTCAACGTATATTGCCACCTGAAATTGGGCGTTGGGAAGCGCTCAATCGGGATCAATATATTGAGAATCACACGCTGCTATCCGGGTATCTGCTCAACTCCCAGGGCGACAGAATGGCTATGGCGAACTCGGTTGAAGGGCGCTTTCCTTTTCTGGATCATCGGGTTATGGAATTTGCAGCAAGGATCCCGGTACGCTACAAGATCAGGATACTGAATGAGAAATACATCTTGAAGAAATCCATGAGCGGCTTGATTCCAGAAAGCATACGCACGCGCAGCAAACAACCTTATCGTGCTCCTGACAGTCAGTCTTTTTTTTCCTCCGGGAAACCAGCCGCTTATGTTCAGGACCTGTTGAGCGAAGAAGCCCTGCGCAAGGCGGGATACTTCGATCCTGCCGCGGTGGATAAATTGCTAAAGAAGGGGGCGAGCGGGCGAATTATCGGTTTTGCTGACAACATGGCATTTGTGGGCATTTTGTCTACCATGCTGCTTGATAAGATGTTTATTCAGGGATACTCTGCATCATCTTTTGAATAGATGATCCAGGCAGGATCATTGTGTATTTCGATATGGGAAAAAAATGTCTACGGAAAAAAAAATAAGAGCCTTTATTCTGGAAAACTATCTTTTTACGGATGACCAGTCAGAATTGAAGAACGATGATTCCTTTCTGGATCAGGGAATACTGGATTCAACCGGCATTCTGGAGATCATTTTCTTCATCGAAGATGAGTTCAAGATTAAAATAAAAGATGAAGAGATGGTGCCTGACAATCTTGATTCGGTGGAAAAGATTGTAGCGTTTATTCAGCGCAAAGAAACAGCATAGTCCTGGAGTGGTCTGTGCCAGCGGGATGCTTCGTTGGCCCGGCAGTGATTTTCCGCAGAGGAAAGAAGGTATGGATATACTGCGACCGCAGCGTCTGTTACATGAAGGGCTGTTTCAATCGGCACGGCTCTATCCGCAGAAAACGGCATTGATCGTAGAGGGCGAGACAACGTCTTATGCAGAGCTGGACAGGATGGTCCGCAATCTCGCCTGGTACCTGCAGCAACGGGGGGTGACACGAGGTGAACGCTGTGTAATCTTCATGGATAACACCCTGGTTTGTGCCGTATCCATCTATGCCGTACTTGCCATTGGTGCGGCATTTGTCGTGGTTAACCCGCAAACCAAGCAGGACAAGCTTGCCTACATATTGAAAGATTGTGGCGCAAGCGCATTGATATCCGATAGCCACCTCCGACGCGTATTTTTTCCGCTGATTGAAGACACAGATACCCTGAAGTGTGTTCTCGTCTCCGGAAAGACCGACGGTCTGGATGATTCAGTTGTTACCCCTTTTGACGTAGCCGTGCAGGATGGAACCGGTGGTTTTCAACCGGCAGGCATTCAAAAGGATTTGTCAGCACTGATATATACGTCGGGGAGTACGGGTGACCCCAAAGGCGTGATGCACACCCATCTTTCCATGACCTTTGCGCTGGGAAGCCTGATAGAGTATTTGCGGCTTTCTGTGGAGGACAGGATTCTGCTGGTGCTACCTCTTGCATTTGACTATGGATTGTATCAATTGCTGATGAGCATGCACTTGGGGGCGACCCTGGTGATGGAGCGATCTTTCACTTATCCCGCGGTGATCTTTCAGCGTATTCGAGAGTTGGGGGTCACTGTTTTTCCCGGGGTACCCACTATTTTTTCCCTGCTCCTATCCATGTATCGACGTGAACCTTTTGCTTTTCCGTCTGTTACCAGAGTGACCAATACGGCCGCAGCCCTGCCAGCAGAACAGATTCCCCTATTGAAAAAGATATTTCCCGAGGCGCTGATATTCAAGATGTATGGGCTGACGGAGTGTAAGCGGGTTTGTTATCTGGAACCCGAATTGATCGATGTAAAGCCGTCATCTGTGGGCAAGGCGATTCCAGGTACAGAGGTTTGTGTTCTGAATGAGCAGGGAGAACCCGTCAAGCCAGGAGAGGTGGGTGTACTTCATGTTCGAGGTACGCACATCATGTTGGGCTATTGGGGTGCTCCTGAAGAATCTCGTAAAGTATTGCTGGATTCTGAGCTTCCAGGAGAGAAGCTGCTGTGTACACGCGACTGGTTCAAAATGGATGAGGATGGTGATCTGTATTTTCAGGGAAGGAGTGACGACATCATCAAGACCAGGGGGGAGAAAGTCAGTCCGATCGAAGTGGAAAACGCAGTGGCTTCAGTGGAAGGTGTACGGGAGGTTGCCGTGATTGGGGTTGAGGATGAAGTGCTTGGTGAGGCTATCAAGGTTTTTGTAGCACCGGAACCAGGCGTACATTTGACTGTGAAGGATGTGCGAAAGGTCTGTGTGGAGAAACTGGAGAATTTCATGGTCCCGAAATATTTTGAAATCGTGGCGTCTCTGCCAAAAACAAACACCGGAAAAATCAGCAAGAAAGGACTTTCATGATGAATGATGAACTGTATGAAAGCCAGCTTCGAGCTCTGTCTGAAAAATTGTGCATTCTTCCGGACAAGCCAGAGGAGACGCCGGAAAACACGCTGAAGGCGCTTTGGTCGCTGGCAAAGGGAAGGCCCGTATCTGCGGAACTGGCCAAGAACTATGAGCCAGAGAAGCTTGCCGGGGATGAGCATGAAAAACTGCTGTTTTGTGTACAGGAACGCCTGAAAGGGGTGCCCTTGGCGCATATATCAGGAAGACAGTGTTTCATGGGGCTGGAATTGATAGCCGGTCCCGCAGCCTTGATCCCGAGAAAAGAAACAGAATTGCTGGCGGGAGCAGCGATTGACCTGTTACAGGGATGCGCCACTGAAGGCAAGCCGGCACACGTGATCGATGTGTGTACCGGTGCTGGAAATGTCGCCATCGCCATTGCCATGGAGATCGAATGTGCAATGGTTTATGCGGCAGATCTTTCTGAAGAAGCCGTGGAACTCGCACGGCAAAATTGTGAATTGCTTGGTCTGGTCGATCGGGTTCAGTTACATTCCGGTGACTTGCTTGACCCTTTTCGTGCTTTGGATCTGAATGGAAAAGTGGACATGATTACCTGCAATCCACCGTATATCTCCTCGGCCAAGGTCCCCACCATGGCAAACGAAATCTCCAGCCACGAACCGCAAATGGCTTTTGATGGTGGTGTGTTTGGCGTGAATCTGATGCGAAGACTGATCGGTGAAGCACCGGATTTCGTTGGCAGCGGCGGCCACCTGGTGTTTGAGGTTGGGCTGGGCCAGGGTCCGGCACTGAAGAAACAGATGGGCAACATGTCCGAATACGACAGTGTGGACATTGTCAGCGATGCGGAAGGAAATGCACGGGTGATCGTTGCCCGAGTGGTTTAGCCCCTATGGCATGTGGGGAACAGTCAGCTATCTATATGTGAGATGGTTACCCGGTGTTTTCCGCTTTTGGTAAGGGGTATGTCGTCAACAAAGTCGTAGCTGATCTGAGTGCCTTCACCCATCACCTCGAAAATTTTCTTTTTCAGCTGTTTGAATTCCCCAGCATTCAATTCATTTCCGGAAACGATCTTGATGGTGAGCTGTTCAGGAGCTTCCTGAATAACCTGAAAACGATGTATCCAGGAATAATCTTTCAGCAGGTGCGGGAAGAATTCACCGGGAATCATTTTGCCATCGGCAGTCTTGATCATATCCAGTGATCTGCCGACGATATCGTCAAGCATCGGCAGGCCTCGTCCACAGCTGCAGCTGCGATCTGATTGAATAGCCAGGTCGCCAATTTCATAACGAATGAAAGGCATGCCATAGTTATGCAAATCGGTAACCACGACTCGACCGAATTCCCCGGGTTCTGCGGGTGATCCATCGTCACGGAGTATTTCAACGAACAGGTTTTCCGCGCTGACATGTAGGCCGTTGTGTTGCTCGCATTCCATGGCGATCAGCATAAACTCGCGGCTACCATAGGTATTGAAAACCTTGGTATGGAATGCCTTTTCTATTTCTTTACGTTGAAAGTCATGCAATTTCTCGGCACCGGTAATGACGCTGAGCGGCCGGATACGGGAAGCGGGCACCTGGGTATTGATGTATCTTGCAAAATTGTAGAGCGGGTTGGTGTACCCAACAATCACATCCGGAGAATATTTTTCCAGGGCTTGCTGGCAACGTGCCATCTCCTGCGGACCAAAATCAAAGCTGTTAAAGTATTTCTGCCGCAATACTCGGTGGTGAAGCGCCTGTTTCAGCTGACGAAACAAGGACTCTTTTTGCAGGGCGATACCCCAGATGTACCCTTGTTTGACACCGCCGTAGGCGCCCGCCCATCCATAGCCACGCCTTGTTACTGCCTGACGCCATTCATTGCTGGTGTAGGTGTATTCAAATCGCAATGGTTCACCCGTAGAACCGCCTGTGGCTTTTTGTAACGTCCTGCCCCGGTATGAATCGGCAATCAGATCGTCATAATTTTCCCGAATGGTACTTTTCGTTGTGATGGGTAAACACAGGAAGTCTTCGTAACTTTGAATGTCACGGGGCTGTAGCTTGAGAGTCTGGAAGACACTTTTCCAGTAAGGGCATTCCCGTTCACTATGTTGCAACAATTCCTGCAGGGATTGCCATTGCATGGATAGTATCTCGGAAGTATCGAGCCACTGTGACTTATTGAGTCTCCGCTCATATTCCAGGGTCTTTCGCTTCCTGATCGTTTCTTCCCATAAAGGTTCCAGGAAGTTTCTGTACAGCTTTGAATACATGGGAATTTTATGTGTGACCTGTCAAGTGGAACAAGTGGTTAAAAAAAACAGTCGCTTCAACATCTAAAATTATACGGGCAAACATCTGTCAGGCGCTGAAATATTTCGCCTGATTGGCAATATGGCCGAGATATCGGCGCACAAGTATATGGCACTGCCTGTTTCGCTGTCACAAAGCCGTAACAATCCTCCCCTATAGTTTCTCCGAGTTCAAAGCAATCACAGGAAAGAGAAGATGAAAAAGATCAGTTCCGCCATCGCCATCAGTCTGGTTATTGGTGCAGGCACTGCTACCGCCGGCGCTCGGGATTATATCTATGTCGTGGGTTCTTCCACGGTATATCCGTTCGCGACTGTTGTGGCTGAGCACTTCGGCAAGAGCAGCAGATTCAAGACTCCCAAGATCGAATCCACGGGTTCCGGTGGTGGCATGAAATTGTTCTGTCAGGGTGTGGGTGTGAAGCATCCCGATATCACCAATGCGTCACGGCGAATCAAGAAATCGGAGTTCGACAAATGTCAGGCAAATGGTGTGAAAGAGATTGTCGAAATCAAGATTGGCTATGATGGCATCACTATCGCCAATTCAAAAGCAGCGCCGCAGTTCAATCTGAGTCGCAAGGATATCTTCCTGGCTCTGGCGAAGCAGATTCCCGATCCCAAGGCGCCTGAATCCGGAAAACTCCTTCCCAACCCGTATTCCACCTGGAATGAAATCAATCCGAAACTTTCTGCCTACAAGATTGAGGTCTTGGGGCCTCCCCCGACTTCCGGTACCCGCGATGCTTTTGCTGAGTTGGCAATGGAAGGTGGTTGCAAGCAGTTTTCCTGGATCAAACAAATCAAGAAGGATTCCAAAAAGGCCAAGAAGGCAGGTGACAAGAAACTCGCCAAGCAACTCAAGAACAAGTACAAGGCCATCTGTCATGGTGTGCGGGAAGATGGAAAATACATCGAAGCCGGTGAAAACGACAATCTAATCGTACAGAAGCTGGAAGCCAATCCCAAGGCGCTGGGTGTTTTCGGGTACAGCTATCTGGAACAGAATGAAGACAGGATTCAAGGTTCTCTGGTAGATGGTATCGCACCAGAATTCGAGTTGATTGCCAGTGGCAAGTACCCTGTGTCCCGCCCTTTGTTCTTCTATGTCAAGAAGGCCCACGTCGGAAAGATACCCGGAATCAAGGAGTTTCTTGCAGAATTCACCAGTGACAAGGCCTGGGGTGACGAAGGTTATCTGGTGGACAAAGGGCTCATCCCAATGCCCAAGGAGGAGCGCGAAGAATATAGCAAGGCAGCAAAACAACTGATCCCGATGCAGTTCTGATCGGAATGTAAGGTAGTGCTTTGCGTCGCTCTTTCCACGCAAAAAGTGGCGCCTTTTCTTTATCTATAAACGAGATGTCATTGTGAGTATTGCTGTCCTGTCGCTTTCCCTGGTGCTGATTTCATTAGCAGCTTACTGGCTTGGGCGCCGCTACAGTATTCAACAGGCGGATGGTGACAGGCGCAAACTGCATTCCATGCCGCGTTACTACGGGTACTATGTCGCCCTGTGGACAGGATTGCCCGCCATCGTTCTGCTGCTGCTATGGCAGTTTTTGGATCAAAGCATGATTGCCAGCATGGTGGCGGCGAGTCTGCCGGAAGCGATTCGAGCATTGCCCAAGGCAGAACTGCATCTCTACCTGAATGATGTTGTGAATCTTGCGATGGGAAATATCATCTCTGCAGATGCCGATGCTGCCATGAAGGCAGCCGCAGATCATTTCAGGCATTTGCAGTCCATATCAAATATCGCGTTGCTGGCGGGGTTGGTTGGCCTGGTCATTGCCGGGGGTGGGTTGGCGATCCGGCAGGTGAATCCGGATTTTCGTTCCCGCCCCAAGGTGGAGACGCTGGTGCGCTGGATGTTGATCATCAGCGCCTCGATAGCCATTCTGACTACAGTTGGCATTGTATTGTCGGTGCTGTTCGAGTCCATCCGGTTTTTCAAAATTATTCCCATTACCGATTTTCTGTTTGGCCTGAAATGGAGTCCGCAAATGGCCATTCGGGCAGACCAAGTCGGTTCCAGTGGGGCCTTCGGAATTATCCCGCTGCTGGCCGGTACCATGATGGTAGCATTCATCGCCATGCTGGTAGCGGTGCCCATCGGATTGATGTCCGCCATCTATCTGGCTGAGTTTTCCGGTCCGCATCTGCGCACCTGGGCCAAGCCTTTACTGGAGATACTTGCCGGTATTCCCACCGTGGTCTATGGGTTTTTTGCTGCATTGACAGTGGCCCCCATGCTACGCAATACCGGCAGCATGATCGGCTTGGACGTGTCTTCCGAAAGTGCGCTGGCGGCGGGTCTGGTGATGGGAATCATGATTATTCCCTTTGTTTCCTCGTTGTCAGATGATGTCATCAATGCGGTACCCCAGGCCATGCGGGATGGCTCTTATGCCATGGGTGCAACGCGGACGGAAACCATTCTGCGGGTGATTGTTCCAGCGGCATTGCCTGGCATCGTCGGCGGTGTATTGTTGGCTGTATCCCGTGCCATTGGTGAGACCATGATCGTAGTCATGGCGGCAGGTCTGACTGCCAAGCTTACCGCCAATCCCCTGGATTCGGTCACTACCATCACCGTGCAGATTGTCACTCTGCTGGTGGGTGACCAGGAGTTCGACAACCCCAAGACGCTGGCTGCGTTCGCACTCGGGCTGTCCTTGTTTATCGTTACCCTGTTGTTAAATGTGCTGGCTCTGCATGTGGTGCAGAAGTATCGGGAAGAATATGAGTAAGTTGATGAAAGCCGCCGTGAAACGGGAACAGATCCGTGAAGCGGTGGAGCAAAGCCTGGTTGCAAGACGGAACAGGAATCGGTGTTTCAAGGCGCTGGGGTTAGGTGCGGTGCTGCTGGGTATGCTGTTTGTGTTCGTGATGTTTTCCAGCATCATCAGCAAGGGCTACAGTGCCTTCTGGCGCACCGAAATCCAGCTGTCCGTCTACTTCGATCCTGCGGTGATAGACCCGGAAAAAACAAGGAGTCCGGAGGTGCTGGTATCGGCAGATTATCTGAAACTGGTCAAGGAAGCCCTGCGCAAGGAGTTCCCCGATGTCACCAGGCGCAAGGACAAGCGCAAGCTGTACCGCTTGATCAGTTCTGGTGCAACAAGCCAAATGCAGGATCTGGTGCTGAAGGATGTTTCAGTGATTGGTTCGACACGCAACCTGTGGCTGATTGCGGATGACGATGTTGATCAATACAACAAGCATGGACAGGGTCAAAGCCGCCTGAAGGAAAAGCAGCTGGCATGGCTGGCGCACCTGCGAGCTAAGGACAGCTTGAGAAGCAGTTTCAATTCCAGCTTTTTTACTTCAGGTGATTCACGGGAGCCGGAACTGGCCGGTATACGTGGTGCAGTGGTTGGTTCATTTTTTGTCATCCTGGTAACGTTGGGGCTGTCTTTGCCGCTTGGCGTTGCCGCAGCGATTTATCTGGAAGAGTTTTCCCGACGAAGCCGCTGGACAAACTTCATTGAAATCAATATCAACAACCTGGCTGCCGTGCCATCCATCGTGTTTGGATTGCTGGGACTGGCCGTATTCATCAACTTTTTCGAGTTGCCACGTTCGGCACCCTTGGTCGGCGGATTGGTGCTTACGTTGATGACCTTGCCAACAATCATCATTGCCAGTCGGGCGGCATTGAAATCGGTGCCACCTTCCATACGTGAGGCCGCTCTGGGTATGGGGGCGTCTAAAATGCAGTCGACCTTCCATCATGTGCTGCCACTGGCGATGCCGGGGATACTTACCGGTTCCATCATCGGCATGGCCCAGGTGCTGGGAGAGACGGCGCCGTTGCTGATGATCGGCATGGTGGCGTTTATCGTGGATATTCCGGGAAGCATCCTGGACCCGGCGACAGTGCTGCCGGTACAGATCTACTTGTGGGCGGATAGCCCGGAACGGGCTTTTACGGAACGTACCTCGGCCGCCATCATGGTCTTGCTGGCGTTCCTGATACTGATGAATCTGCTTGCTATCTGGTTGCGCCGGAAATTTGAAAGGCGCTGGTAGGCGTTCAAGGATTTAGGAGTGGATAATGTTGGCAGTAGATCAGAGAGAGGCATTTATGTCTGTAATTGAAACAAAGACGGAAGCAGCCAAGCCGGTGCGCATGGAAGGGAATTTCGAAGGCACCCTGGGGAAACCGTTGCTGGAAAAAAAAGTCAGCATGCATTGTCGGGAGGTGGATGTTTTTTACGGCGACAAGCAGGCGATATTCGATGTTTCCCTGGATATTGGCAAGCATGAGGTGCTCGCCATGATTGGCCCTTCAGGTTGCGGGAAATCCACTTTCCTGCGTTGTCTCAATCGCATGAACGACACCATCGATATCTGCAAGGTCACCGGCAGCATCCGTCTGGATAACGAGGATATCTACGATCCGGGAATGGACGTGGAATTGTTGCGCGCGCGGGTGGGTATGGTGTTTCAAAAGCCCAATCCGTTTCCCAAGTCCATTTACGAGAACATTGCCTATGGACCTCGTATTCACGGGCTCACCAGGGACAAGACCGAACTGGACGAGATTGTCGAGAATTCTCTGCTACGTGCGGGTTTGTGGGAAGAGGTGAAAGACCGTCTCGATGATGTGGGTACAGGTTTGTCCGGCGGGCAGCAGCAGCGCCTGTGTATCGCCAGGGCGATCGCCATCAATCCGGAAGTGATCTTGATGGACGAACCCTGTTCTGCGCTTGATCCCATCGCAACAGCTACAGTAGAAGAGTTGATCGACGAATTGCGCCGGCGCTACACCATCGTCATTGTTACCCATTCTATGCAACAGGCAGCAAGGGTGTCGCAGCGTACGGCCTATTTCCATCTGGGTAAGCTGATAGAGGTGGACAAGACCGACAAGATATTTACCAATCCAGGCCATGATTTGACAGAGGCCTATATAACCGGACGATTTGGGTAAGCCTGGACCGTCATGCCCAAAGGCATGACGCAGCCAGGCGCACGCCCGAACAGGGATGTTCGGGCTGGGGTTGATAAAGAAGCATGTGGTTGCGCCAGGGATGGCTGGAATGAATAAGCTTACTGGCACGGAGTGCCCAAAGGCATGACGCAGCCAGGCGCACGCCCGAACAGGGATGTTCGGGCTGG
>CAZFXI010000033.1:25663-30757 GCA_964522855.1 uncultured Sedimenticola sp.
GGTTGATAAAGAAGCATGTGGTTGCGCCAGGGATGGCAGATATTTTCCAGATTAGGGAATTTCTGAATAAGTCGTCATCCCGGCGCAGGCCGGGATCCATGTTGTTGAGGCCTGCGCCGGAATGGCGAAACACCATTTCTTCAGGGCTTCCTTAAGGGCATATTAACTAAACGATAAGTTATGGGTAAGGAATAGGACAATGACAAAAAGTTTTTCCGACAGTGGGCAGGGCCATATTCTCAGGCGTTTCGATGAAGACATGCGCAAATTGCAAAAGCGTGTACTCAAGATGGGCCGACTGGTACGCGAACAAATGACCGGCTTGCAGCAGGTATTGAGTGGCAGTGAAGAGGAATCTACCGAACAGGTCGTGGAAGGGGATCGTTCCATTGACCTGCTGGAAGTAAAGGTGGATAAATTCATTATTCGCTTGCTTGCGCGACGCTCACCGGTAGGAGGTGACCTGCGCTTTATTGTGACCGCGTCAAGAATCGTCACCGACCTGGAACGCCTGGGAGACGAAACCGTGCAGATGGCGCGGGTACTGGATAAGGAATATGGTAACCTCGGTGAATGCAATGGGCGGCCAGCAGAGGATGAAGTCAGGGAGTTGCTGGTGTTGCTGATCGAGTTGTTTGATCAAGCCATGCTGGCATTTCAGAGCTATGATTACCGTGCAGCCAAGGAACTGGCGGAAGGCAAAACCGGCCCTGATGGAGAAATGCACAAGCGCATGCAGCATCTGTCAGACTGTACCCTGGCGGAGGGTGGGAATGTGTCTTCTGCGGTGAATCTGGTGCTGATACTGCGCTCCATGGAACGCGGTTTACGCTACGTGCAGAATATTGGAGAGCATGTTATTTATCTCGCTACAGGAAAAGATGTACGCCACAAAGGCACATGAGAGCCGGCTATGCCAACAATATTGCTGGTAGAGGATGAAGGGCCCATTCGTGACATGGTGCGTTTTGCCTTGTCGCGTGCCGGTATGGAGATGCTGGAAGCCGAGAAAGTACAGCACGCAGAAGAGCTGCTTTTGCTACGGCGGCCGGATCTGATTCTTCTGGACTGGATGTTGCCCGACGAGAATGGCCTGGTGCTGCTGAAACGCTTGCGCAAAGATAGGGACAGGAAGGATATCCCGGTGATCATGTTAACCGCCAGGGCGGGCGAGGAGGACAAGATAAAAGGACTGGAATTCGGTGCAGATGACTATATTACCAAACCTTTTTCTCCCCCGGAACTGATAGCCCGAATCAAGGCCGTACTACGCCGGGCCACGGGTGCAGATACTTCTGGAAAATTGCAGGTGGGCAGGTTGGTATTGAATTCGGCTACTCATCAAGTGCATTGTGATGAAGCAGTTCTCGATCTTGGTCCAACTGAATACCGCCTGCTTGAATTTTTGCTTTCTCACGCCGAGCGTGTATACAGTCGTTGCCAATTGCTGGACTATGTCTGGCCGGATGTGAGAGATCGGGAGGAGCGCACGGTGGATGTCAGTATCCGCCGTTTGCGCAAAGCCTTGGCGCCCCAGGGCTGTGATGTGCTGATCCGGACGGTGCGTGGCGCTGGCTACAGCCTGTCTGTCAAGGGTATGGACGGTGCATGAAAATTTCTCACTGGAACTGAGCCGCCTCCTGGTCATCGGGCTGATTATCGTTCTGTTCGGGATGATCAGCGGGGTATGGGCTCTGCCCATCTTCATCGGTCTGGGTGGGTACATTGCTTGGCATTTGCGCCAGTTGTTTATCATGGAGGAATGGCTGCATGGCGTGATGCGGGATGAATCGCAGCTTGGCAGTATCTGGAGCTACATCGTCGCGCATATGAAAAAGGCGCGCAGCCGCACCCGTCAACGCAAGAAGCGTCTCAGTCAATTGCTGCATAGATTCTATGACACGCTGGAAGCCATGCCTGATGCCGCCATTGTCCTGGAGGATGATTTTCGGGTGCAGTGGTTCAATTCTGCTGCCCATGAGTTGTTGGGCATTGCGTTGTCCGCCAGAAAGCACCATCGGCGAGTGTTGCGCCTTGTGTCTGACAAGGATTTCAGCCGCTGGATCGAGGGTGGGGATTTTTCCCATTCTCTGGAGCTGACATCACCAACCGACTCGGCGCGGGTGCTGCAGATTCAGATCGTGGGTTTTGGACATGATCGGCACTTGCTGCTGGCCCATGACATTACCGAGTTGAAGCGTGTCGAAGCAGTACGCCGCGATTTCATCGCTGATGTCTCCCATGAGTTGCGTACGCCACTGACGGTAGTGGCGGGTTATCTGGAGATGCTGGCGGACGAGCCGAATCTGCCCGAGGATGTTCACGGAGCCCTGCTCGCTTCCCAGCGCCAGGCGGAGCGGATGCAGTCCATTGTGGCTGACCTGCTGATGCTTTCTCGCCTCGAGCTGGAAGAAGATGAACCACAGGCGGGTGAGCGGGTGGACGTGCCGGAATTGTTGCAGGGACTGGTGCAGGATGCTCGCAGATTGAGTGATGAAGCCGGGCACCAGATTCAGTTGCACGCAGATGCCGACCTGGGCCTTGTGGGCGTCGAGAGTGAGTTGGGTAGCGCGTTCGGCAATCTACTCTTTAATGGGGTGCAGCATACACCCGCCCGCACCCCGATCGACATCTATTGGGGAAAGAATGGTGATGGCGCCCGACTGGTCGTTGCAGACCAGGGGCCGGGCATCGCGCCGGAGCACCTGCAGCGCCTTACGGAAAGGTTTTACCGGGTGGACAAGAGCCGGTCCCGCGATAGTGGTGGTACCGGCCTGGGCCTGTCCATCGTTCGCCATGTGCTGAAGCGCCACGAGGCAGTGATTGAAATCCAGAGTACGCCGGGCGAGGGCAGTCGTTTTGTGTGTTTGTTTCCTGCCAGCCGGGTGGTTAAACTGTCTTCCTGATTCGCAACTCTGCAGGACGATGTCATGCCCATAGATACCCAGGCCTTTGGTGGTTACCCCTTTACCCGCATGCGGCGTATGCGCCGGGACGATTTTTCCCGCCGTCTGATGCGTGAAACCGTGCTCACGCCGGATGATCTGATTTACCCCGTATTTGTGCTGGAAGGTGAAGGCAATCGGGAGCCTGTGGCCTCCATGCCGGGCGTTGAGCGTCTGAGCATCGACCTGCTAGTGAAAGAAGCGAAAGAAATTGCCGGGCTGGGTGTACCCGCCATGGCCCTGTTTCCGGTAACGCCGCCGTCCGCCAAGAGTGAACTGGCCGAAGAGGCCTGGAATCCCGATGGTCTGGCACAGCGCGCAGTGAAGGCCGTGAAAGATGCCGTACCGGAACTGGGGATCATCACCGATGTGGCGCTGGATCCTTTCACCACCCATGGTCAGGACGGACTCATCGACGAAAGCGGCTATGTACTCAATGACGAAACCGTGGAGGTGCTGGTCAAGCAGGCGCTTTCCCATGCTCGTGCAGGTGCCGATGTTGTTGCCCCGTCAGATATGATGGACGGGCGTATTGGTGATATTCGTGATGTACTGGAGTCCGAAGGTTATATCCATACGCGTATTCTCGCGTATTCTGCCAAGTATGCGTCCAGCTATTACGGTCCGTTTCGCGATGCCGTGGGTTCCGCCGCCAATCTTGGCAAGGGAAACAAGAATACCTATCAGCAGGACCCCGCCAACAGCGATGAAGCCCTGCGTGAAGTCGCCCTGGATCTGCAGGAAGGCGCCGACATGGTGATGGTCAAGCCGGGCATGCCGTATCTGGACATCGTGCGCCGCGTAAAGGACCAGTTCGGGGTGCCGACATTTGTGTATCAGGTCAGTGGCGAATATGCCATGCACATGGCGGCAATCCAGAATGGCTGGCTGGATGAGCGTTCCGTGGTGACTGAATCTTTGATCTGCATCAAAAGATCGGGTGCGGATGGTGTATTAACCTATTTTGCCAAACGGGTTGCTCGGTGGTTGAATGAGGTTTGAGCGAATTCGCTTTTTCTGTCGGGAATTCTCTATAAATGATTGATAATAATCAATTAGTGCCGGCTGTTATGATGGGGCGGGAAACGTCGTGCTTCTCATGAACTTGACTTGTGTCAATATATTAACAGTTGCTGATAGACCCCCCTTATTTTAGCCCCCAATGTTTTGATTTCCCCTCAGGGGTGGCAATTCATTAGCATCCCTGTCAGTCTCCCACAATGCGTTTTCGCAGTTCAGATTCGACGTGGGTTTTTCATAACAACTGAATAGAAGAGGATCGCTATGACGACAGGCCTGATATTTGCGCTGATTTGTGCGCTGGTAGCCATTGGCTATGGCGTGGTATCCATGAAGTGGATACTCGCCAAACCGACGGGTAACGAACGAATGAACGAGATTGCTGCTGCTATACAGGCAGGTGCTTCAGCTTATCTCAACCGCCAATACACGACGATTGGTGCCGTAGGTGTAGTGCTGCTGATCCTCATCGGTGTATTCCTGGGTTGGACCACGGCTGCCGGTTTTGCCATCGGTGCAGTTTTTTCCGGTCTGGCAGGCTATATCGGCATGAACATTTCGGTTCGCGCCAACGTGCGTACCGCCGAAGCGGCCAATGAAGGCCTGAATGCGGCCATGCAGATCGCCTTCCGCGGTGGTGCCATCACCGGCATGCTGGTGGTTGGCCTGGGTCTGCTGGGCGTGGCCGGATTCTATGGCATCCTGCTGATGATGGGGGTCGAAGACCCGATTCATCCCCTGGTGGGTCTGGCCTTTGGCGGCTCCCTGATTTCCATCTTCGCACGACTGGGTGGTGGTATCTTCACTAAAGGTGCGGATGTGGGCGCCGATATCGTGGGCAAGGTGGAAGCCGGTATTCCCGAGGACGACCCCCGCAACCCGGCCGTTATTGCCGACAACGTGGGCGACAACGTGGGTGACTGCGCCGGAATGGCTGCTGACCTGTTCGAAACCTATGCGGTAACCGTAGTCGCTACCATGCTGCTGGGTTCTCTCATGGTACAGGGCGCAGGCTACAATGCGATCCTCTATCCGCTGATCCTGGGTGGTATCTCCATCATCGCTTCAGTTGCCGGCACCTTCTTCGTCAAGGCGCGTGAAGGCGGCAAGATCATGAACGCCCTGTATC
>CAZFXI010000034.1:0-30422 GCA_964522855.1 uncultured Sedimenticola sp.
CCGACTCACTCCTTTCCGCGTTGACGGCCTTCGTGGATCTGGCAAATCAGAAAGTCGAGTACACTTACACGGCCCCCAGTATTCCATTCAATGCCGACCATGCTACCGTGAGCGGCGATGAGATGTATGTCCCCATCTTCAAACCAGGCGCTACCGAATTCTGGGAGGGAAATCTCAAGAAATACAGGGTTCGGTACAATACAAGCACCGACAATGTCGATATTCTTGCCAAATCCAGCGTTTCGGCAATCGACAATGCGTTCAGATTTCAAAGTTCCACGGATTACTGGAACGACACGGGTTCTACGGACGGTGCCGATCCCCTCCTGGGAGGTGCAAACAGCAACATGGTTTCTGAGCGCCATCTCTATACCTACCTTGGCAGTGAAACAGATCTTACCGATTCAGTTAACAGGGTTCATCCGGATAACCTGCTGATCACCAAGGAACTCATGGGAATTTCCACGGAAAGCGGGAGAAACAACCGCCTCAACTGGGCCAATTGGCTTAGAAACGACGGGACAACCCCTCGCTCTGGTGACAATGCGCCTCGCATGGGCGCCCCCCTTCACACCAAACCAGTAACAGTTCGCTATGCCGGCGCAAACGACTTGGTATTGCTCAACACCACTGAGGGTATTCTGCACGCATTCGATGGCACGACAGGCAGTGAAGTTTGGGCGTACATGCCTGACGAGTTGCTGAAAACTATTAAGAAAGCCAAAAAGAACAGAGACAAAGATCTCCCAATGTATGGTCTGGATGGCCCCATGACCTTGTACAGTATCGATACCGTTTATCAGGATAATGACCATGACGGTTTTCCTGACGAAGATGTGAATGGCGATCCGATTATTATCACACCGGGACGGACGTTTATCGTGATGGGCATGCGGCGCGGTGGATCCAACTACTATGCGCTGGATATTACCAACCGCGAAGCCCCCGAATTTGTCTGGGAAATCCTTGGTGGAACAGGCAGTGGCGACTTTGGCGATTTGGGACAGACCTGGTCCAAACCCATCTTCACGAAGGTGGAACTTGAGGGTAATGACGCTCAGGAAGTGCTGATCTTTGGTGGCGGCTACGATGCGGATCAGGATAATACTGTTACACGAGTTGCTGATGATCGTGGCAACGCCATCTACATCGTAAACGCTAAAACCGGCGCTCTGATTTCCAACATCAACTCGGTTGAACAGGGAAGCATGGGCAACGCCATTGCCGCCGACATACTCACGGTGGACATCAATGCCAACGGCATCACCGACCGATTGTATGCAGCCGATGTGGGAGGCAGGCTGATTCGTGTGGACATTCCCGACAAAGCGCTCGCTCAAATCACCTCGTCTTCAGACATCAGAGCCACTGTGGTAGCTGATGTGGGGGGTGCGGGTGGCGACGCAGCATTCCAGCGTTTCTTCAATACACCAGAAGTCGCCTACTACAAGCGAGGTGGCTCTCAATACTTGGCATTATTGATCGCCTCAGGGAAACGGCCTGACCCGGTAGATACCAGCGTTACAGATCGTTTCTACATGGTAAAAGACACGCATGTATGGTCAGCACCTACAACCTATCCCGCTGTCGTTACGGAAGATGACCTTTACGATTCAACCGCCAATCTGATCCAGGAAGGATCAGATAGCCAGATACTTGACGCCACTAACGACCTGTTGGCTGCAAATGGCTGGTATATAAATCTGACATCGGGCGAGAAAGGTTTTTCCGAGGCCAAGGTATATGATTTCGCGGTGCTGTTTACCACGTACAAGGGAACACGCGAGGAACCAGATGTTTGTACAGCCACTTCTGTGGACGGCGAATCATTCCTCTACATATTGGACATGCGGCACGGCGGTGCCAGATTTGGAGTTACCGATGGAAAATTCCAGCAAAGCGATGATCCGGGTACCAACGACCGCAAGATCTCTTTGGAGATTCCTGGCATGCCACCTTCTCCCACGCTCATGTTTCCTGCAGGTGATGGTGGCACGGGACCAAGTGGGTGGGTTTTAGCTTTGGTAGGTCTCCAGGCCCCGGCGAAATGGCCGGATCACTACCACCCGATTTCCTGGGAAGAAGTGATCGAGGACTAGGACCGTCATTCACCACGGTACTGCAACAGAGCCAGACAAGCACCGTTGCAGTACCCGTCAACCATCTACTGATTCAGGTTCAAGAACATGATTGTTAACAACAAACACGGATTCACCCTCATCGAACTGATGATTGTAGTCGCAGTGGTGGGTATTCTTGCTGCTATTGCCTACCCTAGCTATACCGATTCGGTACGCAAGGCAAGAAGATCTGATGGCACAGCGGCATTAATGAACGCCGCTCAAAGAATGGAAGTCTATTATGCAAGAAATGGGGCATATACAGGTGCCACTTTTGCCAATACCAATATTCCTGCGGCCAGTGAAGAAGGCTATTTCAACATCTCCATCAATGTCCCCAACGCCAACAGCTATACGCTCCGGGCCACAGCTGCTGGCGACCAGGTAAATGATGACATCAAAGGCTTTCAACTGGCATCCACAGGCGCAAAAACACACACTGAGGATGGATCAGACTGGGCAACTGCGGGATGGAATGATTGACACATCAACGCACATCAACGCGCGTAAAAAAACCGCCAAAACCTGGCGGTTTTTTTACGTCTAGTTGATAGACCAATGTGAAAATTCGGAATGCTGTTCGCGGCAAGAGCACCGCTCCTACCTAGAAGGCCCACCCTCGGGCCGATTGCCTGGTGTTCTTTCGTGCATCAGGGTGATGCGAGAGCATCTCATGATCATTCGTCACAATACGCCTTGATCACCGCCTGTGCCTCCTTGATCTTCAGTGCTTTCTCTTCCGGCGTGAATTTCACAAGCTTGTTATCCTCGGTCACAAAACCCATGTCCGGCCCGGTATTCTCAAGCACATCCAGATTTTTCCTGCCCTTTTCACAGTATTCCTTGCGCAGTTTGGCATCCAATGCCGGGTTGCCCTTTTCCTTTTCACTGATTTCTTCTACAGCGGCATCTTCCTTTTTTGGTTCCGATGCTGTCGCCGGAGGCGGCGCATCCACCTGAATTTCCTCTCCTTTGATGCTTTCCGGCGGAGGTGACTGAGAATAAACCACCTTTCCGGTTTCATCCACCCAGCGATACACTTTGGCTTGTGCCAAACCACCCAATACCATCAGCCCTACCAATCCGGCGACAATTGTTCGTTTCACCTCAACCCCCTCATGGAATAAACTATTCATCATTGCACCATAACAAAACAGGGCGATGTCTGACCATGCCGTTGTCACAAAATTTCATCCGGACATATGAAAAGCCCGTCTCATGGAAAAAAACCAATGAGTGATGTCCTCATCATCGGCGGTGGCGTCGTCGGCATGCTCGCCGCCCGGGAACTGCGGATTGCCGGTGCTGATGTCACATTACTGGAACGGGGAGAACTGGCAACAGAATCCTCCTGGGCCGGCGGCGGCATCATCTCCCCCTTGTATCCCTGGCGTTACCCTGACAGTGTCACGGCATTGGCGGACGACAGTCAGCGCATTTACCCCGAACTCTGTGATGAGCTTTACGACCTTACCGGAATCGATCCGGAATATACGCTCAGCGGTTTGATTATCACCGCCCCTGATGAAGTCAGCCGGGCCCTGTACTGGTCAGCCCTGCATCGCCACCTGCTCTATCCGCTCGATGCCAAGGGCATTGCCGAACTCGAACCTGAGCGCAAACAGCCGCCGGAAAGTGCCATCTGGATACCCGGCATCGCCCAGGTACGCAATCCACGCCTGGTCAAAGCGCTGGCGGAGGATCTGAAGCAACGAGGCGTGCATATCAGAACCCATACTCCGGCCACCGGCCTGACATTGAGTGATGGGCAACTGCAGGGCATCCAGACGCCAGATGGATTGATCAGCGCAGACAATACCATACTGGCGATGGGTGCCTGGACGGGAAGTTTCAGCGAAATGTTGCCCTCGCCTGCCGATATACGCCCGGTTCGCGGACAGATGCTGCTGTTCAGGGGAGAGCCCGGCGTCATCCGTCACATGATGCTGGAAGAAAACCGCTACATCATCCCCCGCAGGGATGGCAGGATCCTGTTTGGCAGCACCCTTGAAGAAACCGGCTTCGACAAAGCGATCACCCAATCTGCCCGCAAGGAACTCGAACAGCTGGCTATCGAGCGCTTTCCCGTGTTGAAAAACTTTCCCATAGAACGGCACTGGGCCGGCTTGCGACCCGCGGCACCTGCGGGCGTTCCTTACATAACGAGGCACCCACAGATCGAAAACCTGTTCATCAACGCCGGCCACTATCGCAATGGGGTGGTGCTGGCGCCCGCCTCTGCAAAACTGCTGGCAGATCTGGTTCTGGGCAGAAAACCTGAGGTTGTCCCTGCCCCCTATGCTCTGGATGCACCCCGTGGATAAGGCACCTCCGCATAAAACGTCATCCCGGCGCAGGCCGGAATCTTGCGCTATCAGAAATTTGGATCCCGGCCTGCGCCGGGATGACACAAATGGGCTTAATCGGTGCTTCCCCAACGGATTCATCACCAAAACGATCTTTGTACTGGGACTATTGATACTAATCCCTTGCATTCCTGTACTTGCAGCAGCAGAAATTCCAGAAGTAAAAATCGGCGTGCTCAGCCACCGCGGTGACGAGGCGACTTTACGCAACTGGTCGCCCACGGCGGACTACCTTTCGCGGGTAGTTCCTGAATATCATTTTCTCATCGTACCGCTGGATTTTCGGGAAATCGAACCTGCTGTAAAAAACGGCAGCATAGACTTTCTGCTCGTAAATCCCGGCATCTACGTGAACATGGAGGTGCGCTACCGCATTTCACGCATCGTTACACTGAACAACCTGATCAACAATGAAGCATCCAACATCTTTGGTGGTGTCATATTTACGCGGGCAGATCGCAGGAACATCAATGGCCTGGAGGACATTCGCGGCAGGACCCTGATGGCCGTTGACCAGACCTCACTGGGCGGCTTCCAGATGGCCTGGAAAGAACTCGAAAAAATCGGCATCGACCCCTATCAGAATACGTCAAGCCTGCGCTTTGGCGGCACTCACGATGCGGTGGTGCAGGCTGTCCAGCAGGGCGAGGCTGACGTAGGTACGGTGCGTACCGGCATCCTCGAAACCCTGACCGAAGGCGGTGCTGCCACGGCTGGCGAATTCAAGGTTCTCGGTCAGAAAAAAGATGCCAGATACCCTTTTTCCCACAGCACCGACCTCTACCCGGAATGGCCTTTCAGCAAACTCCAGCATACGCCGGCACAGCTGGCGCGGCGCGTCGCTATCGCCTTGTTGCAGATGTCTCCCCTGGAGCCTGCGGCACAATGGGGAGAGTATGCCGGATGGACCACCCCGCTAGAGTATCAGCCGGTGCATGACCTGCTGCGCGACCTGCATCTTCCGCCCTATGATCGCCCGGAACGTTTCACTCTCGTCGATGCCATCGAAAAATACTGGTACTGGCTGCTGATCGCCATTGTGTTTCTATTGTTCATGCTGGTCATGACCAGCTGGGTGGCACGCCTCAACCGCGCCCTGAAGAAGTCCAAAAGCATGCTGGAACGCCAGCACAATTTGATTCTGGACTCGGTAGCTGACGGCATCTACGGAGTGGATTTGCAGGGAAACGCCACCTTCATCAACAAGGCCGTCACCGAAATCACGGGCTGGCAGGCAAAAGACCTCATCGGCGCCAATCAGCATCAACTCCTGCATCATACCCGTCAGGACGGCAGCCCCAACCCGGGCACGGAATGCCCCGTGTATCTGACTTTCCGCGAGGGAAAACCACGCTATGTGGAAGAAGACCTGTTCTGGAAGCCCGATGGCAGCAGTATCCCGGTGGAATACAGCAGCACCCCGATTCGCAACGAACAAGGTGATATCGTGGGTTCGGTGGTGGTATTCCGGGACATCAGCGCACGCAAGCAGGCGGCGGAAGCCGATCGCCAGTACCAGATGGAACTGGCCCATGTGGCCCGCCTGAGCACCATGGGGGAAATGGCATCCGGCATGGCCCATGAACTCAACCAGCCCCTCACCGCCATCGCCACCAGTGCTGATGCCTGCATCCGCCTGCTGGAATCAGGTAATCCTCCCACCGACCGGGTGCTGGATGTGCTGGAAACCATCAGCACCCAGGCTCGCAGGGCAGGCGGCATCATCCAGCAGTTGCGCCAGTTCGTGCGCAAGGAAGAACCCCGCCACACCCTGGTGCAGATCAACCAGTTGATCGAGGAAGTACTGGTGTTGCTGACACCGGAGATTCGCAAGGCGGGTATCCGCGTGGTTCGTGACCTGGACCTGGATCTCCCGAAGGTGCACGCTCAGCACATACAGATCGACCAGGTGATTCTGAACCTGATACGCAACGCCATCGAGGCCATGTCCGAAATCGACCGGGAAAAACGCATCCTCACCCTGAGAACGCGCGCCGCTGGTGACAACGCCGTCATCACGTCTGTCGAGGATACAGGCCCCGGCGCTGACAAGGAACTGCGAGACAAACTTTTCGATCCCTTTGTTACCAGCAAGGCCCATGGTATGGGGCTGGGGCTATCCATCAGCATGGCCATCATCAACGCCCACAATGGCAACCTGTACTATGATGCCGAGGGTCACAAGGGCGCCATATTCCGCTTTACACTGCCCGTCAATGAGGTCAGCGATGAACCCTAACATCAGCACCATCTTCATCGTGGATGATGACACAGAAGTCCGCCATGCGCTGGCCCTGCTCATGGAGTCTGTGGGCCTGAGTGTCCAGACCTATCCCTCCGCAGACGCCTACCTGGAACAGTTCGACCCGGAATCGCCCGGCTGCCTGATACTGGACGTGCGCATGCCCGGCATGAGCGGTCTGGAACTGCAGGCGCGCCTCGCCGCAGAGGCCTTTCATCCTCCGGTCATCGTCATCACCGGTCATGGCGATGTCCCCATGGCAGTGCGCGCCGTACAGGCAGGCGCCGTGGATTTCATCGAAAAGCCCTTCAACGACCAGGCCTTGCTCGACAGCGTCCACCGTGCCCTGGATCTCGATGCCAGGCAACGCGGTCGCGCCAGCAAGCTGGCGGAAGTGAAGGCGCGGCTTGCCTCACTGACGCCTAGAGAGCAGCAAGTGATGAAAATGGTCGTGGCAGGCAAACGCAACAAGGTCATTGCCCTGGATCTCTCCGTCAGCCAGTCCACCGTGGAAGCCCACCGCGCCAAAGTGATGGACAAGATGCAGGCGCAGAGCCTGTCGGACCTGATGCGCATGGTGCTGTCGCTGGAAGACAGCGAGGGATGACCCTCTCCCGGCTTCTCTCGCTCGCGGGAGAGGGGGAACATATAACCCCTCTCCCCATGGGGAGAGAGGGAACAGACACTAGGGAAAACCCTAATCAATTTTCCTGTATCTGCCAATTTCCTTGCTTCATCCGGGCCGGCATACTTCCCTCACGCCAACGTAAAACATCCATCAAGAGACATCGCGTTTGGCAGACACGCAAACACACAAGTTTTGTACTTCCACCGCAGACGATCTCCGCTATTCCTGCCTGAGACAAAAAAGTAAGGAAATGTTCTGCGACATTAGTTCACTAAATCCCTGGAGGATGTAATGACGAAACTCACCCAAAGGCTTGGCACTACTGCCACTGCCCTGGCCCTGTGCACCGGGCTGGTGTTTTCCGCCCAGGCCGGCGCAGCAGACCTGGCCGCCGGCAAGAAAATCGCGTTTGATCGCGCCAAAGGTAACTGCCTGGCCTGTCACCACATCGAAGGTGGCAAAGTGGCCGGTACCATCGCCCCACCTTTGCTGGCCATGAAAGCCCGTTTCCCGGACAAGGCCAAACTGCGCGCACAGATCTGGGATGCGACGGCCGCCAATCCCAACTCCATCATGCCCCCCATGGGTCGCCACAGGATCCTTTCCGAAAAGGAAATCGATCAGGTGACCGATTTCATTCACAGTCTGTAACGCGGACGCAAGAGGACAGAAATCATGAAGAAAATGCTAACCCTGTTGCTTTCCGCCGGTCTGGTGGCTACTGCAACACAGGCGATATCCAGTCCAAAAGAAGATCTGGAAAAACTCCGCATTCATTTTGAACAACGCTTCCCCGGTATTCCACTGAACGATTTTGGCAATGGCCCCTACGCGCTGGACGCCAACAAACGCCTGCAGTGGGAAGACATGGAAGAGTTCCCTCCTTACGAGGAATATGTGGACAAAGGCCGTGAAATCTGGGAAACCCCGTTCAAGAACGGCAAGAGCTTCGCCAGTTGCTTCGGCAAGAATGTATCAAAGATTCGCCCCAAATACCCGCACTGGGACAAAAAGGCAGGCAAGGTCGTCACCTTGGAAGGCGATATCAACAAATGCCTGAAAGACAATGGCGAAAAGCCTTTTGGCTGGAAGAAAGGCAAGATCGCCCATCTGGGCGCTTACCTGGGCTATGAAGCCCGCGGTCAGAAAATCAACGTAGTCATCCCCAACGATCCCAAAGCCTTGCAGGCCTATGAAGAAGGCAAGCAGTTCTACTACGCCAAGCGCGGCCAGCTGAACATCGCCTGTGCCGACTGCCATGTGTACTACCCCGGCCAAAGGGTTCGCGGCCAGGTGCTGAGTACAGCTTTAGGGCAAGTAACTCACTTCCCTGTTTTCCGCGCCAAGTGGGCAAAGAAAGGCAAGGGCGATGGCATGGGCACGCTGCATCGTCGCTATGGGGGCTGTAACAAACAGGTTCGCGCCCGTCCCTTCAAGGCGCAAGGCAAGGAATACCGCAATTTGGAATTCTTCCATACCTATATGTCAAACGGTCTGGAAATCAACGCACCAGGTTACCGAGAGTAACGGGGAGAGATTCATATGAAAAAACTAATCACAGCATTTGGCCTGGCCCTGTTGATCACAGGTTGCAATGCCACCACACCACAGAAACCAGCCAGCGCACAGGCTCAGTATGAAGCCGCCCTGAAGGACGCCCAGGCAGCCGTCGACAAGGCCGCTTCCGTGGGTGGCGAATGGCGAGATATCCGCTGGAAGAAATCCAAGAAGAAGTATCTGCCCAGCGCCATCGAGGCGGCCAAGGCAGGCGACTATAAAAAGGCGCTCAAGCTGCTGGAAATTGTACAATTCCAGGCAGAAGCCGGATACAAGCAGGCCATGGCACAGAAAAATGCCGGCCCACGCTTCTAAGCATCTGACATCATAAATCATCAAATGGAGAAGTAATCATGAGTCTTAATCAAAAACGCCGTGTATTCCTTAAGGGATCAGTGGCTGTGGGAGCCCTCGGTGCTGCCGCCGGCCTGCTCACCCCCGGTGCCGTACTGGCGGCCTGGAACAAGAATGCCTTTACCGCAAAAGGTATCGACGAAGCCATCGCTGGTGTTGCCGGCAGCCCCACTACCACGCCATCTAAGGACATCAACATCAAGGCACCGGATATTGCTGAAAATGGCGCCGTTGTTCCGGTATCTGTCGCCACCAAGATGGACGGTGTCGAATCCATTACATTGCTTGTGGAGAAAAACTCCACACCTTTGTCTGCCGTATTCCATCTGCCCAAAGGCACCCTGCCCGATGTGTCTACCCGCGTAAAAATGGGCAAGACCGGCGATGTCATTGCTGTGGTCAAGGCAAATGGCAAACTGTATTCCGCACGCAAAAGCGTAAAAGTCACCATTGGCGGCTGCGGCGGCTGATCAACTGAAGAGGCAATAAAATGGCTAAATCAATCAAAATCCGTGCAAAGTCCAAAGGTGGCATCACCACAGTCAAGGCACTGATCACTCATCCCATGGAAACCGGTTTGCGCAAGAACAAAAAGACCGGTGAGATGATTCCTGCCCACTTCATTCAGGAAGTGGTGTGCAAGCACAACGGCAAGGAAGTCATCAACTGCGAGTGGGGAGGTTCGGTTTCCAAGAACCCCTATCTGGCATTCAAGTTCAAGGGCGGCAAGAAAGATGACAGTATTGAACTGAGCTGGAAAGACAACAAGGGCGAAGGCGACTCCATAAGCGCTAAAATTCGCTGATCCCACGCTGATAGTCCCTGCCCTTTCCCAGACGGGAAAGGGCATATTCCTGAGTTCCGGAAATCCTCCCGGTGTTCAGGAATATTTACACTGACACTCACAGGACATTCTTCAATGACCATATCAAGACGAGAATTTGTACGGCTGATGGGCCTGGCCGGTGCCGCCGGCCTGCTACCTACGTCAGCCTTTGCGGCCACAAGAAAACCATCTGACTTGTATGAAGTACCCAAGTTCGGCAATGTCTGCCTGATGCACATGACCGATTGCCACGCGCAGCTGAATCCGGTTTACTTCCGCGAGCCAAGCGTCAATCTGGGCATCGGAAAAGCCAAAGGAAAAGCGCCTCATCTGGTAGGAAAAGCTTTTCTTGAGCATTTTGACATCGCAGCGGGCAGCATCGAGTCTCATGCCTTTACTTATCTGGACTTCGAAAACGCCGCAAAAAAATACGGCAAGGTAGGTGGCTTCTCTCATCTGGCGACACTGGTCAAGCGTCTGCGTGCCGAGCGCGGTGATGGCAACAGCATCCTTCTGGATGGCGGAGATACCTGGCAAGGCTCGGGTACGGCTTTCTGGACCCGCGGCAAGGATATGGTCGGTGCCTGTAACCTCCTCGGCGTGGATGTGATGACCGGACATTGGGAATTCACTTATATGGACAAGGAGATCATCGCCAACATCGGTGATTTCAAGGGTGAATTCGTTGCTCAGAACGTCAGCGTCAACGAAGATGCCCTGTTCGATTATCGTTTCTCTGATTTTGGCGGGTTCGACGAAGACAGCGGTCTGGCCTTCAAACCTTACAGCATGAAATCTGTGAACGGCATGCGCGTGGCGGTTATTGGCCAGGCTTTCCCCTACACACCCATCGCCAATCCCCAGCGTTTCATTCCCGACTGGACCTTCGGCATCCAGGATCAGCGCATGCAGGCCATGGTAAACAAGGTGCGGGAAACCGAGAAACCGGATCTGGTGGTTGTGCTCTCCCATAACGGCATGGACGTAGATTTGAAAATGGCTTCCCGTGTCAGCGGCATCGATGTCATTTTCGGCGGCCATACTCACGATGGTGTACCCCGCCCAGTGGAAGTCAGCAACAAGGGCGGCAAGACCCTGGTGACCAACGCTGGTTCAAACGGCAAATTCCTCGCGGTCATGGATCTGGACGTGCGCAAGGGCAAGCTCAAGGACTATCGCTACCGTCTGGTACCCGTGTTCTCCAATCTACTCGACGCCGACAAGGACATGCAGGCCTATGTCGACAAGGTGCGCGCTCCCTACAAGGACAAGCTGGAGAAGAAACTGGCCGTGGCCGGCGAAACCCTGTACCGCCGTGGCAACTTCAACGGCACTTTCGATCAGATCATCTGCGATGCCCTGAACAAGGTCAATGACTCCCAGATCTCCCTGTCCCCCGGCTTCCGCTGGGGCACCACGGTACTGCCGGGTCAGGACATTACCATGGATCACGTCATGGATCAGACCTGTATCACCTACCCGGAAACCTATCGCCGGGAAATGAGCGGGGAAGAGATCAAGGCCATCCTAGAAGACGTCGCAGACAACCTGTTCAACGCCGACCCTTACTACCAGCAAGGCGGTGACATGGTGCGTGTCGGCGGTCTGGACTACGTGTGCGAACCCGCACAGACCATGGGCAAGCGTGTCACCGACATGACCCTGGATGATGGCACCAAGATCGATGCCAAGAAAAAGTACATGGTGTCCGGCTGGGCCACCGTAGGCTCCAAGTCTCCAGGTCGTCCCATCTGGGACGTAGTGGCCGATTACCTGAAGGAACAAGGAACCGTGAAGATCAAGAAACTCAACACACCGAAACTTGTCGGCGTAAAGGGCAATCCCGGCATTGCCGGCTGACACGCTTTTTTATCCCCTCCCTCCTATTGGGATTAGCGCCTCCGGGCGCTTTTTTTTGCCTACAGGATGTAGGTACATCGCGTGAGCATGGATGCGGAAGCGATGTCTTGCAGTTGGCGCAAATTTAGCTGCATGAACTCAAGAATGCCCGTTTCTGCAAGCCTATAGTGACGTGCTTATGCTGCGAGTACATGGATGTACAGAAGCAGTATTCTTCAACCTGGCACCGACCAGTTTATTGTACTTTCCACACTCTGTAGAACACGCAGGTACATAGTACGAACAGGCGCTGGCAACTGCTCCTGCGTTGCCAGCATTCCCGCCATCCTTGCCCCCTCTCCCTGGTCCTTTCCCCAAAGGGGCGAGGGAACGCATTTGTCTAGGCCCAAGCCGGTTTCCGGCATTGCCGACATTTCTCTGCCCCTCTTCGCACCCTCCCGGATTCCCCGCATCAAAACAGTGTCTTCCCTGCCCCGCTTCAGGGATAATATGCCCATGCGCCTGTTCGTCAACCAACTCACCGTACTCGACTTTTCCTACCTGCACGCTGCCCGCGGGCTGGTAGGTGAGAGCTGGCAGGTAGATATCGAACTGCAAGGTGGGCTGGACGACCAGGGCATGGTACTGGATTTCGGCAACGTGAAACGCCAGGTCAAGCGGCTCATCGACAACCACTTCGATCATCGCCTGCTACTGCCAGCAGACTATTCCGGATTGGAGATGCGTGGAAACAGTCTGACCTTCCAGCTGCAAAACGGCAATCGAATACGCCACCGCGGGCCTGATGAATCTGTGCAGTTCATCGCGGGCACCGAAGTCACCACGGAAAACGTAGCGTGGGCCATTCAGCAGGCACTGCTTCCAACTCTGCCGGAGAACGTCCAATCAGTCACGCTGAAGCTCTATCCGGAAACCATGGAAAGCGCCAAGTATCAGTACAGCCACGGTCTGAAACGGCACTGCGGCAACTGCCAGCGCATCGCCCACGGCCACCGCTCACGCATCGAGATTCTGCGCAATGACAAGGCTGATCATGCATTGGAAGAGCGCTGGGCAAAACAGTTTCAGGACATCTACATCGGGACCGAAGCAGACATGGTGGCCATTACCTCTCACAACGATCAGACCTGCTTCCGTTTTGCCTATACCGCCGAACAGGGAGATTTCGAGCTGGAACTGCCTGCAGAGCGCTGCTATCTGATCGACACGGAATCCACGGTGGAAAACATCGCCCGTCATATCCGCATCGTGCTGGAACAGGAATTTCCCCAGGACAGATTTACGGTACGGGCGTTCGAGGGAATCGGCAAGGGCGCGATCAGCGACACCGGAGGTCAGTCATAATCCTGATCTTTCCACTGGCGCAATGCCTTGAACACCTCACGATGCCCGGACAGGGACCTGCCTGCCCATTTTTCTGCTGCTTCGATGACCGTCGGTTCGCCGGTACGTAAAAACGGGTTGGTCGCCAGTTCCAGTGCCAGTGTCGAAGGCGCTGTGGGCAAACCCCGGGCTCGCTTTTCCCGATCTTCCCGAATGCGCCGCAGCAAGGCGGCGTTTTCCGGCTCTACCCATTCGGCAAAGCCCAGGTTAGCCAGTGTATATTCGTGGGCACAATACACCAGCGTCGAGGGAGGTAACGCAGCAATCCGCCTCAGGGAATCACTGAGCTGTTCGAAGGTACCGCTGAAAACCCGCCCGCAGCCGCCAGCAAACAGGGTATCGCCACAAAACAGCAGCCCGTTCCCCAGATAGGCAATATGGCCTTCCGTATGGCCGGGCACATCCAGCACCTGCAAGTCCAGGGACAACGCCTGCACCCTGACCTGGTCCCCTGCCCCCAGTTTTTCCTCAAGTGTGGAAATGGATTCATGAGCCGGGCCATACACCACGGCTTGTGGCCAGCGCCGCTTGAGCTCGCGCACGCCGCCAGTATGATCACCGTGTTTGTGGGTTATCAGAATTGCGGACAGTGCCAGCTCATGCGCCTGACAATAATCGATGACGGGGTCTTCGTCGCCAGGATCGACCACCGCACAGCTGGCCACGCCATCCTGCTGCAACAACCAGATGTAATTGTCGTCAAACGCCGCTAATGCAATTACCTGTGGCATGGTCATTTTCCGTATAGCGTCTCAGGGTCGATGAGCACCGGCTTGTCCACTACCAGTCTGTCACCCTGCACCAGATTGTAGAAACAGGCGCGCCGTCCCGTATGGCAGGCGGGGCCGGTCTGATCAACCAGCAGCAACAGGGTATCTCCGTCACAATCGAAGCGCATTTCTTTCAGCTCCTGAATCTGCCCGGAGGATTCCCCCTTGCGCCACAGTTGCTGACGGGAGCGGGACCAGTAGCAGACACGCCTCTTTTCCAGGGTTTCGCGCAAGGCTTCGGCATTCATCCAGGCCAGCATCAGCACTTCTTTGCTATCGTACTGCTGGGCGATGGCTGGGATCAGGCCATCGGCGTTCCAGGGGATCTGCTCGAGAACCTGCTGCAGGGGAACGAACTGACCCGGCGGCAATGCTTCCAGCGTCTTCCATAAACCGGAACCGCTCACCGGATAAAACCTGCTTTTTTCATGTCGGAAACCACCAGCCTTGCCAGTTCGTCAATAATCTTGCTGGAGGAAGACGGGTTGAAACTTTCGGTGGCGCCTGCCCAGATCATTTTCCTGGTTTTCACAGAAAACACCTTGGTCTCGAGTTGCACCACCTTGTCGGTGCGTTCATATCCCGGCGTATATATCGGCTGCATGCTCTGAAAATAGTATCCATAGTAACCATAACCACCATACATGGAGGGAACATAGTCGACGCGGGGCGGCACATATTTTTTGCGGTTTTCCACATCCTTCAAGGTAGTAATAAGTACGGCATCAGCGCCCAACTTCTGCACCACCGCTTCCAGCTTCCCCTCTTCCTTGTAGTCCTGCAGGTTGGGCATATAGACATAGCTTGCCTCTGCCTCCTGCCCATCCTGTGCCAGTTTTCCAACGAACTGGTCTTCGAAATGGCGTCGCATGAGATCATCCTTGACCATCCCGATAACCAGCACCTTATGCAGTTTTTCTCCCTGATAGTCCTTGTCAGTCCAACTGGTCACCAGTTTTGTGGAGGAACAGCCCTGAAGCATCACCAGCGACAAGAATATAAATCCCGACACCAGCATCTTGTTAGCAAACATCTTTCAATACCATAAAGCAATTGCGATCTGCAGATTCTACAACACAGTTGCTGGCAGGACATTGCTATAATTGCTTTCTCTGTCATCATCCGGTCATCGTTCATGCGTATATTCCGCATCTCGTTTCACAATCAGGGTAAGGTGTATCAACTTCACGCGGAACAGGTAAGCCAGGGGGAGTTGTATGGGTTCATTGAAATCACCGGCCTGTTATTCAATGAGCACACCTCTGTGGTCATCGATCCCGCCGAAGAGCGGCTCAAGGACGAATTTTCCGGCACCAGTCGCATTCTGGTACCCATGCACGCGGTGATCCGCATCGATGAAGTGGAGAAACGCGGCCAGAACATGATTTTTGACGTGGGCGATACCGGCAATGTCACGCCTTTCCCCAGTTTTGGGCCGGACACAAAGAAGTAAACAAATAAAAATGCCAATGACCACAGCTCGACAAAAACACATTCTGCGTCAGCGCGACATGCTGTACAACATGCTGCTCGACCCCATGCACCGCTCCGCACGCCGTAGTGCCCGAGTATGGGACGACAAGCCCAGGCTGGATGAGGCATTGATGAAAAGCCTGAGGCAAGTGCCCTATTGCAGCTACCTCTATGCCATGGACCTCAACGGCATGCAGATCAGTGCCAATGCGTCTCAGGATGGGCTGATCGAATCCGATTTCCGGCGCAACCGTGCCCAGCGCCCCTATATGCTGGAACTGGACAACAGCAAGGACATGATCCTGTCTTCTGCCTACATCAGCATGCGCGCCAACCGGCCTTCCCTCACCGCCGTACAGAAAGTATATGTAGATGGTGGGCTGGTTGGCTATCTGGGGGCTGACTTTGATCTGCGGGACTTGCCGATTACCAAAGAACTGTACTCGGAGCCAGGGCGCTGGCGGCAGATCAAGGGCGACCCTGCCATCCGTGCCCAGGTATTCCAGCAAAGCCGTATCCAGAGCAGGCTGGATGACCAGCTGGATCTGGTGCTACCGGTACTCGAGGAACTGGTCACGGAACATGGCGCCTTCCAGATGGAGATTCATTTTTCCAGCAGCCGTGCCACCTTGTGGTTTATGGAAGACCCCTACCGCTACCAATTGGTAGAAATCGACGAACTCACCGATCCGGATATCTGCCTGGCCTATCCCCATCATCCCTACCCCGCCGATGCACTTATCCCACAGGAAAATATCCGCCCGATTCTGGAGACATTCCGCCATCTGCGCTTCGCCGATGACACCATTTATCTGCGCGCCGGCTCGATCAATCTGTTCAACGGCATCGTGGGGCTGAATTTCTCCTGCGACGGCTCGCACTACATACCTCACGAGCAGTTCCTGGCACGGGATTCAGCCTTCTGGAACGGCATATAGACACACAAAATACCCGTTGATATCCACGCTGCCGAAGCACAACATACGGCCCATGAACAGACAACAGACAATTGAACACAAGCTGCAGCAGGCCCTTGCACCGCTGTATCTTGAGGTGGTTAACGAAACCCACATGCACAATGTACCGGAAGATGCCGAATCCCATTACAAGGTGATTGCTGTTTCCGAGCAATTCAGTGGCAAGTCCCTGCTGCAGCGCCACAGGCTGATCAATGCGGCGTTGGCGAATGAACTGGCAGACGGGATTCATGCACTGGCCCTGCACACCCTGACGCCCGAAGAATGGACCGAGAAGAACGGCGAGGCACTGGAATCCCCCCCCTGCCTGGGTGGAGGAGCAAAACAATGAGCGCAGTTCGCTGGTTGCTGGGGCGCATCATTCTGTTTTTCGATTGGCTCACCCAACCCGGAAAACCCGACCATAGCCCGGAGAAGCAGGCCGAACTGGATGCACAGACCAGCAGCATGGCAATGTACCAATATGCAGCCTGCCCTTTCTGTGTAAAAACCCGGCGCGCCATTCGCCGCCTGGGACTGAACATCGAATTGCGGGATGCAAAAAACGATCCTCAATACCACCGTGAGCTCGAACAACAGGGGGGCAAACAGCAGGTGCCCTGTTTACGCATCGAAAACGAAGATGGCAGCATCACCTGGATGTATGAATCCAGCGACATCATCGCGTATCTGCAGAAAAGGTTTGGCTGATCTGCCCCGTAGCTGCACAACATGATAAAATTGGCCGATACAGAATTTTATCGGAAGGCGGCATGACCACCCCACACAGAATCCTCGCCCGGGCGGAAGCCCAGGTGCATCAAAACCTGTTCACCATGGCGGACAGGGCACGTAAAGCCATGGAGCAGGCGATGGAGGCGTTGAAATCCCAAAACGCCGAACTGGCCCAGCATGTGGTCAATGAAGATCTGCAGCAGAACCAGCTGATGCGCATTATCGAAAAAGAATGTCTGCAGATACTGGCTACCCTGGAGCCGAAGGCGGGAGACCTGCGCGAGGTTGTTGCCAGCCTGCAGATCTCCACGGAGCTGGAACGCATCGCCGATCATGCCAAAGACATTGCCAACATCGTTCTCGGCATGGATCCCAGCGATTTCTCCGGTCCCATGGATCGACTCTCAGCCATGGGTGATCTGTGTCAGACCATGCTGGTCCAGGTCATGGAATCCTATGACAACCTTGACACCAAGCTCGCCGAACATGTCGCCGACCACGACCAGCGGGTGGATGAACTGGATGAAGAAGCCTGCTCCAGCCTGATGATGACCCTCATGAGTTCTGCCGATACGAGCATGCATGCCACCCATTTGTTGTGGATTGCCTACCACCTTGAGCGCATCGGCGACCGTGTTACCAATATTGCCGAACGGGTGGTATTCATGGTCACGGCCGAAACCCCTGAACTGGGATGATTGGCCCCCAAAGTCTGGGCGCACTCAGCAACGTTCACCAGCTCCTTACGCAGTTGGTGGAAGATCTTCCCGCCAGAGATGTCAATTACCCGTATCACCCGGATCTACCCAGCATTGGCTGGCTACTGGGCCGCAGTGTGTATCTGGAACTGTGGTGGCTGCGCGAAAAGATCCTCGGAGAGGATGACCTCAGCAAGCGGGTACGACATATCTTTGCTGCTTCGGTCCCAATAAGCATACAACAACAGCAACAACTCCCACCAAAAGAACACCTGCTCAACTGGGCCCTGGAAGTACAGGATGAGCACTTGTCACGCCTGGCCAATCCGGGACAGTTGCCTGAACATCCCTGGTTGAAAAACGGCTGGCTGGTCGATTACCTGGTACAGACTCACGGTCGCATTTATGAGCAGATCCTGTCTGTTCGTCATGCCCGCGCCGTTCGGCACGGCGGCAGCTATGAGGTCAAACACCCACTGCAGCCCGGCGTACCCGCAGCTGACAGCACCGAAGTCTCCCAGGGGCACTACCGCATTGGCGCCCGCGACGGCGTCATGTTCGATAACGAACAGCCCATGCAAATGGTGGAAATGCGCAACTTCCGCATCAGCAACAAACCTGCAGACAATGCTGCCTGGCTGGCGTTCATGCAGGATGGTGGCTACACGCAGAACGACTACTGGAGTGAAGCGGGCCAGAGCTGGAGACAAGATCAAGGGATCAGCTGTCCCTGGCACTGGCGACAGGATCAGAACGGAAACTGGTATGCCCTGGGTCTGAATGGCCCGATGGAGTTACTGCCCGACCTGCCGGTAAGCGGCATTTCCTGGTATGAAGCACAGGCCTATGCAAATTGGACGGCAGCGAATGTCGAAGGATTCGGTGGTGCGGTACTGCCCCACGAATATCATTGGGAGGCCGCCGCCCGCATCGGTGCACTGCAGGATGCGGGACGCGTGTGGGAATGGTGCGGAAACCCGTTGCATCCCTACGAGGACTACGAAAAACCTGTTGATCCTGAAATGTGTACACAGGAATTTGATGACCGGCATCCGGCACTGCGGGGTGGCTGCATTCACACCCAGCCCGCACTCCGCCGCATCAGCATCCGCCAGGCGGGATTACCCGATGCAGGGTATCTGTTTTCGGGTGTGCGACTGGTGTTCCCGCCGGCACTCGAAGAAGAAGCCCTGTATATCGAACAATGGCAGAAGTTTCTGGGGAATAGCTGAGAAGCCCCGAAGGCAACCTGTATGGGCGGCAATCAGATAGCGTCAGCATCCTCTTCGCCGGTACGAATCCGCACCACACGCTCCACGGCGGACACGAAGATCTTGCCATCGCCAATCTTGCCGGTACGCGCAGCACCGATGATGGTCTCGACACAGGTATCCAGCTGCTCCTCCTTCACCACCAGTTCCAGCTTCACCTTGGGCAGAAAATCCACCACATACTCTGCACCACGGTACAGCTCGGTATGACCTTTCTGGCGCCCGAAACCCTTGACTTCGGTGACCGTCATTCCGGTAATACCAATCTCTGACAATGCCTCGCGAACATCATCCAGTTTGAATGGTTTGAGTATGACTTCAACTTTCTTCATTGCTTTCCCCCGAATAGAACTCGATCAATAACCATTGACGATAGGATAACGCCTGTCGCGCCCATATGCACGCCGAGTGACTTTTACCCCGGGTGGTGCCTGACGACGCTTGTATTCATTGATATCCACCATGCGGGTAATGCGCCGCACCAGCTCCTGCTCAAATCCCGCCGCCACGATTTCCTGCACTCCCTGATCCTGTTCCACATAACAGCGCAGGATTTCATCCAGTATATCGTAAGGCGGCAGGCTGTCTGTATCCTGCTGATCCGGGCGCAGTTCTGCAGAAGGTGGACGCACGATCACGCGTTCAGGAATCACCTCCCCGTTACGATTGCGCCAGCGCGAAAGCTTGTACACCATGGTCTTGAACACGTCCTTCAGGGGTGCGAACCCCCCAGCCATATCGCCGTACAGCGTGGCATAGCCCACCGACATCTCGCTCTTGTTACCCGTGGTCAGCAACATGCGTCCACTCTTGTTGCTGATTGCCATCAGGATAATGCCCCGGCAACGTGCCTGGATATTCTCCTCGGTGACATCCATGGGCTGACCGGCAAACTCTTCTGCCAATATTTCAAGAAACGCATTGAACGCAGGCTCTATGGGGATAATGCTGTGCTTTACGCCCATGCGCCGGGCCTGCTCCAGGGCATCTTCATTGCTCATGTCTGCGGTATAGCGGGATGGCATGAGTACGACCTCCACCTGCTCCGGCCCCAAGGCATCGACAGCGATGGCCAGTGTCAATGCCGAATCAATACCACCTGAAAGCCCCAATACTACGCCGTGAAAACCGGTCTTGCCCACATAGTCGCGCACCCCCAGCACCAGGGCACGATAGATCATTTCCTCCTCATCGGGACAGGATGTGATGGTCCCTGGCAACAACTGTCCTGCTTCGGAAAAGCTCACCCGTTCCAGGGACTGCTCGAAAAAAGCGCTGCGCTGAGTGAGTTCCCCGGCCGCATCAACGACGAAAGAGGCGCCATCAAAGACCAATTCATCCTGCCCACCGACCAGATTGGCATACAATACCGGCAGGCCGTTTTCCCGGGCACGGTCGGCAACTACCTGTTCGCGTTCCCGGCTCTTTCCAGCCTGGTAGGGCGAGGCGTTTAGGTTGATGATCAGGCCGGCACCGGCTTGTGCTGCCCTGCGTGCAGGCTCCGGCAGCCAGATATCCTCGCAGATGGTCAAACCGGAAGGCATTCCGGCAATATCCACCACACAGGGACTTTCCCCTGGCGTGAAATAGCGCTTCTCGTCGAACACACTATAATTTGGAAGCTCCGCCTTGAAGTATTCCGCAACCAGTTTCCCGTCACGAAAGACCCCGGCTGTGTTGTAGAGATGCCCATCCTTGCGCCGTGGGTAGCCGACTACAAGATCGATGCCGCGTATCTGCTGCTGTATGCTAACAAGCGACTGCTCAATATCGGCAAGAAACTCCGGTCGCAGCAGCAGATCTTCCGGTGGATATCCACAGATACAAAGTTCAGGATACACCACTGCGGCTGCGCCCAGTTCATCCCGTGCGCGCACAGCAACATCCAGCACCTGCTGGGTATTCCCCTTGATATCCCCGACCAGAAAATCACCTTGGGCAAGGGCAATAGCCGCTGACATTTCTCAACATCTCCAATTCACGTAAAAGAATGATAAAGTAACACAAAGAATCAGGGTTTTTTAGTATCCTTGTGCCAATGAAAATAGTCTTTCTGTTAATCGCTATACTCCTTATCTGGTGGATTCTACGCACCTTGCGTAACGAGCGCATCACTACGCCCAAACCGAAGATCAAAAACATGCTTTCCTGCAAGCATTGCGGCTTGCATATCCCGGAAGACGAAGCCATCCAGAAAAACGGAAACAACTACTGCAGCAAGGAGCATGCACAAAAGGACAACCGCTGATGCGTGCTGACCGTCTGGCAGAACGACTGGTTATCATGCCGGAACCCCAGGAACGCAAACGGCGGCTGATGCGCCTGTATTTTACCTATCGGGTGATGCTTTCCATTGGCCTGCTTGTTTTCAGCATCAGCGGCCTTGGACCCGCATTTCTCGGCACATCCGCCCCTGATCTGCATATCATTACAGTACTGGCATACCTGGTATTGGCAATCGCTTCCCTTGCACTGAGCTTTTTCGATCTGGATGCCATGCAAATGGAATATGCCTTTGCCATATTGATCGACAGCATTGTCATCAGCATCCTGCTCTATACGTCAGGAGGAACGCCATCCGGCCTAGGAATACTTCTGGGCATCTCCATTGCCTTTGGAGCACAGGGTATGCCCACACGCGTTGCCATGTTTTCCGCTGCCATGGCAACAGTGGCCATCTTCCTTGAAGCCTATCTGGAATCCGTTTTTCAACAACGACCACTCAGCAATCTACCTCTGCTGGGTATGCTCGGCACTTCTTATTTTGCACTGGCTTTTCTTTCCCACGAACTCTCGGCACGCACCCAACTCAGCGAAAAACTGGTTAAGCAACAGGGCAGGGATATTGCAGACCTGACCGAACTAAACGACCAGGTTATCCACCATATGCAAACCGGGGTCATTGTGCTGGATGAAAAGACACACATCAGAATGCTGAATGATGCAGCCTGGCAGTTTCTGGGACGCCCAATCAGCACTGTAGGTTATGCGCTTGATCAAATAAGTAGTGATCTGGCGCAGTCATTGGCACACTGGAAACAGCAACCCTCATCCCAGCAACGGCATCTGCATACGCACACGGAAGGAAACGATCTGCTGGTCAAGTTCCAGAATGTGGGAGAAGACAAAAAGGCAGGCACGCTGATTTTTCTGGATGATGCCTCCAGGGCCGCTGAAGCAGCACAACAACTGAAGCTGGCTTCCCTGGGCAAGCTGGTGGCCAGTATTGCCCATGAAATCCGCAACCCCCTTGGCGCCATCGGCCACGCCAATCAGTTGCTGCAGGAATCCGAGCATCTACGGGGCACAGACCGCCGCATGACCGAAATCATCAGCAGAAACACATCCCGATTGAACGAAGTGATTGAAAATATCCTGTCCCTGTCACGGCCACGGACAGTGATACCCGAAAGCGTTCGCTTGGACATTTGGCTGAACAAGCTGTGCAAGGAAATGAGCAACAACTTCCAGTTGCAGGACACGCAGATGGTCACCTACGTGTCACCACAGGATGCAACCCTGACATTTGATCCAAAGCAGGTGTTTCAGATCATCAACGCGCTGATTGAAAACGCGGTCAAACATCAACCACACAAAGCCGGCAACCTGGTGATTTCACTCACAGGAGGTATGGACTCCAGGGCAGGAGAAGGCTATATCGAAGTCATCGACAATGGCACGTCCATCTCCTCTGCTATTGTCGACAAGTTGTTCGATCCCTTTTTTACCACCAGCAACCAAGGTACCGGCCTGGGTCTGTACATCGTCAAGGAATTGTGTGACGCGAACAACATTCGCATCAGTTATCTGCCGATATCCAGCGGCGGCAACTGTTTCAAGCTAAAATTCACTCCCAACCAGAAAGACCGCATTTAAAAGGAATTACGCCATGAGCCAGCCCATTGCCCTGATCATTGACGATGAACCCGATATCCGGGAACTGCTGGAACTGACCCTGGCACGCATGGATATCGATACCGTGGCTGTGGAAAACCTGGATCAGGCGCGTACCGCCCTGGCCAGCCAGCCGTTTCATCTGTGCCTGGCCGATATGCGACTCCCCGATGGCGATGGCATCGACCTGGTCAGGGAAATCCAGAAACACCATCCGGGCACCCCTGTGGCAATGATCACCGCCCATGGCAATATGGAAACCGCAATCGAAGCATTGAAAGCCGGCGCGTTCGATTTTGTATCCAAGCCAGTGGATCTTCCCGTATTGCGCAAACTGGTGAATACCGCACTGAAATTACACCAGTCCCAGCAAGTTGAATTCTGTTCAACTACAGAGAACGATGCAGAATGCCCATTGCGGGGTACGTCAGACAGCATGAACCAGGTGCGAACCCTGATCACAAAACTGTCCCGCAGCCAGGCTCCCGTGCATATCACCGGAGAATCCGGCACCGGCAAGGAACTCGCTGCCCGACTGATTCACCAGCTTGGTCCCAGGAACGACAAGCCCTTCGTCGCGGTAAACTGCGGCGCCATTCCCCATGAACTGATGGAAAGCGAACTGTTCGGACACAAGAAAGGTTCTTTCACCGGCGCTACCGCTGACAAGAACGGCTTGTTTCAGGAAGCCGAAGGCGGCACCCTGTTTCTGGACGAAGTGGCCGACCTGCCCCTGTCCATGCAGGTCAAATTATTGCGTGTGATACAGGAAAAGCTAGTGCGTCCGGTTGGTTCAACAAAAGAATTGCGTACCGATATACGCCTTGTCAGCGCCACCCACCAAAACCTGTCGCAACGCGTGCAGGATGGCGAGTTTCGCCAGGATCTCTACTACCGCCTGAACGTGATCGAACTGCAAATGCCTTCCCTACGGGAACGCACGGAAGACATTCCGGATCTGATCGAGCACCTGCTGAGCAGTATTGCTGGCAATTACCAGCAACCCGTGCCCAGGTTACATGACAAGGCATTGGATGCGCTGAAGAACTATCCATTTCAAGGCAATGTGCGGGAACTGGAAAACATACTGGAGCGGGCTTTCGCTCTGTGTGAAAACGAGATCATAACGCTTGAAGATCTCGGCTTGATCAATTCACAGGAAGCCGTCAGCACAGAAGCAAAGCAGCGTCTTGCAGGTGAAAGTCTGGAAGATTACCTGGCCAGGATCGAGCGGGATATTCTACTGCAGGCTTTGGAGGCATCCCGCTGGAACAAGACATCGGCAGCCAGCAAACTGGGCATCAGTTTCCGCTCCATACGTTATCGACTCAGCAAGCTCGGCATAGACAACAAGGAAGATGACGATGACCAGGGAAACTGAAAAACTGACTTTTGAGCCATTGGATACCCACAGCTGGTGCATCGATACCGCTCTGAACCGCCCCAGACATACCGCCTGCTACCTGCTGCATGATGATGGCGAATTGGCCTTTATCGACACCGGCACCAGCAACAATGTGTCCGGCCTGCTCAGCCTGATCGAAGCGCTGGGCTTTTCCAGCGATCAGGTACGCTGGATACTGCCCACGCATGTGCATCTCGATCACGCCGGCGGCGCGGGCACCCTGCTCAACCAATGCAAGAACGCAACACTGGCGACCCACAGCAAGGGATTGCCTCACATGATCGACCCATCCCGCCTGCAACAGGGCGCCATGGCGGTGTATGGCGAGGAAATGTTTGAAAAATCCTTTGGTCGTCTGATACCCGCACCCGAAACCCGTTGTTATGCCCTCGAAGACGGCGAACAGCTGGAGCTGGGAAAACGCTGGCTGTCCTTCATCGACACACCCGGACATGCCAATCACCACGGCTGTTTTTTCGATCAGCACACCACCGCTTTGTATACAGGTGATACCTTCGGGTTGCGTTACCGGGAACTGGATCATGAAGGCATCCCTTGGCTCATGGCCACCACCACGCCCGTGGCTTTCGATCCCGAGTCCTGGATGCGATCCCTGGACAAAATGATGGCCCTTCAGCCGAGACGAGCCTGCCTGACCCATTTCGGCCCCCTCGAGGAACCCATGAAATGGCAGGAGCAACTGCGCCAGTCCATCCAGGATCATGTGGAGATTGCCCTGGAAGAGGAACGCTCAGGTGACAAGGAAGGCAGGAAAGAGCGTCTGGCGCAGGCGCTCATGAAGAAAATGCTCTCCCGCCTGGAAGAACACAATCCACAACAGGACAGGAAGCTGGCGGAAGAACTGCTGCGGGATGATATCCACCTCAACAGCCAGGGGCTGGAAGTCTGGCTGATCAGGCGAGAGAAAAAAACGCGCTACTGAATCTGGGGAAAATTCCTTGTCTTGATCATCAACTATCCTCTTAACTACGCTTAAATCTGTTTTGCAAAACAGGAGAATATCAACAATGAAAATAACTCTCTTTACCCGTATGACGTTACCCGCTTTGTCGTTTCTGTTCACCAGCATGCCGATCATGGCGGAAAACCCAACCTCAGCGAAAGCGGTCAAGCCACCGATTGCCAATGCGGCGGGCAATGGCGGCATGAGTGTCGATGGAGTGATTGAATCCCGATCGCCCACCAACGGCGGCTTCAAGTTCCCGGATGGCAGCATCCAAACCACCGCCATGGACGCCACCTGCGCAGCGGGCAGCAGCATTCGCCGGCTTTTTCCCGATGGCAGCGTCATCTGTGAAACAGACGATGCGGGCGTCACCAGCGTTGCTGCAGGATCCGGACTGGCCGGCGGCCCCATTACCGGCAGCGGCGCCATTTCTGTAGCAACTGGCGGCATTCAGGAGACCATGCTGGCCAATGATGCTGTTACTTCAGCCAAGATTTCCGCCGGCGCCGTGGACACCGGTGAACTGAAAGATGGCGCAGTGACGCCAGAGAAACTCATTTACCCTTTCAAAGCCAGTGCGGCAGTACCAGCAAACCAAAGCGCCCCACCGGAAGACAACGCGGTTATTTCAGGCATAAACACCACTCCCTCCCCCGGAGCCTTGCAGACCGTTTACGGTATTTTTGGGCAGGCAACGGATAACACGAATAATTTCAACGAACATGAATCAGCAGGTGTATTCGGAAGGGGGCACGGAGCTTCTGCCTATGGCGTAAAAGGAATTGCCGGAAATATCACTGGCATCACCACTCCCTTTGGCTCTATCGGCGTGGTGGGCATCGGGCAAAGCAGAGGCGTGGTGGGCTCGAGCGATTCCGGCACCGGCGTATATGCCTCAAGTGACACCAATTACGGCATCTGGGCACAGAGCACCAGCTATCGGGGCGTTACCGGCAGAACAGGCAGGGCGGACGACAACTACGGACTCTACACGCCCGACAACCTTTTCACGAAAAACTACAACTCCACGGGAACGACCAGCCAGGTGTTCAAGTACACGGGGGAAAGCAACATACTGCCCGGCGATGTGGTCAGTTTCTCGGGCATTCAGGCCGTTGGCGGCCTGGACGATGACCCTGTCGTGACGGTCAACAGCACCGCCGCCCTGCCGGAAGCCGCCATTGCCGGGGTTGCCGCCAGCCGATTCAACATGGATGCGGTAAGGGATGACGACGCAGCCACTCGGCTGGATCCGACGCCAGCAGGCGTCATACGCCCCGGTGACTATGTACTGGTCGTTGTGCGGGGAGCCACCCCGGTGAACGTGGACATGGATGCCTCCCGGATTACCCCCGGCTCCCTGCTGGTGAGCGATGCGGAGGACAGAACCATCGATGCCGTATCACCGAACAGATATTCACCCACCGCCGCAGCCCCAAGTACCGGGCAGACCATCGGCGTGGTATTGGGTGAACTGGCGCTGCCGGCAAAGAAGGGGGACAGATCCGCACAGGAAGCCGCCCGCCCCCGGCAGGTGTATGTCTATGTCTCACCCAGATAGATCTGTAGATACATGAGCACCAACAAGAGCCGCCTTTATCCGAAGACGGCTTTTTTATTGGTGATTAGTTACAAAACCAGCTCGTTCATTCGCAATCTTTACGGTCGTCATTCCTGCGAATACAGGAATCCAGTGAACAATATGACTGCACTGATTGACACTCCGTAATTCTGGATTCCCGCCTACGCGGGAATGACGGGCAGCTGAGCTTTTCAATCATTTATTGTATCCGGCAAGGCTCAGTCGAAGTGTAGCCCGCCGATCAGCCCGTGAGATACCCAGGTCTTGATGAACCCGGCAGCCCGCACCGGCGCATGCCGTTCATCCACCCATTCCAGCAATCCCTCGCAAATGTTGCCAAAACATTCGCCTTCCCTGGCCTGATCCAGCGCCCAGGCCTCATCCACATCCAGTTGCCGCCAACCGGGTACCAGATCCTGACGCCATAGCAACCAACCCACGGGATGCTCCTGTTGTTCCAGTTCCGGCATGGGGTCTTCCTCCTGGTCGATGGCTGACCACAGCAGGGGGATATTCCAGGACAGATCCAGGCGCTGCATGGCCGGTACAAATTCCTGCCGCATGTCCGCCCATGCCTGCGGCGGTACCTCGGCAAGCACTTCCAGGGAAACGGCAGCGGCATCCCGGGCATCGAACACCAGCCCCTGGGCCCATTCGAAAGCCGCCATTTCCGCTACCTGGGGATAATCATTGTACGGTGTATTTTGACGCAGGAACTCGGGCAACTGGTTGCCGAACCAGCGTATGGAAGGGTAGCTGGACGGATGCTGACGAATGTAGTCCAGGCAAAGCTGGTAGAACTGCTCATCTCCGAGCATGGTCCACAGACCGGGGAAGTCCACGCTGAGGCTGTCCACCAGTCGCACCCGATAGGCACCGGCATACAGATCCATTCGTTCCCGGGCATCGGCTTTTTCATCGCCAATGACGGTCGCCGGCACATCGCCACCTCCCCCATGCAGATAATCGGCAAACCTTTTCTGCAGGTCGCGCAAGTCCTTCACACTTCCTCCCACAGGGGTTGGGCGATGGCCCGCGCCTGAGCCAGCTCTTCCACCAGCTCCGGCAGCTCGGGGATGTTGTCGTCCCGCTCGATCATGGTGGATACCGGCCCCAGCAACGCGCAGGTCTCGCGGTACAGCTCCCAGACTTCATCCCGAATGGGCATGTCATGGGTGTCGATCATGATTTTGCCGGATTCATTGGTGGTATGTCCGGCGAGATGAAACTGCCACACCCGCTCCGCCGGCACGCCACGCACATAATCCATGGGCTCGAAACCGTGATTGATGCTGCTGACATAGATGTTGTTCACATCCAGCAGGATCAGGCAGTCAGCCGCCTCGGCCACGGCGGAGAGGAACTCCCATTCAGACATTTCCGAGTCATCGAAGCTTACATAACTGGACAGATTTTCCAGCAGGATCTGCCGTCCGAGATAATCCTGCACCTGGCGCACCCGGTCGGCAATATGCTCGATCACTTCCCGTGTATAGGGCATGGGCAGCAGATCGTGGTAGTTGTGGGCATTAACGCTGGTCCAGCATAAATGGTCGGAGATCCAGGCTGGCTCGACCCGATCTGCGAGCTTTTTCAGATCGCGCAGATAGTCCTGGTTCAACGAATCGGTGCTGGCGATGGAAAGCGATACACCGTGCATCACCAGGGGATAATCTCGACGGATCTTGTCCAGGTAATACAGTGGCTTGCCACCGTCTACCATATAGTTTTCGGAAAGGATCTCGAACCAGTCCACGGCAGGTTTCTGCGCCAGCACCGCCTCGTAGTGCTCCTTTCGCAAGCCCAAACCAAAACCAAGGAACGGCTTGTTCATACCTTTACTACTCCGACCATCCAAAAAAAGAAGAGCCGGATCATGCCCTGCATGCCCGGCTCCTCAAGCCTAACAGATCTATAGTTCTTATTTCTTTATGGGCTCGAAAGTACCACCGGCTTCAGTACAATCGGTCTTGGTCATTTTCAGGAAACCCTGACCCTTACAGGAATTCTGGCCTGCACAGGCATTGGTGGCCGTTGCGCAGGCACCCTTGCCTTTGCAGGAGTTGGCTCCCATACATTTACCTTCTGCATCGCCGGCCATGGCTCCGATGGGTGCTCCCGCCAACATCACTGCTGCCGCTGCTGCCAGTGCCATACCTTTTACTTTTTCTGCTGTTCTCATCTCATTCTCCTCAAGGAATTTTCATTATTTGCATGCAATCAGATGCTGAATATGCACCCGACAGTAACTATAGACCTTATGGATGAAAATTTTATTTCACAATTCTTTTTGGCAATTAGTTGCAAAGCTCAGCTATCCACTTCCTGGCTCGTCACCCCGGCGCAGGCCGGGGTCCATTGTCCACGATGGATTCCGGCCTGCGCCGGAATGACCAACGATCAGTTTTCCAGCTTGCTGAGTTTTGTAACTAATCGGTATTCTTTTTGTATGTGCGCAAGAAACCGTTCCTGGCCGCGCTTGTCTTCAAGATAAACCTCGTCACAAAGAAAGAGTTCGGGATAATTCGTTTTCACCCAGGCGGCAAAGATGCCATCAAAATCCGGCTTCAGGAGCAGACCTTTTTCATCGAAGAGTGGGGTGGTTGCCCAGCCACAGCTGGGAGAGCGGGACTTGAAGACCAGGGCATCGAGCGATTGCAACCTTTGCTCCTGCCGATCGGCCCATGCATGCAGTACCGCTGTCACATCCAGTTCCGGGTTGTCGACCCCGAGGACGCGGATATTTCCGCCACCCGCTTGCACCAGACGTACCGCCGGTCGAGGCGTTTCCAGGCCCGCCTCGCTCTCCGGGCAGAAAGGCAGGATCTGCGCATAACGAGGCAGCACTTCGCGGATCCAGGCATGGGGGCGGGAAGCGCCATCGTAACGCACAGCCTGCCCCAGCAGACAGGCGCTGACGCCCACCCGGAGTTTACTCAAAATTCCGCCGCCTCCACTTCAAGATAGGCCAGGCTCACATGACTGCCCATGAGGCTGTCGAAATCCGTCCAATCCTTCCACCGCGCCAGGCGCGGCAGCAGCTTGGGTTTGATCTCGAAGTCACTCAGGTCCTCCTCGAAATACTCCTTCACGCCGTCATAGACGGTCTGGAGGTAATCACGATATTCAGTAGCCGCTTCCGGTCCACCCGTGGGGCCGTGTCCCGGCACAAAAACCTTGGCAGCACTGGCTAATGCCCGGTTCAAGTTCTTGATATTCCCCTGAAAACTGCCGTCATTGAGCCGCAGCATGCGCCCGTAACCGGCATTGTCACCGAGGAAAATCACACCTTTGGCGGGCAGGTGCAGCATGATGTCGTTGTCGGTATGGGATTT
>CAZFXI010000035.1:0-20035 GCA_964522855.1 uncultured Sedimenticola sp.
ATGCCCTGTTCGAATCCCAGCAGCAGATCATTCTTACCAGTGACCGTTTTCCAAAAGAAGTCGATGGTCTGGAAGACCGGCTCAAATCGCGTTTTGGCTGGGGATTGACCGTGGCAATCGAACCACCGGATCTGGAAACCCGGGTTGCCATCTTGATGAACAAGGCACAAAAACTGTTTTCCATAGAACTTCCCAGCGAGGTGGCTTTTTTCATGGGACAACGCGTGCGTTCCAACATCCGCGAACTCGAAGGTGCCCTACGCCGGGTGGTGGCCAATGCCCAGTTCACGGGTAGGCCCATCACCCTGGATTTTGCCAAGGAAGCTTTACGCGACATGATCGCCGCACAAGACAAGGTAATAACTATAGAAAACATACAAAAGATAGTTTCAGACTATTATAAAATTCGTACATCGGATATGCTGTCCAAGAATCGCAGTCGTACGATTGCCCGCCCCAGGCAAATTGCCATGGCCCTGGCGAAAGACCTTACGAATCATAGTCTGCCGGAAATCGGCAATGCTTTTGGTGGCAAAGACCATACGACCGTCTTGTACGCCACCCGCAAGGTAAATGAGCTCAAGGACACAGACAACCGTATCGCAGAGGACTATAAAAACCTGTTGAGAACCCTGAGTCACTAACTGTGGATAAGCTGTGTCGAAAAACAGTCCCAATCAAAATTCGTACTTATCCACAATCCATGTACAAGTTTCAGGGTAGATATACAGACATTATATTTCGGAAAAATGCCTGTAAGTCGCGGAAAGAAAAGACTATTATCAAGTTACTCAAGCTAAATGAGCTGCTTTATAATAATAATAAGATTTTTAAATATATCTTTATCTAATAATTAGAGAGCCGATAAATGAAGATAACCACCAATCGGAATGACCTGTTACCAGCACTCTTGCAAGTGGGTAGTGTAGTGGAAAAGCGTCAGACACTACCTGTGTTGGCAAACATCCTGTTTCGTGTAGAAAAGGGATTGATGACCCTGATTGCTACGGACCTGGAAGTGGAAGTAAAAACATCAATCAAAGTGTCAGCAGATGAGGACATGGAATTTACCCTGCCGGCCCGCAAGATCGTGGATATTTGTAAGGCACTGGGGGACAATGCAGCGCTGGAGCTGGATATCCAGGGAGACAAGAGCATCCTCAAATCTGGTCGGGGACGCTATACGCTCAGCACCTTGCCAGCTGCCGATTACCCCAATCTGGAAGCAGCAGTAGCCACGCAAAAAATTGTAGTCAACCAGAACAAGTTGAAACGCTTGCTGGAAAAAACCCAGTTTGCCATGGCCCAGCAGGATGTCCGTTATTATCTGAACGGGCTGTTGCTTGAAGGAAGGCCGGGAAAACTGCGCGCCGTCGCCACCGATGGTCATCGATTGGCACTTTGTGATCTGAAAATAGACTCTGCCGACGATCTGGATATTCAGGCCATCGTTCCCAGAAAGGCCGTTATCGAATTGAATCGGTTACTCAGTACCAGTGGTGATGCACCACAAGTCGAGTTGCAGTTCAGCAACAGTCATATGCAAGTCGAATTTCCCAACGGCAGTTTTACCACCAAACTCGTCGATGGTCGCTATCCGGATTATGCCAAGGTCATTCCCACCGCAAATACCCAGGAACTCAATGCCGATCGAGATTTATTAAAAGGGGCGCTTACCAGGACGGCTATCCTTTCCAATGAAAAGTTTCGAGGCGTCAGGTTCAAGGTAGAGCCTGGTGTATTACACCTGATGGCCCATAATCCTGAGCATGAAGAAGCAGAAGAAGATCTGGAAGTGGATTACCAGGGAGAAGAGTTAAGCATTGGTTTCAATGTTAGTTACCTTCTTGATGTGTTGTCTGTACTCGATGGTGATACGATCCACATGGGGCTTATCGATGCTACCGCCAGTTGTGTAATTACCTCCGACAAGGAAAACGGGGCTCGTTATGTCGTAATGCCCATGAGAATCTGAATACGCAGAGTCAACGCAATTGCAAAAACAGGGGCGTATTATGACGCCCCTTTTCATTGAATATCCGGACATACTTTTAACCCTGGTTTGCCAGTACTGGCATCTGAAACCGTTGAACCCATGAACATTACGCACATCCGAATAGAGAATCTGCGAATCATCCGGAATATGGAACTCGATCCCGGAAAAGGATTGAATCTCATTTATGGCGACAATGGCGCTGGTAAGACGTCGATACTGGAAGCGATATTTCTTTTGGGTCAGGGAAAGAGCTTTCGGCATTCTGAAGCAGGACCTCTTATTAGCAAAGGTGAAAAAAGCGCTCGGGTGGTTGCTGACCTGCTGGGGAATACAGGAGTGACGTCAAAATTGGGCATTCAGCGTAATAAACAGCGGTTCGTCGCCAGAAATGCGGGACAAGATGTTTCCAGACGCTCTGAACTTTTTCGGCTGTTACCCCTGCAATTGATTACGCCGCAGTCTCATGAGTTGATTGAAAGAGGTCCCGAACTACGCAGGCGCTACCTTGATTTTGGATTGTTCCACGTGGAACAGTCTTACCATCAAACCCTCATGGCGTACCAACGGGCGTTGAAACAGCGTAATGCCGCGCTAAGGTCGGGGGATATCCGCTTGGCGCGTTCTTTTGAAGAACAATTGATTATTTTGTCTGACACTATAATCGAAAGGCGGATGCGTCTGCTGAGTATGGTAGAGCAACAGTTAGGTGCGTTCCTGGTAGCTATAGAATTTCCGTTGTCGATCGAATTGTCATTGAGTAAAGGCTGGAAGGTCGATCTTTCTTTGGAGGAGGCTTTTAGGAAAACAGAACACCAGGACCTATCCCAGGGATTCACCAGTGCAGGTATTCATCGTGCGCAATTGAGAATCCTGGTTGATGGCGTGCCAGCCAGCAAAGTACTTTCCAGAGGACAGCAAAAACTGATGGTTTACGGTTTGGTTTTGTCTTTGTCTCAAATCATCGCCGATAAAACCGATGAACCCCCTTTGCTACTAATCGATGATTTAGGCGCCGAGCTGGATCAGACAAATACTCAAAGAATACTGAATTTCCTGCAAACGCTCGCTGCACAATTGTTTATCACCGTACTGGATAAGGAAAAATACCAAATAGCAAAAGAGAGTAGGGTGTTCCACGTGAAACATGGGTCTACTTGGAACAAGTAGTCTGAATCCTGAGGGTATAGTCCATTGTCTGTTATAATCAGCCTTGATTTAAGACAAAAAGCATGGCACCTATGGCAGAGCATAACGAATACGATTCTTCCTCGATTAAAGTCCTCAAAGGCCTGGATGCGGTCAGAAAGCGTCCCGGTATGTACATTGGTGACACGGATGATGGAACCGGCTTACATCACATGGTGTTTGAAGTGGTGGACAATGCCATCGATGAAGCACTGGCAGGCTATTGCAATACCATTCGGGTAACCATTCACAGCGACAATTCCGTCACAGTCACCGATGATGGTCGGGGAATTCCCGTAGATATGCATGAAGAGGAAGGTGTTTCCGCGGCTGAAGTAATCATGACCGTGCTGCATGCAGGTGGGAAATTTGACGATAACTCATACAAGGTGTCCGGTGGCCTGCACGGAGTTGGGGTTTCTGTGGTCAATGCCTTGTCGGAGGAACTGGAACTGACGGTCAAGCGTGATGGCAAGGTCTGGTATCAACGCTATGTACTTGGTGAGCCTCAGTCTCCATTGAAAGCGATTGGTGATACGGAAGAGACAGGAACCATCATCCGCTTCAAGCCCAGTGAGGATATTTTTGCGGATACGGAATATCACTACGATATATTGGCCAAACGATTGCGGGAGCTGTCTTTCCTGAACTCTGGCGTCCATATCCATCTCAAAGATGAGCGGGACGGAAAGGAGGATGTTTTTAAATACGAAGGTGGCATTCGCGCCTTTGTAGAGCATTTGAACCGTAAAAAGACGCCGATGCACGAAAAAGTCTTCCACATTACGGCGGAAAAGAATGATGTGGTGGTAGAAGTGGCTATGCAGTGGAATGAGTCCTACCAGGAAAGCATCTTCTGTTTTACCAACAATATCCCGCAAAAAGACGGTGGCACCCATCTGGCCGGTTTTCGGGGTGCCTTGACGCGTACGCTCAACACCTATATCGAGCAGGCAGGCCTGGCCAAGAAGCAAAAAGTCCATCCCACAGGCGATGACGCGAGGGAAGGGCTGACCGCCGTATTGTCGGTAAAGGTGCCAGACCCGAAATTTTCTTCGCAAACCAAGGACAAACTGGTATCTTCCGAAGTTAAGGGTATCGTTGAAGCGGTATTGAGTGAAAAACTCAACGAATTCCTGATGGAAAATCCCGGTGAAGCCAAGGCCATAGCCGGTAAGATGGTGGATGCCGCACGGGCGCGCGAAGCCGCCAGGAAAGCCCGGGAAATGACCCGCCGCAAGGGTGTGCTGGATGTTGCAGGCCTCCCCGGCAAGCTGGCAGACTGTCAGGAAAAAGATCCCGCCAAATCAGAACTTTATCTGGTGGAGGGAGATTCTGCCGGTGGTTCCGCCAAGCAGGGACGGAATCGGGCCAATCAGGCGATTCTTCCCCTGAAAGGCAAGATCCTGAACGTGGAGAAAGCCCGCTTCGACAAGATGCTGTCTTCTGCCGAGGTGGGTACCCTGATAACCGCGCTGGGTTGTGGGATCGGTCGGGAAGAATTCAACCCGGACAAGTTGCGCTACCACCGCATTATCATCATGACCGATGCAGACGTGGATGGGGCGCATATACGTACGCTGCTGCTGACTTTCTTTTACCGGCAGATGCCGGAACTGATCGAGCGGGGTCATATCTACATCGCTCAGCCACCCTTATACAAGGTGAAAAAGGGCAAACAGGAAACCTATATCAAAGACGATCTGGAACTGAATCAATATCTGTTGCACATGGCACTGGATGGCGCAGAACTGCATGTCAACGATAAGGCTCCACCCATGTCACCATCCGCGCTGGAATCTCTGGCTATTGAGTATGTAGCGAGCCTTGCCATTATTCAGCGTCTGGCAAAACGTTATGACAACCAAGTGCTTGAGAAGCTGATTTACATGCCGGGCGTCGATCGGGAACTGATTGAAGATAAAGCCGGTTTCGCAACGTGGCTATCGGAATTGACCCAGCGACTGAATGCCGAGCAGAAACTGTCTCATCGGTATGAGTTGCAACTCAGGGCCGCAGATGAGGAAAAAGGGGAAGCTATCGTCATTACCCATCACACTCATGGCATCGACAATGTGCGTTACCTGCCCGTAGATTTCTTCTACAGCGGGGACTACAAGAAACTGCGTCTGGTGGGTGAAAAACTGCATGGCCTTATTGAAAAGGGTGCCTATATCAAACGGGGTGAAAAGCAGCAACCGGTCGATAGTTTCAGCGAAGCGCTGGACTGGCTGATGGCGGAAGGACGTCGTGGACAGCATGTGCAACGCTACAAAGGATTGGGAGAAATGAATCCGGATCAACTGTGGGAAACTACCATGGATCCGGAAAGTCGCCGTTTACTGCAAGTGAGAATAGAAGATGCAGTGGGGGCAGATGAAGTATTTACAACCTTAATGGGCGACGAAGTGGAGCCAAGAAGAGAATTTATTCAGTCCAATGCGTTAACAGTGGAGAATCTGGATATCTGATAAAGTTATCCACAGGTAGGGTTGTCCTGTGGATAAAATGTGAGTAATATTGACTCTGTTAGGGAACAAGCGGAGGTCAAGTGTTTTTCCGTAATGACTAAAAAGATTTGAATTAGGGTGGGCTTGAAGGAAACCTGGCTACTTCCGTTTCAATCCAATTTTCCACTCTGCTGGTGATCTCCGAGGCTTTCATGCCTTTTGGGTCAAAAGCTTCTCCCACCACCACATCGATGGTGCCCGGGTATTTCTTCAATCCCCTGCGTCGCCAGAAAACTCCCGCATTGTGTGCTATGGGAATCACGGGATAACCGGACTTCTCGGCCAACATACCGCCACCGATACCGTATTTGCGTTTTTCACCGGGAGCGGTGCGGGTGCCTTCCGGGAAGACGATAATCGTCCTGTCCTGTTCGAGCAGTTGCATGCCGCGTTCCACGATCTGTTTTACCGCTTTGCGTCCGGCACTGCGATCGATGGGAATGTTGGGAATCGCAGCAAGCGCCCAGCCGAAAACCGGCAGGCGCATCAGCTCCTGTTTGAGAATCCATGATTGCTGTGGACGTACAATGCTTTTCAGTGAAATGGTTTCCCAGGTGGACTGGTGCTTGCACATGATGATGGCTGCATGTTGCGGTAGATTTTCCTTTCCGTGGATGCGGTATTTCAAGCCACAGATCATCTTCATCAACCACAGATTGGTACTGCCCCAGGCCGCAGCCATACGGTCTCTGGCAGACAATGGCAGCAACAGGCCGATGGTGGCTATTGCCAGACCGAAGAGCGTGATGCTTGCAATCATCGTGATGAAATAAAGCGAGGAACGGAGGCTAATCAGCATGTCTGTTCCTGCAGCAGCCGATCAACAGCCTGTCTGAGATCAGCGAATACGGGGATACCGGCTTTCCCCCGCAATTGTTCCACGGTTTTCTCACCTTTGCCTGTGCGTACCAGTATCGGCCTGGCATTGACTGCCTGGGCCGCTTCAAGGTCCCTGAGACTGTCACCGATGATGGGAATGCCATCCAGGTCGATGTTCCAGCGTTGTGCCAGCTCCCGATACAGACCGGGTTTTGGTTTTCGGCATTCGCATTGGTCTTCAGGGGTGTGCGGGCAGAAGGCGATCAAATCCACATGGGCGCCGAGTTTAGCCAGTTCCAACTGCATTTTTTCATGCATGGCATCGAGGGTGGCCCGATCGAACAGGCCCCGCCCGATACCAGACTGGTTGCTGGCAATACCCACCAGGAAACCTGCCTGTTTCAACTTGGCGATGGCTTCCAGGCTGCCATCGATGGCTTGCCATTCGTCCGGGCTCTTGATGAACTGGTCAGAGTCACTGTTGATGACACCGTCGCGATCTAGAATGATGTGGTGGATCTGCTGGCCTGGCATGGAATGGGCTCTATTCCATGTCCCGGAATTCGGAGACGCGAATACGACCGTTGACCATGCGGGATTCGCGTTGCATGAGCTTGTTCATTTTGTCCCAGAAGGCCTGCTTGAGATCGAAATCTGCCGCGATACCGGTGCCCATGAGCAGGATGAGCAGATCGGCCACTTCTTCTGATAGTAAGTGCTTACTTTTACCCTTGGTCACACAGGAAGAGATTTCACCCAACTCCTCGGCCATGAGTGCGACGCGGTAATTGAGCTCTTCACCCCCGGTGTTCTTGAAATCGTGTTTGTCATGGAAAGCCTGCACGGCTTCCATCATGGCATTCCAGGAATCGTTTTCGTCCGGACTCATAGGTTCACTCATTGTTGTAGCTGGGAAATATCGGCGACCTGCAGGAACAGATTGTTCAGTTGCTGCAGCAACGACAGGCGGTTACGGCGTAACAGCGTATCGTCCACGTTGACCATTACGTCATCGAAAAATTGGTCTACCGGCGCACGGAGGCTGGCCAGTGCCTTGAGCGCTGCGGGGTAATTGGCGTCAGCGAGGAAAGGGGTAATCTCCTGTTGCTTGGTGTGCAATGCTGCAAGCAGGGCCTTTTCAGCCGGATCTTGCAACAAGGTTTCATCTACGATGTCGGGAATGGTGTCTTCCGATTTGCGCAGGATATTGCGGATACGTTTGTTGGCGGCGGCCAGCGCTTCGGCTTCGGGTAGCGCCTGAAAAGCCTGTACCGCCCGAATCCGTGCATCGAGATCGGGGAGGCTCGGTGGTTGAACGGCAATAACCGCCTCGAACAGTTGACTGGAGATGTTCTCATCTGCCAGCAGCACCTTCAGGCGTTCCATGAGGAAGGAAAAAACCGCTTCAGCCGTGTGTTCCTCCTTGATTCGGTCCCGCAGGGAGTTAATTGCGGTATCCAGAAGATCACGGAGGTTCAAGGTTAGTGAGTGCTCACGTACAATACGCAATGCGCCTAGCGCTGCGCGCCGCAGGGCAAAGGGATCCTTGTCTCCCGTGGGTTTCATGCCGATGCCGAAGATGCCACACAGGGTATCGATTTTTTCCGCCAGAGCCAGGGCGATGCCGGTGGGGGTTTGTGGCAACCGATCCCCGGAATAGCGGGGCAGGTAAAACTCTTCCATGGCCAGCGCCAGTTCTTCGGGTTCGCCGTCACGTAGCGCCTGGTAGCGTCCCATGATGCCCTGCATATCGGCAAACTCACCGACCATGTGAGTCATCAGGTCACAGCGGCTGAGCATGCCTGCGCGTCTGGCCAGCTCCACATCGGCGCCGCTTTGTTCAGAAATCCAGGCGGCCAGCTCGGCCACCCGTAGGGATTTATCATACATGCTGCCAAGATCCTTTTGGAACACTACGGTTTTGAGCGACTCGATATGGTCTTCCAGCTTCTGTTTGCCATCCTGTTCCCAGAAGAACATGGCATCCGCCAGCCGCGGGCGAATGACCCGCTCGTTGCCTTCACTGATCACCTCGGGTTTTGGGCTGTCGATGTTGGCGATGGTGATGAAATGGTTCATCAGCTTGCCGTCAGTATCGAACAGGGGGAAGTATTTCTGATTCTTCTTCATGGTGAGAATCAGCGCCTCGGGCGGCACCTCCAGATACTTTTCCTCGAAGCTGCCGGTGATGGCCACGGGCCATTCGTTGAGCGCGGTTACTTCGTCCAGCAACGCGTCGTCGATATCGGCCCGGCCACCCAGGGTTTCCGCTACATTTTCAACCTGGCGCTTTATGTTATCGCGTCTACTGCCAAAGTGAGTAATCACTTTTCCTTGAGACTCGAGTACATCGGCATAACTTGCAGGGGTGTCGATGCTCAGAGCGCCCGGGTGATGGAAGCGGTGTCCATAACTCAGCTCACCTGCATTCACGTCCAGCAAGTGGCAGGGGACGATGTCGGCACCGTGTTTGAACAGCAGCCAGTGCACCGGGCGCACGAACTGTGCATCGGAGCTTCCCCAGCGCATGCGCTTGGGAATAGGCAGCCGGTTGAGGGCAGTCTCGGCGATTTCAGGCAATAATTCGGTGGCGGCTTTGCCTTTTTCCTCGACCTGATACATCAGCCATTCGCCCTTGTCGGTTTTCAGGCGATCCAGTTGATCCACACTGGTGCCGCAGGAGCGGGCGAAACCTTCGGCTGCTTTGCTGGGCTTGCCGTCTGCATCAAAGGCAGCCTGCACGGCAGGTCCCCGTTTTTCGATCTTGCGGTCCGGCTGACGAGTGGCGAGGCCTTCCACCAGTAGCGCCAGGCGGCGCGGCGCGGCGTAGGAAATCACCTTGCCGTGTTCCAGTCCCGCGTTTTTCAGACCGGCAATGAATTCCCTTTCCAGGGCCATGGACAGTTTCTTCAGGGCCACGGGGGGCAGTTCTTCCGTACCCAGCTCGAAAATAAGGTCCTGGGAAGCGCTCATGAGCTTTCTCCGTTCTTCAGCATGGGGAAGCCGAGTTTCTCCCGGGCGTCGTAATAGGCCTGAGCGACGGCCCGGGACAGGCTACGCACCCGCAAGATGAAACGCTGGCGCTCGGTGACCGAAATGGCGTGGCGCGCATCCAGCAGGTTGAAAGCATGAGAAGCCTTCAATACCTGCTCGTAGGCAGGCAGGGGCAGTCCCAGTTCGATGAGCTTGTTGCTGTCCTTTTCGCACTGATCGAACAGCTGGAAGAGGAAATCCACGTTGGCATGTTCGAAATTGTAGGTGGATTGCTCTACCTCGTTCTGGTGGAAGACATCGCCGTAGGTCACTGGGCCATCGGGTCCATGGGTCCAGACCAGATCATAGATGCTTTCCACACCCTGGATGTACATGGCGATGCGCTCCAGACCGTAGGTGATTTCCCCGGTGACGGGTCGACAGTCCAGACCACCCACCTGCTGAAAATAGGTGAATTGGGTGACTTCCATGCCGTTGAGCCATACCTCCCATCCCAGTCCCCAAGCGCCCAGGGTGGGGGATTCCCAGTTGTCTTCCACGAAACGTACGTCGTGTACATGCAGATCCATGCCCAGCATTTCCAGGGAACCCAGATACAGATCCTGAATGTTCTTCGGCGACGGCTTGAGTACCACCTGGAACTGGTAATAGTGCTGCAGGCGGTTGGGATTGTCACCATAGCGGCCATCCGTGGGCCGGCGCGATGGTTGCACGTAAGCAGCGTTCCAGGGCTCGGGACCGATGGAGCGCAGGAAAGTGGCGGTGTGAAAGGTACCGGCCCCCATTTCCATGTCGTAGGGCTGCAGGATGACACAGCCCTGATCGGCCCAGTATTGCTGCAGGGCGAAGATCAGTCCCTGAAAGGTGGAAACATCCGCTGAATTGCTCATCTGGAAGATAGCTTTTTATGACAAAAACGCCAATTATACTTCCATTCAAGGCCTCAGGGTTATTTTCAGACAAGAAAACGCACTGCTTGCGGGTGTAGTGGAGATTCAAGGGATCCGGATGTCACCTGCCTTCAGGCGGCTGATGTTTTTACTCCTTCTCCCCCGAGCCTTGGCCGCATGGCCGATCAAACCGGCTTTTGGCCTGTGGAGTCCTTTATAATCCCAGTTTCTTTTCCAGATAATGGATATTGGCGCCACCGGCTTCGAAACCGGCATCATGCATGATGTCTTCCTGTAACGGGATATTGGTGAGGATGCCCTCGATGACCATTTCAGACAGCGCTGTTTTCATGCGGGCAATGGCAGACCCCCGAGTCTCGCCCCAGGCGATCAGCTTGCCGATCATGGAGTCATAGTAAGGTGGTACGTAATAGCCATTGTAGATATGGCTGTCGAAGCGGATGCCGGGACCGCCGGCCACATGCAGCTGGTTGATAGGGCCAGGACTGGGCATGAAGTTTTCCGGATTCTCCGCGTTGATGCGGCATTCGATGGCATGACCGCGCAGGACGATGTTCTCCTGCTTGTAGGAAAGCTCCTTGCCTGCAGCGATTAGAATCTGCTCCCTGACGATATCCACACCGGTGATCATTTCGGTGACCGGGTGTTCCACCTGCACCCGGGTGTTCATCTCGATGAAATAAAATTCACCGTCTTCGTACAGGAATTCAAAGGTGCCTGCACCCCGATAGCCGATCTTGCGGCAGGCCTCGGCACAGCGATTGCCGATTTCTTGGCGTATCTCTTCACTGATGCCAGGTGCCGGTGCTTCTTCGACCACCTTTTGGTGGCGACGCTGCATGGAGCAGTCACGCTCGCCAAGATGGATGGCGTTGCCATGGGCATCGGCGAGGATCTGAAATTCCACATGGCGGGGATTGCCGAGGAATTTCTCCATGTACAGTGTATCGTTGCCGAAGGCAGTACGCGCTTCTTCCCGGGTGAGGTTGATGGCGCTGATCAGTGCCGCCTCGGAGTGCACCACCCGCATGCCCCGTCCACCACCGCCGCCAGCGGCCTTGATGATGACCGGGTAGTCGATATCCCTGGCCAGCAGGATGCTGCGCTTGTCATTGTCATCGATGGCGCCGTCGGAACCGGGTACCGTGGGCACGCCCGATTCCTTCATCGCCTCGATGGCGGTGATCTTGTCACCCATGAGGCGGATGGTCTCGGGCCTGGGACCGATGAAGATGAAGCCACTCTGCTCCACCCGCTCGGCAAAATCGGCGTTCTCGGACAGGAAGCCATAACCGGGATGAATGGCATTGGCATCAGTGACTTCTGCGGCGCTGATCAGGGCCGGCACATTCAGGTAACTGCCTGCAGAGGCAGCAGGACCGATGCACACGGACTCATCGGCCAGGCGTACGTGTTTGAGATCGCGGTCGGCTTCGGAATGTACGGCGACGGTCTTGATGCCCAGTTCCCGGCAGGCACGCTGAATGCGCAGGGCGATTTCGCCCCGGTTGGCAATAACGATTTTCTCAATCATGGCTGCTGCCTCACTCGATGATAAACAGCGGCTGGTTGTATTCCACCGGCTGGCCGTTTTCCACCAGAATACGTTTTACCTTGCCGGATTTATCGGATTCGATCTGGTTGAGAATCTTCATCGCTTCGATGATGCAAAGCGTATCGCCCGCATTCACGCTCTGGCCTTCGTTGACGAAAGGCTTGGCGCCGGGATTGGGTGCACGATAGAAAGTACCGACCATGGGTGAATGAATAATATGCCCTTCCAGCTCCGGTTCTTTCTCTTCTTCTGCAGGCGTGCTCGCCGCCGTCGGTGCTGCCGCTGGTGCAGCGACAGCAACAGGCGCTGCGGGCAGTGGCAGGCTGCCATGGCGGCTGATGCGCACGGATTCTTCACCTTCGTGTATCTCGATTTCGGCGATGTCTGACGTTTCCAGCAATTCGATGAGTTTCTTGACCTTGCGTATATCCATGAATTTATAACCCTGTGTCGGTGGGTGCGCCAAGATGTTTTTCGGCTGCCTGCAGGGCCAGTTCATAGCCCTGGGCGCCCAGCCCGCTGATCACGCCCACTGCCACATCGGAAAGATAGGAGTGGTGACGGAATTGCTCGCGGCTAAACACGTTGGAAAGATGCACCTCTATAAAAGGAATACTCACACCGAGCAAGGCGTCACGCAGGGCGACGCTGGTGTGGGTGAAGGCGGCGGGGTTGATGAGGATAAAATCCACACTGTCACGGCCGGCCTGATGAATTCGATCGATGAGCTGGAATTCTGCGTTGGACTGGAAAAATTCCAGTTCATTTCCCTGGGTAATGGCGAGACTCAACAGGGCTTTCTCGATATCAGCCAGGGTTTCCTGTCCATAGTGACCCGGTTCCCGACTGCCCAGCAGATTGAGATTGGGTCCATTGATTACCAGAATCTTGCTCATTGAAAACCGTTTCCTGGATAGGTTACTGTCGGTAACTGCGCTGAACCAGCGTATAATTTCTGCAATTCTGCGCTAATCTGGCCGATATGTCCAGTTTCACGTGAGCTTGTGCGTTAGGGTGACTGTATGAGTGCATCCAGCAGGGGACGCAAGCGGGATTCAGTCATTTCGCCGGCCTGGCGCAATATGATCTTGCCCCCCCGGTCGGCTACCACGGTATAGGGCAGGGCATTGAAACGATCGCCGAGCTGTGTGGACAATGCCATGGCCCGATTCTCGCCCAGCAGGATGGGGAATTCGATGCCATGAGTATCGACGAAATCCTGAACAGCCTGTTTGTCATCGATGGCAATGCCCACGAAGAGCACGCCCTTGTTTGCAAACTGTTCCTGCAATGTGACAAACAGGGGCATTTCCTTGCGGCAGGGAGGGCACCAGGTCGCCCAGAAGTTGATGACCAGCACCTTGTCTCGCCATTCTTCCGCCCGCCAGGGATTGCCATCGAGGTTGGGCAGGGTGAAATCCGGTATCTGACTGTAGACACCCCGGGAATCCGGCAATACCTCGTGGTGGTGTTGACGCCATTGATACACCCCGGTGATTACGGCGCCAAGACCCAGCCCGATGGCGGCCAGAAGAGCAAACTGCCTGAATTTCATGATTGTCCCGGACTATTCTATTTTGGCCACATGGCTCTTGAATTCACCGACGCCCATGTAGCCCATGAGGCGCAGGTGTTTCATTTCGTTGCCATCCGTTCCCCAGAAGATCATGGCGGGAGGAGCAGGAATGCCGATATTTTCCATCAGCGCCATGTCTTTATCGTCCTGCTCGGTCACATCGGCCTGCAGCAGTACGAAGTTACTCATGGCGGCGACCACATCAGGTCGTGAGAACACATTTTTTTCCATCTGTTTGCAGTAAATGCACCAGTCGGCATAGAAATCCAGCATTACCGGCTTGCCGGCAGCTTTGGCAGCGGCCAGTTCGCGTTCAAGATCAGCCACTGATTTGACCTTCCTGAATTGCAGGTGGCTTTGTACACTGCCCGCACCACCGCCCACGGCGAGTCCACGTAAGGGCTGCAGGGTGTCCCTGCCATTGGCGGCAACACCGACCAGGAACAGGGCGCCATAGACCAGCAGCACCACGCCCAGCCCTTTCCATAGTTTGCTCCAGCCGCTGGCTTCCACGCTCAGCTGTTGCAATGCGCCCATGTAGATGGCGGAGACGATGAGCAGCATGCCCCACAGCCCCATGGTGATGGCTTCGGGTACGAAGCGCTCCAGCATGGTAATGGCCAGTCCCAACATCATGACGCCGAACACACCTTTGACCGCATCCATCCAGCCACCGGCTTTTGGCAGCAGCTTGCCCGCCGAAGTACCAATGGCGACAAGGGGTGCGCCCATGCCCATGGCCATGGCAAACAGGGCGGCACCACCGAGTACCGCATCCCCTGTTTGACCGATATAGATCAGGGCACCTGCCAGTGGCGGGGCGACGCAGGGTCCGACGATGAGAGCAGATAGCAGCCCCATGATGGCCACGCCACTGAGCTCTCCGCCGTGTTGTTTGTTGCTGATTTCACTGAGCTTGCTTTGCCAGCTGGCGGGCAGTTGCAGGTCATAGAAACCGAACATGGATAGGGATAACAGCACGAACAGCAGGGCAAAGGCACTCAGAATCCAGGGGTTCTGGAAAGCTGCCGTCAGGTTCAGGCTGGCGCCGAACAGGCCTGCCAGTACACCCACGATGGTATAAGTGACTGCCATGGCCAGCACATAGACCACGGAGAGCGTAAAGGCCTTGCGTGTAGTGATGCCCGCACCCTGTCCCGCGATGATGCCGGACAGGATGGGAATCATGGGGAACACGCAGGGGGTGAAGGCCAGCAGCAATCCTATGCCAAAGAAGGTCAACAGAATCAGCCAGGTACTGCTGTGGCTGAGCATGGAAGCGATCTGATCCTGCTCGGATTGTTCCACAGCGGGTGCAGATGTAGGTGCAGGTGCAGAAGTTGTCGTACCTGACTCCCCTGTATTGTCTGCAGTCAGTGCTCCTGGTGCAATAGCTGGCAGCTGGATCTTGAACGGCTTCTTCTGGGGTGGATAGCAAATACCTCGCTTGCCGTCGCAGCCCTGATATTTGAGGGTTACCGTGATTTCTGTGCTTTCAGTATTGGTGCGCACCAGCGGGATGGTGACATCGAGCTTGTGTACGAAGACGGGCACATCGCCGATGCTGCCATCGGGTCTGATGGAGTCGTGTTTGATCTTGGGTGGTGGCAGTGTGAACTGTCCCAGGCGAACACCTTCGCCTTCCAGGCTGATGTCCACCTTGTCTTCGTAGAGATAGGTGTCGTCGGCAATATCCCAGTGAATGACGAGATTCTTGCCGTCCTTGGTTTCAACGAAAGGCTTGTAAGCCTGGTCCGGAGTCAGGAAATCGTCTTCGTCTTCGAGCCCCAGGTCGTTACCCAATGCACCGAGGGCATCCAGGGGCGACATACCGGTGTTTTTCTCCACCGGGCTGGATTGGGTTTCGGGGATCTCGGAGCCGGATACCTGGACCAGGGTTTCCTGGGCATCTGCGGCGGCAGTCGCGGTTACCGGTGGTGGCTGGTCGACCCGCGTATCCATTGCGATGAGGACCTTCTGGGTATGCGGGGGATAGCAGATGCCTGCATCGGCGCAGCCCTGGGAGCGGGCCTCGAGTTCCAGCATGTTTGGCGTTTTACCGCTGACGTGAAAAGGCAGCTCAATTTCCACCTGCTTGCGGTAAATTTCGATGTCACCGAAGAAAGGGTCCTTTTTTACATTTCCCGGCGGCAGATCCGGGCTGCCGAGGGAAACATCCTTGTTATCGGCCTTGAAGCGGAATTTGTTGCGGTATAGATAATATCCATCGGCTATGTCCCAGCGTATCTTGATCTTGTCGCCAACGGCCTCTGCAGAAATGCCATAGGCCTGATCCGGCTTCAGAAATTCCTCGTCGGCAATCAGGCCTGCCGAGAAAAGCAGGAATGAAAGCATTAAGATCAATCGGTGCATACGTTTTCCCCTACCCAGTTCAGGTAGTCTTTACTGCCAGCCATGACGGGCAGGGCAATGATTTCCGGTACATCGTAAGGATGCAATTCAAGGAGCGTCTGTTCCAGCTTTTCCCAAGCCTGTATCGTGCTTTTTATCATCATCAGCACCTCGCTGTCCTGATGCACATTATCCTGCCAATAGTATATGGACTGCATGGCGCTACCGATATTTACACAGGCAGCCAGCCTTTTCTCCACCAGGGTTTTTGCCAGAGTCTCCGCGACATTGTTGTCTGGACAGGTACACAATACCAGCAAAACGTCAGTAGATGAGACCGGTGGCTGGGCGTTTTTCATGCAAGAACAGGCGTCAGGAACATAGGAAGCTTGAATTAAACGGTTTTGCCCCAAGGTATGCAAGATGAATCCTGGAATTATTTTTTTATTGCTACTCGTCGGCGCTCCGCTGCTGGAGCTTTATGTCCTGATCGAGGTCGGTTCCGAGATCGGAGCGTTGCCGACGATCCTGTTGAGCATCTTTACCGCTGTACTCGGTGCAACCCTGGTACGTATGCAGGGAATCTCGGTATTGACGCGCGTTCAGCAAACCCTGGCCAAGGGTGAGGCACCTGCTCTGGAAATGCTCGAAGGGGCCATGTTGATGATGTCCGGGGTGATGCTTTTGTTCCCTGGCTTCATTACCGATATCATGGGCTTTCTGATGCTCATCCCGCCGTTGCGACGAAAATTCATCCTGGCGATATTGAAACGTAGCGGAGCGATTTCAACTCGGAAGCAGGGAGCAGGACCAGCGGCGGACGTGGAAATCCGGCGCGTAAACATCATTCAGGGTGAATATCGCCGGGATGATGATTGAATGATGGCGGGTTTTATCCCGTCCTGAGCAGCAATTTCCCGATATTTCCCGTCCACCTCCTCTTTCCATAGAAGTCCAGCGCCAACATTTTGGCGTGAAAAGACAAGAATCCCAGAATAAATGAGTGCAGACTATGCACTGTTCTGTGCCGACAGCCGACAGCTGACAGGTTTCGGCATAGCGAGGAATATGCTCCGATAACAATTGGAAAGGGATAGTTGTCCATCATGAAAAAATTGAATTTCTCTGCTACCGCATGTGTTGTGGCATCTTTGTTTCTGGGCATTCCAGCTACCCAGGCAGAAGGTCCCACTCCGGGATACAATAACAAGATCCCCAATACGATCACGACGCCGGACAGGGTGGAAACCCGCATCGGTTCCCTGAGCTTGTATGATGGAGTGTCGGACAAGGCCACGCAGGACAAGGTCTTCGACAACCTGGACTTTATTCGAGGCGTGGATGTCTTTCTGAACTTCATACCGGCCACTTCCATTGAAGGCATGCGTCTGGGGCATCTGCAACTGGGTGCGGACACGTCCAGCAAGGTATTGTTGTTCGACAAATTGATGGACTCGAACCCCCTGTTTCTGACCGGCAATACCGACACCGTGTACGCCTCTGCGATGCTGGATCTTGAAAAGGACGGCGCCACAGTGATCGAGATCCCCCCGGGTGCCGGACCGGGTACGGTCAATGATGCGTATTTCCGTTTCGTGGTAGATATGGGGGTAACCCGGTCCGGATCGAAAAAAGGGTGGCACCTATGTCATTTTACCGCCGGGATACAAGGGTGACCTGAAACCAACACCGAATACATTCAAAGACAACAGCTCGGTCAAGGCCAGTATTGGTGGCAGTATGCGGGATGTCTGGATCGCTCAGTCCAAAAGTTACGTTAACTGGATGATTCTGCGCGAGTTTCTGGTCGATGGAAAACCGGATGCTGCTGCAACAATGTGGGAAAAAGGACTGAAAATCTATCCTTTGAGTAAAGCAGGCAATTCCCCAAAGATGGAATTCCTGAAAGTATCCGGCAAAGCGTTCAATACCATTCATGCCAACAACTTCGAGTTTTATGAGGAACTTGCACAGGTGTTGCACAAGGAGCCCGTGGGTTTTATCAATCCGGAATTGCGTGGACAGGCCGCGGCGATCGGCATCCGCAAGGATCAACCGTTCAAGCCGGATGCGCGCTTGACGAGTATTCTGGAAGATGCTGTTGCTGTGGGTAATGCTACTGCCCGTGCCATTATGTTCTATCCCCGAGACAAGAGAGCCTATCTTTACGAGAACAGTCAGTGGACGACCTTCTTCATCGGCGGCGACTATCGCTGGCTGGACGGTGATGGTGTGGGCGGTCGGAATCTCGACGCCCGCACACTGTTTTTCTATCAGGCCACGGTGAATACCCCGGCTATGGCGCTGCAGATCCCCGGTGTGGGTTCCAATTACGCCGGTCTGAGCAAGGACAGAAATGGCGATATTTTCTATGGTGACAAAGTCTACAAATTGAATATCCCGGCCAATGTGCCGGCGAAAGACTTCTGGTCTGTCGTTGTGTACGATCCGCAAACCCGTTCTGAATTGCAGACCAGCCAGCCTTTTCCCGGTAAGAATAGCAAGACAGCAAAGCTGGACTACAATAAAGACGGTTCGGTTAATTTGTATTTTGGCCCCAGGGCACCGGAGGGGAAAGAAGCCAACTGGATACAGACTGTACCCGGAAAAGCCTGGTTCCTTGTACTGCGCCTCTACGGTCCATTGGAACCCTGGTTCAACAAGACCTGGCGGGCGGGCGAGCTGGAAGCGTTGAACTGACAAGCACGCCGAATATCCACCAAAGGAAGACGCATGAAAAGCAAATACAGATCGTTACAAGTGGTTATAAACAAGAAGGCAATGCTCCCGGGCATGATGTTACTGATCTTGGGAAGCGGCCAAACGGCATTTTCCTCGGGTGGTGGTATTGTCACGGAAGATGCCTCTTCGTTGATCAGTGGTGAGAAAACCGTACCCTATTCACCCTACGCACAGCGCAGTTTCCCGGATCATCCACTCTGGGGTGATACACATCTGCATACCGCCATATCCTTCGATGCTGGTGCCTTTGGGGGCTACATTGTTGCCGCCGGATGCCTATCGGTTCGCCAAGGGTGAAGAAGTGGTTTCATCCACCGGTCAGCCGGTGAGGCTGTCCCGCCCCCTGGATTTTCTGGTAGTGGCAGATCACTCGGATAACATGGGCTTCTTTCCTGATCTGCAGTCCGGCGCGCCCTATGTCATAGCTAGTGAGAAAGGACGCAGGTGGAACAAGATGGTCAATGCCGGGGGGCAGGAGGGCGTCAAGGCGGCCGTCGAGCTGATTGAAGCTTTTTCCCAGGACAAGTTCCCGAAGGAGCTGGCATCCTTGCCCGGCACCAGTGTGTATCGCAATACCTGGGATGACATCATCGATGCCGCCGAAGATGTGAATGACCTCGGTCGATCTGTGGAAATGGATGGATCGATATGAAGAGAAAATCGCCGGGCAGGTGCTGGCCATTGCGCACAATGGCAATCTGAGTAACGGCATCATGTTCCCGGAAACCAAGGCTTTCGGGAAAAAGATCGGCAAGGAATATGTCGAAGCCCAAGCGCTGCGGGAGCGTCTTTACGAAGTGACGCAGATCAAGGGAGACGGCGAAACACATCCCTTCCTGTCCAAAAATGATGAGTTCGCAGACTATGGCACCTGGGATCAGGGCAATCTGGATCTCAGCGCGTTGAAGAAAAAGGCAATGCTGCAATATGAATATGCACGTTCTGCACTGAAACTCGGCTTGCGCATGGAAAAAAGCTTGGCGCTAACCCCTACGGGTTCGGCATGATCGGTTCCACAGACAGCCACACCGGGTTGGCGACGGCCCAAGAAGACAACTTCTTCGGCAAGCATTCGGGCGGTGAACCCAACAAGGATCGCTATAAGCACCCCATGGCCAAAGTGGGGGAGCATGAATACACCGGCTATTCCCCCCTTGCGTCAGGTTATGCGGCGGTATGGGCAGCAGAGAATACCCGTGCGTCCATCTTCGATGCCATGCAACGCAAGGAAACCTATGCAACTACCGGCAGCCGCATGACGGTGCGCTTCTTCAGCGGCTGGCATTTTGACAGCAACGATGCGGATTCCAGGCTGCCTGCGCGGGCAGGCTGTGCCAAGGGCGTCCCCATGGGCGGTAATCTGCCTTCGGCACCTGAAGGCAGGAAAGCGCCCAC
>CAZFXI010000035.1:20135-29589 GCA_964522855.1 uncultured Sedimenticola sp.
GCGTCCCCATGGGCGGTAATCTGCCTTCGGCACCTGAAGGCAGGAAAGCGCCCACCTTCCTGGTCGCCGCCATGAAAGACGCATCCTGTCCGGAATGGATCACCTATTGTTTGTCTTCGCCCTGATGCTGATTGTCGGCAGCACACGGCAGTTGCTGGTAACCATCACTGCATTTACCCTCGCACACAGTATCAACCTAGGGGCCGCCACCCTGGGTTTCGTGAATGTTCCCCAGCAACCGGTGGAAGCGGTCATCGCCTTGAGCATATTATTCCTGGCGGTTCATTCATGGTCAGCGAGGGCATCCTGGCTATGCGGCAAGATGGCCCTGGATGGTGGCATTTATCTTCGGTTTGCTGCATGGCTTCGGCTTTGCGGGCGCTTTGGCTGAAGTGGGCTTGCCACAGCAAGCCATCCCCTTGGCACTGATCTTTTTCAATATCGGTGTTGAGCTTGGCCAGTTGCTGTTCATCGGCGCGGTGCTGTTGTGTGGCTGGCTGCTGCATCGCTGGAAGCACCTGCTGTTATTTGAACGAGGGGAAGTGGTAGCTACCTATATAATTGGCAGTATATCTTCGTTCTGGTTGATTGAACGCATCGCTTCCTTTTGAGTTGAAAGCGCAGAGAAGTACATGGATTGGGAAGGCATGATGAAGTTGTATCTAAGGCTGTTAGTGTTTCTGCTGCCCTTTCCGGTAGCTGCGGGCTGGTTTGCCGACAAGTTCGTCGACCCCCAGGATGGTTATCTGGATACCAGTGAGTGGCTGGCGACCCGGACAGGTTTCCTGCCGGTCCCTATTATTATCACGGAACCCGCAGTGGGCTATGGTGGTGGTTTGGCGCTGGCTTTTTTCCATGGGGAATTCACCGGCACTGAAGTCAATATGGCTGATTCCGGTAAAACGCGGCATGTAGCACCCAGCGTATCCGCCATTGCAGCAGGAAAAACGGAAAACGGCACCTGGTTTATTGGCGCAGGTCATCATGGCGTATGGCGGCAGGATCGCATTCGTTACCTGGGTGGAGCGGGGTATGGCTCGGTCAAGATGGACTATTATGGCCGCGGTGGTGAGCTGGGTGACAGGCCGGTTCATTTCACCAGTGAAGCACTGGCACTGGTGCAGGAGTTGCAGTTTCGATTGGGCGAGAGCAATATTTTTGCCGGTGCAGGTTACAAGCTGATCGACACCCGGAACAGCTTTGATCTATCCGGCCTGCTGCCCATACCCGGATTGCCAGCGATCAAATTCGACAGTCGATCCGCCGGGGCCAGCTTGTTCCTGAACTATGACAGCCGCAACAACATGTTTACCCCTTCTGCCGGGACAGATGCGGAGTTCAGGATGGGGCTTTATGGAAAGACCTGGGGCGGCGACGATGATTTCACCAAATACCGTGCGTATGTAAAACATTATCGACAGCTGGGAGACCGCTGGGTGCTCGGCCTGCGTGGCGATCTGGAAGCGGTCGATGGGGATGCTCCTTTCTATGAGTACCCCTATATCGACATGCGTGGCATCAAGGTGCTGCGCTATCAGGGCAAGCGCACGGGCGTGGGCGAGACGGAGCTGCGCTGGTCGTTCGCTCCGCGCTGGACGCTGGTTGGGTTTGCCGGAGCAGGAAAGACCTACTCCATAAAGGGGTCAAAGGACAGCGATGTGATCTACTCCAGAGGTGTCGGATTCCGTTACCTGATAGCCTCCAGGCTGGGCTTGCAAATGGGAATGGATATCGCGAAGGGACCGGAAGACACGGCGATCTACTTTCAGGTGGGCAGCAGCTGGTTGAGATAGCCGGCGCGCGAAACCCATGCATGGCGCCGATGGAGGAGCAACAATGTGCCGAGAAGCACAATCTCGCTGCTGGTAAACTTGACCAGGGGTAAATAGCTAGTCAGAACGACCCTGCAGTGCTTAGCTGTGGTGGATGAATTCAATTCAACCGGAAACTGTTCAATGCCAATTGAGAATACACAGACGAAAAAAATCCTTTCCCAGGATATTACCGATATCATGATTCGCCTCGGCCTCATCGCTTTTCTGGTGTTCATGAGTGCGAAAATTTTCAGCCCGTTCATGGGCCTGATGCTGTGGGCGTTGATCTTGGCGGTGACCCTCTACCCCCTGCACCAGCGCATGGCCAATCGGTTTGGAGGCAGACAGGGGCGCGCCGCCACGCTATTGGTGCTGTGTGGAATTCTGTTGATCGGTGTACCCACCGTGATGCTTGTAGGTTCCGCAGTGGAATTTGCCCAGGAAACCTACACTGCATTCGAAAACGATGGGATTACTATTCCAGCACCGGCACCCGGTGTTGCGGAATGGCCGCTAATCGGCCCGAAACTTCATGAAACCTGGACTATGGCGGCGAACGACCTGCCTGCGTTACTGGAGAAAATGCATCCGCAACTGGGAGATTTCTTGAAAGCCGCCCTGGGGTTCTTCGGCGGCATTGCGGGTGGCGTTTTCGAGTTTCTGTTTGCAATGGTCATTGCAGGCATCATGATGGCGTTCGGGCAATCCGGCAGTGAAGCCATGCTGAAAATTGTCCGTCGTCTATCCGGTCCTGGCCACGGTGAACAATTGTACGCGCTATCCACCGCCACCATCCGCTCAGTATCTCTGGGTGTAATTGGTGTGGCCTTTATCCAGGCTTTGTTACTGGGTATCGGTTTTGTCTGGGCGGATGTGCCGGCCGCCGGGATCTTGGCAATAGTGGTGTTGATCTTTGGTATCGCGCAGTTGCCGGCGGCGGTGATCTCGTTGCCGGTAATCGCCTATGTCTGGTGGAGTGGGGATTCCACACTGAGCAATGTGTTATTCACTATTTATTTTCTGATCGCCGGGTTTGTGGACAATATATTGAAGCCGATGATGCTGGGGCGTGGCGTGGATGCGCCGATGCCAATTATTCTGCTTGGTGCGTTGGGAGGTATGGTATCGGGTGGATTGATCGGATTGTTTGTCGGTGCTGTATTGCTAGCGCTGGGATATGTGATTTTTATGAAATGGGTCGCCGAAGCAGAGAGCCTGGACGGCGAGCTGTCACCCAAAGAAATGGATGAAGCAGCAACAGCCAGCGAGTAATCACCTTGAGCACGGAAACCATTCCTGGATCGCTACTGTTTGTCCTGCTGCTAAGCGCAACCGTTCTTGCGCTCAGTGCCTGCACCACATTGGGTCCGGATTTCGAGGAGCCGGATACCGGATGGTTGCAGGACTGGCAGCCTTCAGCCTATGGCACGACTTCCTCTGCTGACGCCAAGAAACGGGTTGATCTGCGTTTCTGGTGGCAGTTGTTCAACGATCCCGTTCTCAACCGCCTCATGGCTGTGACGAGAAAGGACAACCTGCCCCTGCGCGTGGCCGGGCTGCGGATATTTGAAAGCCGTGCACTGGCGGGCATTGCCGGTAGCAACCTTTATCCTCAGGTTCAACAGCTTGCCGGCTCGGCAAGTTATGTGAACAACCAGCTTCATGGTGGCCAGTCCCTTTCAGACAGTCAGAGTTTTAGCGCCTACAGTCTGGGATTCAATGTGGGTTGGGAGCTCGATTTCTGGGGGCGTTTTCAGCGCGGTATCGAATCAGCCGATGCAGCATTTTTCTCCTCCATCGCCAATCAGCAGGACATGCAGGTGCTGGTGAGCGCCCAGATGGCGGATTTGTATTTCGCCTACCGCGTGACCGAAGCCCGCATTGCCATTGCCAGAAAGAACGCGGATATCCAGAAGCGCAGTTTCGAGATCACCGAGAAGTTGTTCATTGGTGGCGAGCAGTCGGAGCTGGACCTGCAACAGGCCAAGACCCAGTATCTGGCAACCCTGTCCAGTATCCCGCAGCTGGAGATCAACCGGAACCAGACCCGCAATGCACTGGCGGTCCTGCTGGGACGTGCGCCAGGTGTTATCGAAGAACTGGTCACGAAAAACTACGCGTTACCCGTGCTCCGAAAAGACAGTATCCAGACCATCCCGGGCTCCCTGCTATCGCGCCGTCCGGATATCCGCTCCGCAGCGTGGAGTATTGCCGCCCAGTCAGCCCAGATTGGCATTGCGGAGGCTGACTACTATCCTGCCATTTCTCTACTGGGAAGTATCGGCTGGTCGGGCAGCAGCCTGAATGGCGCTGCGGACAAGGGCAGCCTGTTGCTCGGGCCGACCCTGCAGTGGAATATCTTTGATCACGGACGCATCGAAAACAACGTGCGGGTACAAGATGCCCGACTGCAACAGCTCATCGAGGCTTATCGGGATACGGTGCTGCAGGCGGCCAGGGAAGTGGATGATGCCGCATACAGCCTGAAGAAAACCGCTGAGCAGCAGCTGCTGGTAGACAACGCGCTGGCCGCATCGGAACGTGCACTGGAAATCGCCAATACCCGATATCGGGAAGGTTATGCAGATTTTCAGCGGGTGCTGGAAGCCCAGCGAGCCATGTCCTCTCAGGAGGACAGGCAATTGCTCACGAGGCAGAGCCAGATTGCGGCTGTCATCAACTTGTACAAGAGCCTTGGAGGCGGATGGATTGATATGTCCGTCGAACAGCTGCTCCCCGGGCAGACGAGGAAGGACATGCAGGAACGTAGCGACTGGGGCGCATTGTTGACAGCACCGTTACCTGATACCAGTATTCACCAGGACGTAGAAGAGAAATCACAGGATGACTGAAAAAGAGTCGAAAACAGCAAACCCGCCACAGGCGGAAGAAAATACCGCACCGGCCACCGTCAAGAAAGGTACCCTGGGCGTCCTGCTGGTGATCGCGCTCAGTCTGGCATGGTACCTGATGTCCGACCGCTTCACGCCCTATACGCAGCAGGCGCGCATTCAGGGTTTCGTGGTGGGTATTGCCCCCAAGGTTGCTGGTGTGGTGACCGGCATCATGGTGAAGAACAATCAACAGGTGGAAGCCGGCCAGCCCCTGTTCGAAATCGATCGTGCACAGTATGAAATCAACCTGGAGCGGGCTCGTGCCGACCTGGAAAACACCCTGAAGCAGATTGCCGCAGGCTCCGCAGGGGTCGAATCGGCCAGGGCCAATCTGCTTGCAGCCCAGGCGAATGCAAAGAAGGCGGCGCAGGATGCCCGGCGCCAGGGGCGATTGTACAAGGAAGACAAGGGAACTATCTCGGTGCGACGCCTGGAAATGTCCCGCGCCGCCCTGGAGCAGGCCAAGGCAAAGGTATTAGTAGCCGAGGCAGAGATACAGCGCGCCATCGAGCAGAAAGGCGGTGAGGGCGAGGACAATGCCAAGCTCAAGTCGGCCCTCGCCGCGGTGGAAAAAGCCAAACTGGACCTGGCGAATACAGTGGTCAAGGCTTCCTCCCGCGGCATCATCACGGATCTGCGCGCCGACGTGGGACAGTTCGCCGCCTTGGGCAATCCGGTGATGACCCTTATCGCTATTCAGGATATCTGGGTCAGTGCGGATTTCACCGAGAACAACCTTGGGTATATGCGGGTTGGCACACCGGTGGAGCTGGTGGTTGATGCCCTGCCCGGCCAGGTTTTTTCGGGCAAGGTGAGGAGTATCGGGCTGGGCGTGGCAGCGGGACAGGCACCGCCGGCGGGAAGCCTGCCGGCAATAGAAAACAATCGTGACTGGTTGCGCCAGTCCCAGCGTTTTCCGGTGATGATCGAGTTTGATCAGGGGCAGCGCGAGCAGCTGGTGGATTTCGTACGCATCGGTGGCCAGGTGGAAGTGATCGCCTATACTGAAGACAGCGAGTTGCTTAAGATCCTGGGTAAGGCGTTTATCCGCATGATGAGCTGGTTTTCCTATGCCTATTGAGCGAGCTGACATCATGTTTACAAGCCACAGTCGCAAGTTACTCTGATGCATATCCAGGCAAGGCGGGTATTCCGCCTGGGTTTGGTGCCTGCCCTCACGCTGGCAATTGCCTATGCCATTCCCTTGCCGTTGCCTTTTGTTGCTCCCCTGTTTGCTTTCATGTTTGCCGCCACGCCGGGGCCGCCCATGGGCGCCAGGGCGCTGCTGGGGCTGTTGCTGGTGGTCCTGTTGTCGCTGGGTATGGGCCTGTTGCTGATCCCTCTCCTGTTGCACTATCCCTTGAGCGCCTTCCTGCTGGTTGCCCTGGGGCTTTACTTCAGCGCGTATTTGACTGTCAACATGGGCAAGGCCATGTTCGGTACCTTTCTGACCATCGGCTTTACGCTGATTTCCGCCATGGGAACCATCAGTTTTGGTCTGGCCACCCTGGTGATTCAGGGGCTTGTTCTGGGGATCGGGCTGGCGGTACTGTGCCATTGGCTGGTGTATCCCTGGCTTCCTGAAGAACCCGCTGCCCCGGCAAGTGATGCCCCCGTAACGGCCGGTGCGGCTCAGTCCAACTGGATCGCTCTGCGCAGTACGGCGATCGTGCTGCCCGTGTATTTTCTGGTACTCACCAATCCGGTGGCCTATCTCTCCATCATCATGAAAGCCGTTCTGCTGGGACAGCAAAGCTCGATGATGGATGCAAAAAGTGCGGGGTGGGAGTTGCTGGGTTCTACCTTTCTCGGGGGGGTGTTCGCCATGTTATTCTGGACCATGCTGGGCATTTATACCGATCTGTGGATGTTCTTTCTGTGGATGTTGCTGTTTGGCGTCTATGTGGCCAGCAAGATCTTCAGGGTGATTCCCAGTCGCTTCCAGGCGTCATTCTGGTTGAATGTGGCTGTGACCATGCTGATCATGCTGGGGCCGGCGGTTGAAGACAGCGCCAGCGGCAAAGATGTGTATGCGGCATTTCTCAGTCGCATGGGGCTATTCATCGCAGTTACCCTTTATGCCTGGCTGGCGGTATTTCTGCTGGAACAATTGAAAATGCGCTTGGGAAGGCCGCCGGAAACGAAAATCCATGATGTGGAGGCTTCACGATGCTGATCAATCTCTTGCTTGGACTGCCGACGATGCTAGTCAGCCTTTTCCTGCAATTGCTGTTGCTGTTGTTGGCTGTTCGCTACTATCGGAACCATGTACATGAGGTCGAGAGCCCGTCGTTGTGGTCCAGCCTGGTGGTTTCAGCTGGTGTGATGCTGCTGCTGGTCATCGGCAACCTGATGCAGATCGCGTTCTGGTCCGGATTGTTTGTATACCTGAAAGAATTCGATACTTTCAATACGGCTTTCTACCACTCCATGGTCAACTTCGCCTCATTGGGTTACGGTGATATCGTCATGTCGGAGAAGCACCGACTGCTGGGCGCGCTGGAGGCCATCAACGGTGTGCTGATGATCGGTGTCTCCACGGCGACCATGATGGCGTTTTTCCAGGATGTCATGCGGAAAACCCTCTCTGCGCGGCAGCAGGATGCCGGGCAGGATCCCCCCATCTGAAGCGGTGTCAGGGGGTTTTTCACGTTCCCGGGGTTGACTTTCGGTATTTCGCCCCTATTATTAGCACTCACAAAGGGGGAGTGCTAGCACTTCCTCCGGTTTCGCAATCCAACAATATCAAGATATTTTAGGAGTTTATCTATGAAGATCCGTCCATTGCATGATCGACTGGTCATCCGTCGCACGGAAGAAGAGCACACTAGCCCCGGTGGCATCGTGCTCCCGGACAGCGCCACCGAGAAGCCTATTCAGGGTGAAGTGATCGCCGTGGGTAACGGTAAGATCACCGACAGTGGCGAGGTTCGCGCCCTGGACGTGAAGGTGGGTGATAAGGTGCTGTTCGGCAAATATGCTGGCACCGAAGTCAAGATCGACGGTGAAGAGCTGCTGGTCATGCGTGAAGAAGACATCATGGGTGTGATCGAAGACTGATTGTCTTCGCCCCGGAGGAGGGGATACAGCGCCTGGCCTGGCCATGGGAGCGCATCCCCGGTATCGATCAATTTTTAGATTTTAAGGAAGTGGAAACATGTCTGCAAAAGAAGTGAGATTTGGCGATGAAGCCCGTCAGCGAATGCTGGCCGGTGTCAATGTTCTGGCTAACGCCGTAAAAGTAACTCTCGGTCCCAAGGGCCGTAATGTGGTTCTGGAAAAATCGTTCGGCGCGCCCACCATCACCAAAGATGGTGTGTCTGTGGCGAAAGAGATCGAACTGTCCGACAGGTTCGAAAACATGGGTGCACAGATGGTCAAGGAAGTGTCTTCCCAGACCTCTGATGTGGCCGGTGACGGTACTACCACCGCAACCGTGTTGGCTCAGGCTATGGTACGCGAAGGCCTGAAGGCTGTCGCTGCCGGCATGAATCCCATGGATCTCAAGCGGGGTATGGAAAAGGCGGTGGAAGCCGCAGTTACGCAACTCAAGGACATGTCCAAGCCCTGTACCGATTCCAAGGCCATTGCTCAGGTTGGCTCGATTTCTGCCAACTCCGACCAGGCGATCGGTGACATCATCGCCGATGCCATGGACAAAGTAGGCAAGGAAGGTGTCATCACCGTCGAGGAAGGCACCTCTCTGAACAATGAGCTGGATGTGGTTGAAGGCATGCAGTTCGATCGTGGCTATCTGTCACCCTATTTCATCAACGACCAGCAAAGCATGTCTGTGGAGATGGAAGATCCGTTCATCCTGCTGCACGACAAGAAGATCTCCAACATCCGTGATCTGCTGCCGGTACTGGAAGCCGTCGCCAAAGCCGGTCGTCCGCTGCTGATCATCGCAGAGGATGTGGAAGGAGAAGCGCTGGCGACCCTGGTGGTCAACACTATGCGCGGTATCGTGAAGGTAGCAGCCGTGAAGGCTCCTGGCTTCGGTGATCGTCGCAAGGCCATGCTGCAGGATATTGCCATTCTGACCGGCGGCACCGTGATTTCCGAGGAAGTCGGCCTGTCTCTGGAAAAGGCGACCCTGGACGATCTGGGCACGGCTAAGAAAATCAGCATCACCAAGGAAGAAACCACGGTTATCGATGGCGCCGGCAGTGCCGATGACATCAAGGCGCGTTGTGAACAGATTCGCGCCCAGGCTGAAGAAACCACTTCAGACTATGATCGTGAGAAACTGCAGGAGCGTCTGGCCAAGCTGTCCGGCGGTGTTGCGGTGATCAAGGTAGGTGCCGCCACGGAAGTGGAAATGAAGGAAAAGAAAGCCCGCGTCGAAGATGCCTTGCACGCAACCCGTGCGGCAGTCGAGGAAGGTATCGTACCCGGTGGTGGCGTGGCCCTGGTTCGTGCGGAAAAGGCCATCGTCGATCTGACCGGTGACAACGAAGATCAGAATGTGGGTATCACCCTGACCCGTCGTGCCATGGAGGAGCCTCTGCGCCAGATCGTGGCAAATGCCGGTGGTGAGCCTTCAGTGGTACAGAACGAAGTGGCCAATGGTGAAGGCAACTACGGCTACAATGCCGCCAATGGTGAGTATGGTGACATGGTGGACATGGGTATTCTCGATCCCACCAAGGTAACCCGTAGCGCATTGCAAAACGCAGCTTCTGTTGCCGGCCTGATGATAACCACCGAGTGCATGGTGGCTGAAGAGCCGAAAGAGGAAGCCGC
>CAZFXI010000036.1:0-29464 GCA_964522855.1 uncultured Sedimenticola sp.
AAATAACCTGAAAAGGAGAGAATCATGGCTCTGATTTCCATGCGTCAACTACTGGACTATGCCGCTGAACACGACTTCGGCATGCCCGCATTCAACGTCAACAACATGGAGCAGGTGCATGCCATCATGCAGGCTGCCGATGAACTGGACAGCCCCGTCATCATGCAGGGTTCTGCTGGTGCACGCTCCTATGCCGGCGAACCTTTCCTGCGTCATCTGATCACCGCCGCGGTGGAAATGTATCCGCATATCCCCATCGTCATGCACCAGGATCATGGCTCCGAGCCAGCCGTATGCCTGCGTTCCATCCAGTCCGGCTTCAGCTCGGTGATGATGGACGGCTCCCTGATGGCCGATATGAAAACCCCGTCCAGCTTCGAGTATAACGTCGATGTTACCAAGACGGTGGTGGACATGGCCCATGCCGGTGGTGTGTCCGTGGAAGGCGAGCTGGGCTGCCTGGGTTCCCTGGAAACCGGGATGATGGGCGAGGAAGACGGCCATGGCGCCGAAGGCAAGCTGGACATGGATCAGCTGCTCACCGATCCCGACGAAGCGGCGGATTTCGTGAAGAAGACCGGCGTGGATGCCCTGGCGATTGCCATCGGTACTTCCCACGGTGCCTACAAGTTCACCAAGCCACCCACAGGTGAAGTGCTGCGTATCGACCGTATCCGTGAGATTCACGCACGGTTGCCAAACACGCACCTGGTCATGCACGGTTCCTCTTCCGTACCCCAGGAATGGCTGAAGATCATCAATGAGTTCGGTGGCGACATGGGCGAGACCTATGGCGTGCCCGTGGAAGAGATCGTTGAAGGCATCAAGAACGGTGTGCGCAAGGTCAACATCGACACCGACCTGCGCATGGCATCCACCGGTGCGGTTCGTCGTCACCTGCACGAGAACCCGTCCAACTTCGATCCACGCAAGTTCCTCAAGGCTTCTACCGAAGCCATGTCGAGCATTTGTAAGGCGCGTTTCGAAGCCTTCGGTTGTGCGGGACACGCTTCCAAGATCAAGCCCATTTCCCTGGAGGAAATGTACAAGCGTTACGAGTCCGGCTCGCTGGATCCCAAGGTCAGCTGATTCAGCTTACCAACGCAACAGAAAAGGCGCCTTCAAGGCGCCTTTTTTATCTCCAGGGATGGAGTGTATGCCGCGAGAGGCCATGGATGGCCGAAGCGGCGATCTACAGGAATGACCGTCGCTCCTGCCCGCCATTTCATTGTAGGTCGGGCAAAGCGCAGCGTGCCCGACAGCCGCAATCACCCTCTATCGCGGTAGAGATATTTCATCAGGAAAGGCGGCAGCAGGGTGGTAAAGGCGATGACGATGATCATTCCGGCGTAGACCTCGTTGTCGAAGATGCCGCTGGTGCGGCCCAGTTCGGCGAAGATCAGCCCCACCTCACCGCGGGGAATCATGGCCACACCGATGATGATGCGCTTGCGCAGGGGTTCGTGGATGAATAGGGCACCGGCGAATTTGCCGATGATGGCGATCAGCAGAAACAGCAGGGAAAAACTCCAGATGAATGCAGAGGACCAGTCGATTTCCTTCAGGTTCAGCGACAGCCCTACCATGACGAAGAAGATGGGCGTGAACAGTTGAATGATGGGGCGCATCTGGGTCTCGATGCGCCGGGAAAATTCAGGCTCGGTACGCAAGGCGATACCAAAGGGCAGGAAGAAGCGTCGTGAGAGCGCCAGCCCTGCGGCGAAGCCCCCCAGTAACTCGGGTGCGCCCATTTCATGTGCCAGCCAGGCAAACAACAGTACCAGGGACACCATGGCGGTGGGAATCAGCCCGGGAATATCGCTGATGTCATCGAAACGCTTGATCAGCAGAGAGATGAGTTTCGCCGCGATGGGCGCCAGGATGAAAAACGTGGCGATGAACGCCAGCACCTTGCTGGTGTTTGCCAGGGTAATGCCGCCGGCGATGGAGAACTCGTACAGCAAGGCCAGCAACACCACGCCCAAGACATCGTCGAGGACCGCTGCGCCGAGGACGATTTGCCCTTCCCGGGTATTGCGTTGATGCAGATCGGAAAGCACACGTACCGTAATCCCGATACTGGTAGCTGTCAGTGCACCGCCGACGAACAACGATACCAGTATGGACAGATCGAAAAGCAGGTGGGCAAGAAAGAAACCCAGTACAAAGGGAATGAGAAAACCGCCCATGGCAACGATGGATGAGCTGCGCCCGGTGCGCATGAGTTTGCGGATATCGGTTTCCAGTCCGACCTCGAACAGCAGCAGCAGGATGCCGATTTCGGCCAGCAGGTTGATGACCTCACCGGGTTGCAGCCAGCCCAGCAGGCTGGGACCCAATACCACACCCGCCACCAGTTCGCCGATGACGGCAGGCGCACCCATGCGTACGGCGATCTCGGCAAACAGCCTTGCGGTCACCAGGATGATCAGCAGATAAAGAAAAAAAGTATGGGTTTCCATGCTGTGCTCAGGACGAGGCTTTCTGTTGCTGCTTCTCTTTCAGATAATAGGGCTTCCACCAGCTAATGGTCAGCGGTACGGCAACGTTGAGCCAGAAAGCGGTGAACATCAGTGTATAGAATACCTCGGTTGTGATGATACTATTTTGCACATAGGCGATATCCATGACTACGAAGGCCAGTTCCGCACGCCCCAGCATGCCAAAGCCTACCATGAGACTGCTGGACCAGCCCATGTTGCTGGTATAACGGGCGGCCAAAGAGGCGGTGCCGACCTGCACGATGAACACGGCAGTAATCAGTGCCAGCGTGTTGGGAATGACGGCGGTGAAGATGTCCCAGTGGAAAACCAGTTTGCTGCCCAGATCGACGAAGAATACCGGGCCTATCCAGGAAAAAGCCACGTTGTCCACGATGCGCCAGGTGGCCTTGTAGGAATCTCGCTTTTTGTCGCGCAGGAAATAATCCTCTTTTAGAATCAGGCCGGCCATGTAGGCGCCCACCGCCGGATGAAAGCCGAAATAATGGGCCAGTAGTCCAACCAGCAAGGCCAGCAGCAATACCGCCAGGGTGGCCTGCTTGCCGTTATCGAAAGCCAGCAGGTGTTTGATGCCGTAACGACCGATGATGGGGACATGGCTCATCCAGCTGCCGGTATCGTGGGGGAGTATCCAGATACTGATGACCGACACCAGGATGAAGAACTCCACGGCTTTGAAGATGATCCATGAAATATTGGCGATATCCAGAGTGGCTTCTCCGGTAGCCAGGGGGATGAGGATGGCGATCAGCGCCAGGGAGGCGATATCGTCCAGCACCGCAGACGTCATGATGCGCGTGGCGACGGCAGATTTTGCCAGCCCTTCGCTCTTCAGCGAGACCATGGTCAGGGAGACGGCTGTGGCGGTCATGGTCAGGCCACACATCAGGGCGATGGCATGATCCTGCCAGAAATAGTCGGCGACCAGGTAGGCGGCGACGAAGGGACCTACGGCTCCGAAGAAGGCGATGCCCCAACTTTTCCGGATGCTGTGCAGGAAGTTGGTGGTGTTTTCCTCGAAACCCAGGGCAAACATGATGAGGATGATGCCCACATCGGCAAAGCCGCGGATGAAGGGATCTGTGTCCTCCGGCAGAATGCCGGTGTTGACCATGAACGAACCCAGCGCCAGATAGTAGAGTACCGGCGTGAGCTTGGTTTTCTTGGCAGCGACGATAGCGATGAATACTGCCGTCCATACCAGTGCCAGGTAGGTCAGTGAATCCATGAGCGATGCCTGTGGTCGTTACCTTCGAACAGGGCTTATTCCCTGAAAAAAGTCAGGTTGGTATCAGAATAGCATGAGCGGTGGCTGTTCGAGCAATTCCTTTTGCTGGCCGAGAATGGCAAGCTGTTCCTGCCAGTAGGCACCGGTATTGAACCAGGGGAAAGCCTTGGGAAAGGCAGGGTCGTCCCAGCGGCGGGCCAGCCAGGTGCTGTAGTGGATCAGCCGCAGGGTACGTAGGGGTTCGATGAGCGCCAGCTCGCGGGTATCGAAGTCATGGAACAGGCGATAGCCCTCGATAAGCTCACTCAGTTGCAAGGTCATCTCCTGACGGTCACCGGAAAGCAGCATCCAGAAATCCTGGATCGCCGGGCCGTTGCGGCAGTCGTCCATGTCCACGAAATGCGGCCCCTGATCTGTCCACAGGATGTTGCCGGGGTGACAGTCGCCGTGGAGGCGCAGCTGTTTGAATTTCACATCCACGAAGATGCTGTCGATTCGCGAAAGCAGCTCTTCACATAGAGCCAGGTAGGCATTGGCAGTTTCAGGTGGCAACAAGCCGGACTCACGCAGCCAGTTGAAGGATTGCCAACCCAGGTTGTCCACACTCAGGGTTTCGCGGTACTTAAACGGCTGGCTGGCGCCAACGGCGTGGATGCGCCCGAGAAAACGGCCAATCCATTCCAGGTGATCGGGGTTTTCCAGATTCGGGCTGCGACCGCCTTGGCGGGGATAGACAGCAAAGCGAAAACCCTGATACTCGAACAGGCTCTGGTCCTTGTCGTCCAGCAGGGGAGGCACCACCGGGATTTCCTGAGCAGCCAGTTCCAGACTGAACTGATGGTCCTCGAGTATGGCTTCATTGGACCAGCGGTCGGGGCGATAGAATTTGGCGATGATGGGCGGCTTTTCTTCCAGCCCGATCTGCAGCACCCGGTTTTCGTAGCTGTTCAGGGGCAGCAGGCTGCCGTTGACCTCGAAACCGACGCTTTCGATAGCGTCGAGGATCAGGTCCGGGGAGAGGCGGTCATAAGGATGGCTCAAAGGCTCACGCCAGCCTTGCGCAGTTGAGCAGGAAGCTGTTTGGCCTGGAAACCCTGAATCTTTCGTTCACCGACTACCAGCAGAGGCACGCCGCGTCCACCATGGCGCTGGAAATCCTTGAAGGCCCGGGCATTGCGCTGCACATCCATTTCGACGAAGCGAATGCGGTGTTGCTGCAGCCATTGCTTGAGCTGGCGGCAATGCGTGCAGCTGGGCGTGCTGTACAGGGTGATGCGTGGCTGCTTGTTTTTCATTTTCCTGTCAGACGCTGCTCGGCCTCGCGGTATTTTTCCGCCGTCTTGTCGATGATCTCCTGGGGCAGTTCCGGACCCGGCGGGGTCTTGTCCCAGTCCAGGGTTTCCAGGTAATCGCGCACGAACTGCTTGTCGAAACTGGGCGGACTGATACCCGGTCGATATTGATCTGCAGGCCAGAAGCGCGAGGAATCCGGTGTCAGGGCTTCGTCGATGATGTGCAGGCGCCCTGCCTCGTCCAGGCCGAATTCGAACTTGGTATCGGCGATGATGATGCCCTTTCCCAGCGCATAGGCCGCCGCTTCGGTGTAGATCTTCAGGCTGGCGTCGCGTACCTGTTCGGCCAGTTCCCGACCCAGCAGGTTGACCGTGTGAGTAAAATCCACGTTCTCGTCGTGGGCGCCCAGTTCCGCCTTGGTCGAGGGTGTGTAGATGGCTTCGGGCAACTTGTCTGCCAGTTGCAGTCCTTGAGGCAGGTCGATGCCACATACCTGACTGGTTTTCTGGTAATCTTTCCAGCCCGAACCAATGATATAGCCCCGTACGATGGCTTCTACCGGGAGTGGTCTTAGGCGGCGCACCACGATGGCGCGATCGCCCAGAGTCGCACGTTCTTCCGCATTGGGAATGACTTCTTCCAGAGCGATGTCGGTAAGATGATTGGGAATGATGTGCGCCATGCGCCGGAACCAGAAGCTCGAAACCCGGGTCAGCACCTCGCCCTTGCCGGGGATGGGCTGGGGCAGGATGACATCGAAAGCAGACAGGCGATCCGTGGTGACGATGAGCATATGCTCGTCATCGATGGCGTAGATGTCACGCACCTTGCCGCGGTTCAGAAGTTCGAGGCCGGAAAGATCAGACTGGTACAAGGCGGTCATATCAATAGCGACACAAAGTAAAAAAAGAGATTATACCCATGCAAGAGCAAGCACACAGCGACTATCTTCAGGCTTTTCGCGGCAGTTTCACTTCTGCCCTGCGCTGGCATCATCTGGATGACCTGTGGCAGCGCCTGCGGGAAGCCCCGGAAGGCTGGTTCGTGTATGCCGTTGGAGAGGAGCCTCCGGCAGAGGTATTGAATACGGAAGATTTTCTGGCCTTTCTGGACGGTGTGGATACGCTGCTGCGGGATGAACATGACGAGGATTATTGCGGCATCGTGTATGCCGATGACCTGCAGGAACCATCCATGATCAAGATCTATGATCCCAACAATCTTGGGGTGGTGTGCGGATATAGCGACAACCCGCCCCTGCCAGGCTGGGTGCTGAGCCACATCCCGCCGGTGGATCTGCAAGCAGATCGACCTTTGCCCAATAACCGCAAGCGCTGGTGGCGGCGCTTGCTGGGTTGAAAATGCGAATTGGCAATCCGGGAAATAACCAAGTAAAATGCTCCACTATTAGAAAACGATACGTTTCTGGAGCAGAGCAGATGAGTGATGAACAACAGCAGCAGGCCATGGCGGATATCACCCGCGCGGTGATGAATCTGCTGGACAAGTGGAAGCTGGACAACAAGACCATGCATGAAATCCTGGCCATGCCGGACGACGTGAGAACCCGCAGTTTCGCCAGTTTTCGTGATGGCAAGGCGGTATTTCCCAGCCATCCCGACGTGCTGCGCCGCTCCCAGTATCTGCTGCGTATTGCCGATGCCCTGCGTACCGCCTACCCGATGAATCCAAAGATGACCGGGCGCTGGATTCATCAGGGTCAGAGACGTTTTGGCGGCAGAACACCCATCTCCATGATCTTGACCGATGGTGAAACCGGACTGGTCACCGTTCTGTCCGAACTGGACTGTACATTTGCCTGGGATTGCACCGGATCCAAAGCGGTTTCCTGCGCAAAATAGACTTTTTATGCACAAAAGGGGGAGGTTCGGAAGAGCCTTCCCCTTTTTCTATCTGGTGCGTCAAAAAAATGCCAGCCATGATGGCAAGTCATTGATATATATAAATAATAATATCGTACAAAATCTGTACAAACTGAAGGGAACCGCATAAATTGCTGTGTCTGGTGCCTGTTCTCAATGTTTATACACAAAGTTATCCACAGCAACTGTGGATATTGTTACAGAATTGTTTCAATACAAAGTCATTGATCATTTTGTGCAGCTTTTTTTTAAAAGCATGCGCTAAGTTATTGATAAGGGTTTCCCTTGGGCACTAGAGCTTCCTTTACCTTGGACAATGAGTGCGTTAGGCTTTTGTATTCCATAGCGAAGAACAGGAGCAGGATTGATGGATAGAAGATCTGGGATGATTTTGGCGGCATCCGTTTGGGTGTTCGTGAGCGCCGGGCTTTTTTGTGGGGGGGTGTTGGCCGATGGGAAACTCGGTTCTTTCCAGTCTGTGGACCTGGACAGCATTCGGGAAGTCCCTTTTCAACCCCAGATTGCAAAAAAAGAAAGGACCAGGGCCGACAAAGCGGCCATTTATCTGCTGCGATTCAAGGACGCTGCCGTTGCCAGCTATCGTGGGGGCATTCAGGGACTGGAGGCAACTAGCCTGGAAGCAACGCACGCTGAAAAGCTGGATGCAGAATCTCCCCCGGTCGCAAAGTACAGATCCTATCTGGAAGCCCGCCATCGGTCGCTGGAAAGTACCCTGTCGCAGGTCATCGGACGCCAACTCAAGGTAGTGCGGGAGTATTTCTACGGCAACAACGGCATGGCGGTATGGTTGACGCCCGAAGAAGCGGAAAAGATCAGGCACCTGCCCGATGTCGAATTCGTACAGCGCGACGTGGAACGGGAACTGCACACAGATGCCGGTCCCACCTGGATTGGCGCCCCGGAAGTGTGGAACGGCTCGGCCTTTCCCGCCAATCAGGGGGAAGGCATTGTCGTGGGCATCATCGATACCGGTATCAATCCCTCCAATCCGTCTTTTGCCGACATTGGCGGCGACGGCTATGACCATGTGAATCCCCGCGGTGCTGGCAACTACGTGGGTGTCTGTGATCCGGTCGATGTCAGTTACGATGCCACATTCCCCTGCAACGACAAATTGATTGGTGCACGGGGATACGATACCAGCGACAGCAATGGTACCGATCCCAGAGATGCCGATGGCCATGGCTCCCATACGGCCAGCACCGCAGCGGGAAATCACATGGCTGTCAATATCGTTGCGCCGACCATTACGCTTCCTGCGGGTATATCAGGGGTAGCGCCTCATGCCAACATTATTGCCTACGCGGGATGTTGCAGTCTTTCCGGGCTGACAGCTGCCATCGATGACGCCATTGCGGATGGCGTGGATGTCATCAACTATTCTATTGGTTCTCCTGGGGCATCAGATGTATGGAATGAATTTGATACGGTGGGGTTTCGCAATGCCCGGGCAGCGGGAATATTTGTCGCCACATCTGCCGGCAATAACGGCTCGGCAGCAGAAACGGTAGGGTCGCCCGCTGATGCGCCCTGGCTGACCGCGGCGGGTGCTTCAACTCACGACCGAGTGTACAGGACCTCGCTGACCGCTATGTCCGGTGGTGACACGCCAGCGCCTGCCGACATGTTAGGTCAGGCGCTGACCGCAGGATACGGCCCGGCGCCGATCGTACACGCGAAGAATTTTGTGGGAAACGATCCCCTTTGCCTGAACCCCTATCCGACCGGTACCTGGACCAATGAAATTGTGGTTTGTGATCGGGGAAACAATGCCCGCGTAGCGAAGAGCGCCAACGTGGCCGCCGGTGGTGCCAAGGGCTTCGTGCTGGCGAATACGGCTGCTCAGAGCGAATCCATGAACATGGACCCGCACAGCATTCCGGCCATCCATATCGGTGCTTCCGATGGAGACAGCTTGCGTGCCTGGCTGGACAGCGGAAGTGGGCACATGGCCACCATCTCGGGAACCATCAAGGTCGTTGACAACGCTTTCGGCGATATCATGGCGGATTTCAGTTCCCGTGGCGCCAATCGTGCATTACCAGATATCATCAAACCGGATATATCGGCACCGGGCGTCGGGATCGTTGCCGCTGTGGGTGTCGATGATCCGATGCCGGCGCAATGGGGAGTGAAGAGCGGCACTTCTATGGCCAGCCCCCATGTGGCGGGTGCTGCGGCGCTGGTCAAAGCCTTGCATCCGGATTGGACGCCGGCAGAAATGCAATCAGCGCTAAAGACTACAGCAGTGACTACTGGTATACGCAAGGAAGATGAGAGTACGCCCGCTGATCCTTTCGACATGGGTGCCGGGGTAGTTGATCTGGGGGCGGTTGCCACCAACACCGTGGGCCTGGTTCTGGATGAAACAGAAGCCAACTATATTGCCGCCAACCCGGCTACCGGTGGAGACCCCAAAGCGCTGAACCTGGCCAGCTTCGGCGACAATGTCTGTGCGGGTAGCTGCAGCTGGAAACGAACGCTGACGAGCGTTGCGGCAACGACGGTCGACTGGAGCGCCTCCGTTGTCGATCCTCTCGGCTGGAGGCTCAGTGTTTCGCCATCGACTTTCAGCATCATGCCGGGTATGACCCAGCAGATCACCGTGACGGCCAGGGCAGTAACCATGCCGGCCGCGGACTGGTCTTTCGGCCAGGTCCAGCTCACGCCGTCGGTGGGCACAGTACAGGCATTTCCCGTGGCGCTGTCATTCAATCCGCTGCCCTCGAAACCGGGGGGCAGCTATGTGGTAAGCAACAGCATCACGGATGTCAGTTGTGACACAGGGTATGGAGGGTATCTTGATCTTGCGTCACTTACCACGCCCATACTCCCGAATTCAGCGCTTAGTGGAGACTCCAGAGCCTGGTCGGCATTCAGCGGGCAAAACCTCATCAATTTCTACGGAGAGGAATACCAGGGTGTCGCTTTCTCAGACGATGGATTCGTGGTTTTTGATCCAACAAACAACTATGGTGGCCAACCCTGGAATTCACAGGTGCTTCCGGATGCGGTGCTTCCAAACAACCTTGCGGCGATGTTCTGGAGCGATCTGAAAATTGTGTATGACGACGGTGCTGGTAGTGGGCAGCCCAAAGGCATAACGCTCGCAACTTCCGGAAAAGACATTTCCATTATCGAATACGATGACCCGGAAGTGTTCAATAGTAGTGCTTCGGTGGGCGATTTCGAGATTATCATTCACAGCACAGTGAACAACGACCCTGGAAAACCGGAAATCATCGTTGCCTTCGATAACCTGAATGTGGCGGCATTTCCGGATCTGGCCACCATCGGTGTCGAGAGTCCAGGCGGCATGGAAGCGGCTGCGTTCCTGAACAATGTGGACCCGGCGGGACTTGTGAATGGCCTCATGGTCTGTTTTGACTATCAGGACCATCCGGGCAATTGTCGGGACTACTGGATGCTGGAAGACGGGACCGTTGTGGCCGAAGAAGCGTATGAAGCCAGAAAAGCCATATTCGCCGGCAAGGCCTTCGGTGTGGAGGCGGACGGTAATCTGGTGCTGCAAACAGCGGCCGGTGGCAACGTGAGCTTTTTCCCGGGTTTCAGTGTGGCCGCTGGCGGCTCTGTGAGTGTGACGGTAGACTCGGCTTCGGCCTGCCCGTTGTAGTTTGATCTTGCACCTGTTGTGGCTGGTGAGGATGGCCGATCTGCAACAACAGCATCGATTGTCAGGGAGGAGGTTTTCCCTCCTCCCTGTTGCGGGTATCAAGGATTGAGGTTATTGCCCAGGCGCAATTTGCCGCCGTTTTCTACGGAAAACGTTGGTATGAGCTCAATAGCGGGTGCGGAGTAAATGACCTGATAGCCGTTGGATACGGATACGCCAGTTCCCGCTGCTCCCCCCGCAGTGATTTTTCCAGGGACTGAGCAATAATAGTCATGATCATAGATCAAGGGAGCGGCAATGGTTTCATCCTTCCCGCTGCAGCTGTTGAGAAGTACGCCGGTTCCCTGCAATGTGAATTGATTGTCGGCGCTGGCCGGGGCGTTACTGACGAGCGTTATCAGCTGGCTTGCAGTCCCGGCCTTGTCGGGATCGAATGCATAGATCAGTGCGCAGTTTGTCCCGGATGTCAGCGTAAAGGGAAATGAGCCGCTGCAAGTGCTTCCCGACAGGGTGAATGGTGGGGTCGATGTGGTAATGCCATTGACGATCAGGTCACCTTTTCCTGTGTTGTATAAAGTTTCTGTTTGCGTGCCGCTTGTCCCTATGGCGATGCTTCCAAACTGCAGTGGGTCGGGGGTAACGGCAATGTCGATGGGAGCGCCGCCTTGGAGTGCAATCGAAAACGGCCCCGCATTTGTGGAAACGGTTGACGTTGCAGTAAAGTGGCCTCCCTGTGTGGGATGGAAGTTATACGTAAAGTGGCATGTCCCACCGGGTGCAACACCACCCGCGCAGTTCTGGCCAGCGCTGAAAGGTGAACTGACGCCGCCTCCGGCAAATCCGGTCAAGGTGGCCAGGCCCGTATTCTTTACCGTGACGATCTGGGGAGTGCCTGTGTCACCGGGTTTGACCGGGCCGAAATCCAGTACCAGAGCGCTTACGCTTAGACCTGATCCGACGGCCTCACCCTGCAATTCGATGGAGAACGAACCCGCAGAGTTGGAAACATTGGATGTGGTGGTGAACGTACCGACTTCGGTGGGATTGAAGGTGTAGGAAAAGTGGCAACTGGCGCCTGCACTGAGTGACGGCGCACAGTTTTGGGTTGCGTTGAAAGGTGCGCTGACACCGCCACCGGTGAAGTTGGTGATGGCGACAAGTGACTGATTGGTGACTGTAACCACCAGCGTGTCTCCACTGTTGCCTACTCCCACCGGGCCAAAGTTCAGCGAACGAGGCGTGACTCGTTGCCCGGAACCGAAAATCGTGGACCGCCCACGCCCCTGCAGGTCAATAGCAATAGAGCCGGCATTGGTCGAAGAGCTGGATGTGGCGGTGAAACTTCCTGTTGTCTTCGGTGCAAAACCAAAGTTGTATTGGCAAGTGTGACCCGGCGCAACGCCGCTAACGCAGTTCTGGTTAGCGCTGAAAGGCGCGCTGACACCACCGCCGACAAAATTGCTCAATGTTGCAAGACCGACGTTGCGGATAGTAACGGTTTGCTGCGCAGCTGTGTTTCCAGTTTTTACCGAGCCAAAATCCAGAGACAGGGGATTAACGTGCAGTTTTGCGCCTACCCCCGCACCCTGCATCTCAATGGAAAATGGCCCGGCATTGGTGCTTGTAGTGGAGGTGGCTGAAAAATCGCCTGCTGCTGTGGGAGAAAAAGTCAAAGAATACTGACAGCTGCTCCCCGGTGCGACACCGCTGGTGCAGTTCTGGGTGGCGCTGAATGGTGCACCGGGGGCGCCCCCGGCAAAATTGGCCAGCGTTTCATCACCTGTGTTGGTTATTGTTACTGTAATCGGGGCGCTTATTTGTCCCACCCCTACCGGCCCAAAATCAATCACTTGCGGTGTGACCCACAGATCGGGTCCCGGGGTGGTGATCAGTTCTGCTGCAACCTGCCCTGATGCCAGCAGTATGGTGATGGCAAATGCAAACCTGGATAATCTGATCCTGAACTTCATGACGATACTCCTGCATAAAAGCAATGCTTCCATATTACCTATAAACTATATTCCCGTCTGCAGTAAGGGATAGTGAGAGGTAGTATCGGGAAACAGATGATTGTTTTCCAGGAGGCGAAAAGACGCTTTCAACATAAAAAGGAACTGCAACGGGATTCAGGGTATAATCCGCCCCCTTTTCCTGATTCCGGCCCAACAATTGTGATCACCAAGCTCCGTAATATCGCCATCATCGCCCACGTCGACCATGGTAAAACCACCCTCGTCGATGAACTGCTGAAGCAGTCCGGTACGCTGGGAGAGCGCTTCGGTGAGGTGGAGCGGGTGATGGATTCCAATGATCTGGAGAAGGAGCGGGGTATCACCATCCTGTCAAAGAACACCGCCATCAAGTGGGGTGACTACCGCATCAACATCGTGGACACCCCGGGCCATGCAGACTTCGGTGGCGAGGTGGAGCGGGTGCTATCCATGGTGGATTCGGTGCTGCTGCTGGTGGATGCGGTGGAAGGCCCCATGCCCCAGACTCGCTTCGTCACCCAGAAGGCCTTCGAACATGGTCTGCGCCCCATCGTGGTAGTGAACAAGATCGACCGCGACGGTGCTCGTCCCGACTGGGCCATCGATCAGATATTTGACTTGTTTGACCGCTTGGGCGCCACGGATGAGCAACTGGATTTTCCCATCATCTATGCTTCGGCCATCAACGGCTATGCCTCTGATGACAGTGATGTGCGCGAAGGAGATATGACGCCACTGTTCCAGGCGATCGTGGACAATTGTCCGGCGCCGGACGTGGACCCGGATGGACCGTTACAGATGCAGGTGTCCAATCTGGATTACAGCAGTTACGTGGGTGCCATCGCCGTGGGGCGAATCACTCGTGGAAAAGTGCGGCCCAACCAGCAGATCATGGTACACAAATACGACGGTGAAGAGCACAAGGCCAAGATTGGTCTGGTCTATGGTTATATGGGCCTGCAGCGCCACGAAGTGACCGAAGCCAGTGCCGGCGACATTATCGCCATCACCGGTATCGAGGCGCCCAATGTGTCCGACACCCTGTGTGACCCCGAGCATGTAGAGGCTCTGCCGCCCCTGACTGTGGACGAACCCACGGTATCCATGACCTTCCAGGTCAATACCTCGCCCTTTGCCGGCAAGGAAGGCAAATACCTCACTTCCCGCCAGCTCAAGGAACGCCTGGAGCGCGAGCTCATCGCCAACGTGGCTCTGCGGGTGGAAGAGGGCACGGATCCGGAGAAATTCAAGGTTTCCGGTCGGGGCGAGCTGCATCTGTCCATCCTGCTGGAGAATATGCGCCGTGAAGGCTTCGAACTGGCGGTATCCCGCCCTGAGGTCATCTTCCGGGAAATCGATGGCGAAGTTTGCGAACCCTACGAGCAACTCACCGTGGACGTGGAAGAGCAGCACCAGGGCGCCATGATGGAAGCGCTGGGGCAGCGCAAGGGACAGCTCAAGGACATGACGCCGGACGGTGCCGGCCGGGTGCGTCTGGATTACATCATTCCTTCAAGGGGGCTGATCGGCTTCCAGACCGAATTCATGACTACCACTTCAGGCACCGGCCTCATGTACCATGTGTTCGACCACTATGGTCCTGCCCAGCACGGTGGCATCGCCCCGCGCAGCAACGGCGTACTGATCTCCAACAGCCAGGGCAAGGCACTGGCCTATGCCCTGTTCAATCTGCAGGAGCGGGGGAAACTGTTCGTGGAACATGCACAGGACGTGTACGAGGGGCAGATTATCGGGCTGCATTCCCGGGACAATGATCTGACGGTCAATCCCACCAAGGGCAAGCAGCTGACCAATGTACGTGCGTCCGGCAAGGACGAATCACTGATTCTCACTCCGCCGGTGCTGTTCTCTCTGGAGCAGGCGCTGGAATTTGTCGAGGATGATGAACTGGTGGAGATCACCCCCAGCGCCATACGCCTGCGCAAGAAGTTTCTCAAGGAGCACGAGCGCAAAAAAGCGCGCCGCGAGCAGAATTGATCAATTGGTTGCCTGGCGCCTGTCGTTGAACCAGTTTCTGACGGCAGTCGCCAGCATTCGGGTCAGCATCCATACCAGACCAAGTATTCTTGGGATCAGCAGCAGCGCGGATTTCCAGCGCGATTCCTGCTCGTCACCGCCGTCGGCAGCTTTTGGAAAGGCAATGCACATGGTCTTTTTGCATCGGTGGATTTGAATTAAGCTCAGTCTATCCCCGATTCAATCTTCGTTACCATGATAAATGTCAGGCCGTAGATCAGGCGGCATCTGCAGAAAATAACCTTCTTCTTCCAGCTGTTGCATCACCCTGAGCGTGTCTGCCCTGGCCAGTGAGCGCTTTTCGTGTAGCTCCAGCTGCATCACCAGGCTGGGTTGCCCAAAGCGTGCCATGAGTAATTCCGGCACCGTTTCGAAGTCATCCTCACGGGCCAGATACAGATACAATTCGTCTTTCTTGCCACTCTTGTAGATCCAGCAGGATTTGTTCATTTGCGCTACTATTTGAATATGAAAACAGTATTCTATTTTACGTTGATTTTGCTTGGGCTGAACGGTTGTGCGTCAAAACTACCCCAAGCCATCACTGAAGCGCCGGCCGAACTGATTTCTGCCAGTCAGGTTCAACAGAAACCTGATGCCTTTATCGGAAAGCAGGTGCGGTGGGGGGGAGAGATTCTCGAAGTAGGCAATTCCGAGCAACATACAGATGTCCTGGTGGTGGGACGTGAACTGGAAAAGGATGGTGAGCCCATCGAGGGCAGTCAGGTGGATGCCCGTTTCATCGCGCGTTTTCCCGGTTTTCAGGAGCCTTCAGATTTTCCGGAAGGCAAGCTGCTGACGGTGAGCGGTACCCTGTCCAGTGTGGAAGTGCGCGATGTCGGTGAATATCCCTATACTTATCCGGTGGTGAATGTCTTGGAGTATCATCGCTGGCCGGAGAAAAAGGTCTATGACCGATATCCTTATTATTACCCGCCCTACTATGGCTGGGGAAGATATCCAGGCCATCCCTGGGGGGGCTATCCTGGCTATCCATACTGGTGGTGATCATGCGTACCCTGTTCCTGTTTTTTCTTGCGGCCCAGCTGGCTGCCTGTGTCACCAGCGGCGGCGTCCAATCTTACAAGGTATCCCCGGCATCCTTGTCGCTCAGCGCCGATGCCAGCGTCAAGGGCAAGGACTTTACCTGGGGGGGCAGCGTCATCTCCATCAGGAATCTCAAAGATCATACCCTGGTGGAAGTGATGGCCTACCCGCTGGACTCCAAGGGTGAGCCGAGCATGGGGAGCGGTACCCAGGGGCGTTTTCTTGCCGATCACGCGGGTTTTCTGGAACCTGCGGATTATCCCGATGGACAGTTGATCACCGTGACCGGTTCCATGTTGGGTTACAAGGACGGCAAGGTGGGTGAATCCGACTACCGTTATCCTGTGCTGCAGGCGGTGCAGATCAAGCGTTGGGACAGCACCCAGTCCCGGCAGTATCCCTATACAAAACCCAGAGTCAACCTCGGGTTTGGCTTCGGTAGTGGCGGTTTCAGCAACATCGGCATAGGTATCGGTTTTTGAACATTGTTCTGAGTGGGTTGAATCGCTATCCGGTCAAATCCTTGCGCGGCGAAAGCCTGGATTCCATGATCATCGGGCCGCGGGGGCCACTCCATGACAGGCACTGGATGCTGGTGAGCGAGGAAGGCCGTTTCCTCACCCAGCGTGAATTGCCACGTATGGCATTGGTGCGGCCTGAAATTCAGGAAACGGGTTTGCTGCTGCAGGCGCCGGGCATGTTTGAGCTCGATGTCCCGGCAGATTCTGATGAAGAAATGCAGGTGCAGGTGTGGCGTGATACCTGTACGGCTCGGGTGATGAGTCCCGCCGCAGATCAATGGCTGAGTGATTTTCTCGGGATTTCCTGTCGGCTGGTGTATCTGCCTGAAGAGCAGGTACGACAGGTGGATCAGCAGTATGCAGCAGCCGAAGATCAGGTGGGCTTCGCAGACGGCTTCCCTTTTCTGCTTATTTCTCAAGCCTCCCTGGACGATCTCAACCGGCGCATGGGGCTGACCCTGCCCATGGAGCGTTTCCGTCCCAACCTGGTGGTGGAAGGCTGCGAATCCTATGCCGAAGATCGCTGGAAACGCATCCGTGTCGGCGATATCGAATTCCGCGTGGTCAAGCCCTGTTCCCGCTGCGTCATTCCCACGGTGAACCCGCGAACCGGCGAACGGGAAGGCAACGAGCCCCTGAAAACCCTCATGAGCTATCGCAAGGAAGGCAACAACGTGTATTTCGGGCAGAACCTCATCCATGACGCCCAGGGAGAACTGCAAACTGGTACAGCTGTGGAAATTCTGGAATGACCGATCATGTAGCGCAAACGCGTTGTTGGGTGAAGGAAGTGGTTATCGGCTTGAATCTCTGTCCATTTGCTCGTGTGCCCTTTGAGGCTGACAGCATTCGTTACCAAGTCTGCAAAGCCAATGAAGACGATGCAGTGTATGCTGCCCTGATCGAAGAAATGGCGACTTTCGCGCAGTTGCCAGCAGACGAAGCCGAAACCGCCCTGTTCATCGTGCCGGATGGATTGCAGGACTTTGACACCTATCTGGATGTCCTCGAAGATGCCCAGGTCGCCCTTGAAGAGGCCGGGCTGGATGACATGCTGCAACTGGCGAGCTTCCATCCTCACTATTGCTTCGAGGGTTTGCAAGCGGATGACCCCGCCAACTATACCAACCGCTCACCTTATCCCATGTTTCATCTGATCCGTCAGGATGGTCTGGCGGCGGCTCTGGAAAGCTGGCCCGATCCTGAAAGCATCCCCAAGCGCAATGTGGCCCTGCTGCGGGAGATGGGCTTGGAGAGTATCCAAACGTTGCTGAATAAGTGCCGCGGCGCTTCAGGCTGATTCTGTGGCTTCCAGCGCCTCCGAAGCCTCCATCCACAGCATTTCCTGTTCGTCACATTGCTGATCGATCGCGGCTTTTTCTGCCAGCAGTTTCTTCAACTGTTCCTTGTTTGCATCCTCGTACAGGCTGTTGTCTGAAAGTTGTTTTTCCAACGCTTGCTGATGTTGGTGTAACTGGTCCAGTTTCTTTTCGGCCGCGGCAACCTTGTTCTTCAGCGGTTGCAGGGCTTGGCGGTGGGCGGCGGCATCGCGCTTGGCCTGCTTGCGGTTGATGCCGGTTTTCTCGTCGCTGCTATTGGGCGGGTCGGCCCTGTTCTGCGCGCTGAGCCAGGCGGGGTAATCATCCAGACTGCCGTCGAATTCCCGAACCTGTCCGCCGTGTACCATCAGCAGTTCATCGGTGCTCACGCGCAGCAGATGGCGGTCGTGGGAGACGATGACCATGGCGCCGGTAAAATCTTGTAGCGCAGAAGCCAGGGCTTGACGCATTTCCAGATCCAGATGATTGGTGGGTTCATCCAGCAGCAGCAGGTTGGGGCGTTGATAGATGAGCAGTGCCAGGGCCAGGCGGGATTTCTCGCCACCGGAGAAGGGCGCGGTTTTTTCCAGCGCCTTGTCACCCATAAAGCCGAAGCTGCCCAGGTAGTCGCGTAGTTCCTGCTCCCGCGCCAGCGGATCGAGCTGGGTGAGATGCTCCAGGGCAGAATGTTCCGGATGCAGCTGTTCCACCTGATGCTGGGCAAAGTAGCCAATTTTCAGGTCTTGTGCTGTTTCCAGCTTGCCTGCCATGAGTGGAAGCTGTCCGGAGAGCAATTTGATGAAAGTGGATTTGCCCGCCCCATTGGGGCCGAGCAGGCCGATGCGGTCGCCGGGAGAGATGCTCATGTTCACCCCGGAGACGATGATGGTTTCGCCATAGCCGGTGGCAGCGTCTTCCAGACGCAGCAGGGGATTGGGGTTTTTCTCCGGTGTGCGAAAGCTGAAGTGGAACGGTGAATCCACATGGGCTGGGGCGATGAGTTCCATGCGCTCCAGTGCCTTGAGACGGCTTTGTGCCTGCCGGGCCTTGGTGGCCTTGGCGCGAAATCGATCCACATAGGATTTGATGTGGGCGATCTCCCGCTGCTGCTTCAGGTGCTCGGCCTGCTGATTGGCGAGTTGTTCGGCGCGGATGCGCTCGAAGGCACTGTAGTTGCCGCTGTACAGGATGAGTTTTCCCTGTTCGATGTGGGCGATATGATCGGTGACGCTGTCGAGAAACTCCCGGTCGTGGGAGATCAGCAGCAAGGTGCCGGGGTAGCGCTTGAGCCAGGTTTCCAGCCAGATCACCGCATCCAGATCCAGATGGTTGGTGGGCTCGTCCAGCAGCAACAGGTCCGAGCGGCAGATCAGCGCCCGGGCCAGGTTGAGGCGCATGCGCCAGCCGCCGGAAAAATCAGTGACCGGCCGTTCCTCGTCACCGGTCTTGAATCCTAGGCCGTGCAGCAATTGTCCGGCACGGCTGCGTGCCTGATAGCCGCCGATGCTCTCGAACTGTCCATGCAGCAGTGCAAGCTCGTGGCCGTCGCCCTTTGCTTCGGCCTCGGCAATCTTTTTCTCGACCTGGCGCAGTTCCTGATCGCCGTCGAGCACATACTCGATGGCTGACCGGCTGTCCTGGGGTGTTTCCTGTGCGACCCAGGCAATAACCCATTCCCTGGGCAGCTTCAGGTCACCGGCATCGGCTTGCAGTTTGCCCAGGATCAAGGCGAAGAGGCTGGATTTGCCCGTGCCATTGGCGCCGGTGATGCCCACTTTCTGACCGGGATGGATCTGAAAGCTGGCGCCCTCGAACAGCAGCTTGTTGCCGCGGCGCAGGCCGAGATTCTGAAAGTGGAGCATAGGACAGGGAGGAAAGCCGGAACAGGCGCCAATGATACCGGAAACGATGGGTCAGTGTGCGGGAGCATCGGCTCCTGTACTGCTGAACAATCAGAAGCTCAGCACCTTGATCTTGGGGTCAGCCAGCAGCGGCATGATCACGCCACCGGTTTCGATGGTGACACCCTTGAGCAGGTCTTCCTGCTTGACCTTCTGGGCAAAGGCGCACAGTGAACACACATAGACCTTGCTGCCCTGATCGATGACATCCTGCATCACCGCACGAATGCTTTTCTTCTTCGGTGGAAATAGGGGACTGTCACCGTCTTTCAGCGCGAACTTGAGGCTGCCCGCGCCGAGGATGACGATAATCTCGGATTTGGTCATGCGCTTCATGCCCCAGGCCAAGTGCAGTGCCATGCCGGCAACCTGGGGATTGTCGGTGCTGAGCATGACCACGACCTGGGGTGTGGCTTCTTCGGCGATGACATTGCTTGCCGGTATCCAGGCAAGTGCGATGAAGAGAATAATGGAATGGAAAGCTTTCATGATTGCTCCTTGTGAACGAGATGAGTCGAATCGGGGAATTATCGCAAAGAATCACCAGGACTGCGTGATCTCGTTCTATCGTTGTCCTCAGTGATCAGGAAGAACGGCCTGGAATACGCCCCCGTCCATGATCCGGAAGCCCGGCCCCAGAACTATCCTGTCTGCTCCGAAGGTCACGAATCCGCCATAGCCGACTTCAAAGCCATCCGTGGCATCCAGTTGAGAACATTGCCAATGTTGGCGCATGGTGATTGGGGTGATAGTGCGCAGGACAGAGAAATGGCTGCAACTGCCTGGCTGATAGAGGAAGACCTCGGTCATGTCGCCGATATCGGAGGTCAGGTTTTTTGCATTGGAAGCGAAAGCAACGACCGGGCTGCCACCGACAACGGCGATGGCGGATTCGCCGCTGGCATCATCACCGCCGGTGCCGGCATCGTTGATACTGGCACGGATGGTGGTTCCGGCTTGTGTGTCCCGGATGAAGATGTCATTTCGGTTGTTCCAGTCATCTGTCACCAGGTTGCTCGCGCCTGACAGGAAAGTGACATAGCGACCATCGGGAGAGATTTCAGGGTAGTTGCTGTGGTCGTTGCCGATGAATTCATTGCTGTCTACGCTGACCACCGAGGTGGTCTTCGCCTGCATGTCGTACAGGAAGATATCCAGGACATTGTTGAAATCCCCCCCAGGAGCCAGGTTGCTGGCCAGGGAGACATAAGCCACGTAGCGGCCATCGTCGGAAATGACGGGAGAGCCGCTCTGGGCGTTTGCCTGCTCGCCATTGGAAGCCACACTGACCCGCCAGGTCTTTTCATTCACAAGGTCGTGCACGAACACATCCGTCACCCCGTTTGTATCACCGGCGACGAGATTGTCCGCATCCGATTGAAATACGACGTAGCGGCCGTCTCCCGAAATTCGGGGCTCATAGGTGCCGTTGCTGCTTTCGGTTACCTGACCGCCCTGGCTGCTGATGTTTACCCGCTTGTAATCACCGGTTTGGCGGTCGAGTACGAAAACGTCTTCGACGCCGTTGGTGTCCCCTGTGACCAGGTTGTCAGCATCGGAGATGAACACCACGAAGCGCCCGTCTGCGGATAGATCGGGAGATGCACTCCAGGTGTCCAGTTGATTGCCGGCGGGATCGAGGCTGATGCGATGCGTCTCTTGGGTCTGCAGATCGTGCAGAAACACGTCCGTGGCGTCGTTGGTGTCGCCATCCACCAGATTGGATGCACTGGATTCGAACACGGCATATCGCCCGTCGGCGGAGATGGAAGGGTGGTCGCTGCGCTGATTTCCCTGTGTGCCATCGCTGTGGATGCTTATTCTGACCGCGCTCTGTGTGTCGGTATCGGAGACGAAGATGTCTTGTATGCCTTCGAAATAAACGCCCATCTCGTCGATGGAGTTGGTGTCATCGGCTACCAGGTTTCCTGCCTGGGAATCGTAGATGACATAGCGCCCGTCGGCCGAAATCTGCAGGTCGAGGCAGCAGGGGGCATTGGGCGGTGCCGGGTAAGGGCCGCCAGATGCCAGACTCTGCCGGGTCGTTGTGTGGGGTTCAGAGAGCTTGCGAAGGAAAATGTCTTCGCGCACGTTGCTGTCATCGGCCACGAGATTGTCCGCTTCGGAAACGAAGGCGAGCTGTTTCCCATCCGCGGAAATGGCGGCTTCCCTGCTGTCCCTGTTTCCCTGCGTCCCGGCGTTGTCGATGCTGGCCAGGACGTTGACGCCCGCTTCCACGTCGAAGAGATAGATGTCTCGCTTGTCGTTGGTGTCGCCGGAGACCAGATTGGCGCTGGATTCGTAGGCGATGAATTTTCCGTCGGCGGATATGACGGGGGAAAAACTGCTGCCCAGGACCGTGCTTCCACCTGAACCTTTACTGACGACGATCGTCGCTTTTGTCTGCAGATCGTGCAGGAAGATATCGACCGCAGCGTTGTTGTCAGCGGATATCAGGTTGCTGGCCAGAGAATCGAATACGAGGTATCTCCCGTCAGCGGACAGGGCAGAACGGTAGCTATCGTTGTCACCGCCTGTGCTGATGCGAATCGTTTCATGAGTCAGGGTATCGTGGACAAAGACGTCGCTGTGGCCTTCCGTATCGCCGCTCACGAGATTGCTGGCAGAGGAGGTGAAAGCCACCCATCGGCCATCTGCGGAAATGGATGGTGAATCACTGTAGTCGTTTCCTTCAGTGCCCTTGCTGTCCACGCTGATCCTGCGGGTCTGCCCTGTCTGGGTATCATGCAGAAAAACGTCTGACACGTTGTTTGTGTCGCCGGTTACCAGGTTGGCAGCGTCCGAGCTGAATGCGATGAAGCGGCCATCTCCCGAAATTGCCGTTGTGTAGTAGCCATAACCATGGACTTCGTTGCCATTGCTGTCGACGTTGACGCGGGTGGTTGTGCCCGTCTGGATGTCGTACAGGAACAGATCCGGGCGGTCGTTGTTGTCCCCGGGCACCAGATTGCTGGCGCTGGAACGATAGGCGACAAAGCGGCCATCCCTCGAGATCACAGGGCGGTCGCTGGAGCCGTTGGCTTCCACACCGTTCATGCCGATGCTGATGCGGCGAAGGATGCCCGTGTCCGTTTCGCGCAGAAAGATGTCCGAGGTCCGGTTGTGATCTTCTGCCACCAGGTTGGGCGCCAGCGATTCGAAAACCAGCAGTTTTCCGTCGCCGGATAACGAAGGTGAAGCGCTTTCCCGGGAACCCTGTTCTTCCAGTATCAACGTGCTTTCGCTGATGCGCGTGGTGGTGGCCCAGGAGGAAATCGCCATGAATAAAAGCAGACAGGTCATCATACCCTGCTTCAATTTGCCTGTGGGATGCCAGGAAAAGCTGTGGTGGGACTGGCGGTGTTTCATGGCTGTTACCTCATTGCTGCAGAGAGAACCAATCGCGCTTTTTTCTATCGCATCAAGATAGCATTTTCATGCCGGAAAAACCGTGAGCTGACCCGGCAGTTTTACGGGAAAAGCCGTAGTGTCTTGCATTCAAGGTGATCTGGTAGAACATGAACCTGGGCGACAAGAAAACAGCGTCCGTGTTATCTTTAAATTAAGTATATGCGCGTATTCTGAACCGCAAATTTCATCAATCTTTTGGTGTCTTTTTGTGATCTTTGTCTCGAGTAGTTTGAGGTGGTCGTATGAAATTGAAAAGTATGATGATTCTTGGAATGGTGGCAGGAGTGGGCTTTTATGGTGTAGCTGCAGCATCTGATACTTCGAGTGAGCCCTTTTCTGACGGGGTATTTTTTGAGGGAGAAAGCGCCCGTCCGCAAAGCGTGATGAGTGATTCTGCAGAAGGTGGGATAGAGGATGATCGTATTGCCGATGTGGCAAATGCTATTTCGCCTCCGCCCCCGGGTACTACGGGCACCAGGCGTTCTCTACGGCTGGCTGGCTCGGTTTTCAAGCCGCGCAACAGCAACGTGGACTATCATGCTGTTGGCGCGGGAGGGTGCATAGAAGCCACAAGCAGCCCTATTACGGTGTTTACTGCACCGGTGACTCTTCCGCAGGGGGCCGCGATAGAATATGTCAGGATGTACGCCAAAGATACCAATAGCACGGAAGATACAGCGGGGTGGTTTACCGTTTATGACCTGAATGGAAATGTCGAGGTAGAGTATCTCATCACTTCTTCAGGGAGTAGCGGTGATGGTTATTGGACAACTGATAAGATTGATCCTCCACATTACATAAATTATTCAACATACAGTTATGTGCTGAACTGGCGACCAAATGCGTCTGATGGCTCCATCGCCTTATGCGGTTTCAGGTTGTATTACTATATGCCCTCGTTGGTCAGGTGAATCCTGTACTTGTCCGGGATTATTGCCGGGTTCTGTCCATACGCCGGTAGCCGATGGCTTCGGTAATATGCTTCAGTTGGATGTTCCGGGTTTGTTCCAGATCCGCGATGGTACGCGCCACCCGCAGGATGCGGTGATAGGCGCGGGCGGAAAGCCCCAGCTTGTCCATGGCCTGTATGAGCAGGGCGCGGCTGGCTTCATCCAGTCGGCAGTGCTGCTCCAGGGCGTTGTTCTGCAGGTGAGCGTTGTTGCAGCCCTGGCGTTGCAGCTGGCGTTCATGGGCGGCAATGACCTTTTTCCGTGCGCTGGCGCTGGTCGGTTCATTGCTTGATCTTGCAAGAATGGTTTCTGCTGCCTGTGCAGGCACCTGCACCTGCAGATCGATGCGATCCAGCAAGGGCCCGGAGATGCGGCCCTGATAACGAACCACCTGTTCTGCGGTGCAGCGACAGGCCTTGACGGGGTCTCCCAGGTGACCGCAGGGACAGGGATTCATCGCCGCGACCAACTGGAAGCGGGCGGGATACTCCGCGCTGCGGCTGGCGCGGGAAATGTTGATATGCCCGGTTTCCATGGGCTCGCGCAGCACATCCAGCACGCCGCGGGGGAATTCGGCGATCTCGTCCAGGAACAACACGCCGTTGTGGGCCAGGCTGATCTCGCCGGGCCTCGGATTGCTGCCTCCACCGACCAGCGCCACGGCAGAGGCGGTATGGTGCGGGTGGCGATAGGGACGCTGTTTCCAGCGCTCGGGATCGAAAGCCAGGCCACTGATGGATTGAATCATGGCATGTTCCAGCGCCTGGGCTTCGGTCATGGGCGGCAGTATCCCCGGCAGACGACTGGCGAGCATGGATTTGCCACTCCCGGGAGGTCCGCTGAACACCAGGTTATGGGCGCCCGCAGCGGCAATGATGAGCGCACGTTTGGCTTGCGCCTGACCACGCACATCTGCCAGATCCGGCGTGTCGGAATAGCGGGTTTTCCCGCCCACGGGTGTGAGCGCAGGTGCTATCGCTTGTCTGGCGCAAAGATGATTGCTCAGCTGCAGCAGATGATCTACCGGGTACAGGCAGCTTTCCTGGATCAGGCTGGCCTCGGCCAAGTTCGCATCCGGGAGGAACAGCTTGTGCCCGGCATCACGGGCGGCGATGGCGGTGGGCAGTGCACCGGTGATGGGGCGGACATCGCCAGACAGATTCAGCTCACCGGTAAACTCGCAGCCGTTCAGCGCTTCGGTGGGGATTTGTCCCGAAGCGGCCAGAATACCGATGGCGATGGGCAGATCGAAACGTCCGCCTTCCTTGGGCAGATCGGCGGGGGCCAGATTTACCGTGATGCGCCGGGCCGGAAATTCGTAGCCGGCGTTGATCAGGGCGCTACGTACCCGGTCACGGGCTTCCTGCACGGCCTTTTCCGGCAGCCCGACGATGGCAAAGGCGGGCAGGCCGTTGGCCAGATGGACTTCGACGGTAACGAGAGGGGCTTCAATGCCGACGCTGGCGCGGCAATAGGTGGTTGCGAGTGACATAACCTTCCATGGTCAGTTTGAGTGGGTTGGTGTTACTTGTTTTTCAGAATCTCTTCCAGTTTGGCGACCTGTTGCTCCAGCGCTTCGACTTTGGTCCGGGTGCGCATCAGCACCGCCTGTTGCACGTCGAATTCCTCCCTCGTCACCAGATTCAGCTTGCTCAGCGCGGTTTCCAGGCTGCTGCGCAGGTTGTGCTGCAGGTCGCTCTGCAGCGCCTGCAGCCCCTTGGGCAGGGTACTTGAAACCTTGCTGCTGATGTCATCGAGAATTTTTGGATCAATCATTGAAGCTCTGGCGTTCAACATTATCAATGCGCTCAGCCTAAACCAGAGCCGAAGTGTTTGTCCAGCAGGGACTTAGCCTCTCACAGATGCACCAAGCTGGCCGGGTGGGAATTCGTGCGCGCCAAATTGGTGCGTTTGTTTCCTCGGGTGGCTGTGTGTATGAGAAAAAATACACATAACAGCATGATTAACAACAATATAATAATTCTGGCATGGTCTGTGCTTATTGAAACGGCAAACACGTTTATTTCCAACCAAACAATCAGGAGTTTTTGCAATGATGAAGAAAAAACTGGCCATCGCCTGCGGAGCCGTTCTGCTGGGTGCAACTTCCATGGCGCAAGCCGAACTGACTGCCAACATCGGCGTCACCAGCAACTATCTGTGGCGTGGTGCCTCACAGACTGGTGATGATGCCGCGATTTCCGGTGGTATCGATTGGGCGCACGACAGCGGTTTCTACCTGGGTACCTGGGCTTCCAACATCGACTGGGGCAACGGTTCCGGCGCCGAGGTTGACGTCTACGGTGGTTTCGCCAACGAAATCGGTGATTTCGGTTACGACGTCGGTCTTATCTATTACTACTACCCCACATCCGGTTTTGAAGATTCCGATTTTGTTGAGCTGAGCCTGAGTGGTTCCTGGATGTTCCTGGAAGCCGGTCTTGCCTATACCCTGAATGGTCAGGCCGACAGCGATGCCGCCTTCTCTGATGGCGACCTGTATTACCACTTGTCTGCCAGCTTCGATGTGGCCGAAACCTGGAGCATCGGCGCCACCATCGGACACTATGATTTTGATACCAGCAAGGCATTCGGTGATGTGGACTACAACCACGGTCAGATCGATGTGACCAAGAGTGCTGGCGACTGGGGTGATTTCACCATGACCGTTTCCAAGGCACAGGAAGAGTCCGGCAGTGACGACACCAAATTCGTCGTTTCCTGGGCCAAATCCTTCTGAGCATAACGAGGACAGAACATGAAACTGGTAACAGCAATCATCAAGCCGTTCAAGCTGGACGACGTGCGTGAAGCACTGTCCGAGATCGGTGTGGCGGGTATCACCGTCACGGAAGTGAAGGGTTTTGGCCGTCAGAAAGGCCATACCGAACTGTATCGTGGCGCCGAGTATGTGGTGGACTTCCTGCCCAAGATCAAACTGGAAGCGGCCGTGAGCAGCGACCAGGTCGATCAGGTCATCGAGGCGATTACCAATGCCGCACGCACCGGCAAGATCGGCGATGGCAAGATCTTCGTCACCGAAGTTGAACAAACCATTCGTATCCGTACCGGCGAGACCGGCACGGAAGCGCTGTAAGGGGGAAGACTGATGGAAAATCAGATTTTTGAACTGCAGTATGCCATGGACACCTTTTACTTCCTGGTCATGGGTGCCCTGGTCATGTGGATGGCCGCGGGCTTCTCCATGCTGGAAGCGGGCCTGGTCCGTTCCAAGAACACGGTGGAGATCCTGACCAAGAACATTGCCTTGTTTGCGGTTTCCTGCATCATGTACATGGTGTCAGGTTATGCGCTGATGTACGGTGGCGAGTATCTGCTCAGTGGTCTGGCCGGTGGTGAAACCCTGGTGGCCGATGCATTGAAATCATCAGCCGAGAACGGCTTTGGTGGTGATTCAGTATATTCCACTGCCTCGGATTTCTTCTTCCAGGTGGTGTTCGTAGCCACCGCCATGTCCATCGTTTCCGGTGCCGTAGCCGAGCGCATGAAACTGTGGGCTTTCCTGATCTTTGCCGTGGTCATGACCGGCTTCATCTATCCCATGGAAGGTTCCTGGACCTGGGGTAGTTCTTCAGTATTCGGTTTGTACACCCTGGGTGATCTGGGCTTCTCCGACTTTGCCGGTTCCGGTATCGTACATATGGCGGGCGCTGCTGCCGCCTTGGCTGGCGTGCTGCTCCTTGGTGCTCGTAAAGGCAAGTACGGTCCCAATGGCGAGATTCGTCCCATCCCTGGTGCCAACCTGCCTCTGGCGACCCTGGGTACCTTCATCCTCTGGTTCGGCTGGTTCGGTTTCAACGGCGGTTCCGTATTGAAGCTGGGTGATGTCGCCTCCGCCAACTCTGTCGCCATGGTGTTTGTCAACACCAACGCGGCTGCGGCTGGCGGTGTGGTCACTGCCCTGATCGTGGCGCGTATGCTGTTCGGCAAGGCGGACCTGACCATGGCGCTCAACGGTGCACTGGCGGGTCTGGTAGTCATCACTGCCGAGCCTTCCACCCCAAGTGTATTGCAGGCGACATTGTTTGGTGCCGCTGGTGGTGCCTTGGTCGTGTTCGCCATCCTGGGGCTGGACAAGATGCACATCGACGATCCCGTCGGTGCTATTTCGGTACACGGCGTGTGCGGCTTCCTGGGCCTGATGCTGGTTCCCGTGACCAATACCGGTTCCAGCTTCTCCGGTCAGCTGATCGGTGCCGGCACCATCTTCGGCTGGGTATTCGGTACCAGCCTGGTAGTATGGCTGATCATCAAGATCGTCATGGGTCTGCGGGTCTCCGAAGAGGAAGAGTACGAAGGTGTCGACCTGGCCGAGTGCGGGATGGAAGCTTATCCCGAGTTCACCGGCGCCCAGGGATCCGGCATCTGATGATGGTTTAGCAAAACATCGTCTAAGCAAAAAGGCGCCTTCGGGCGCCTTTACTTTTTTACCATGGCATGAACGACATGCGGTGGAAAGATGTAGGTTGGGCAAAGCGAAGCGTGCCCGACAGCTGAACATTTCGATGGGCACGGCCTGCCGGCCTTTGCCCATCCTACGGGCTATCGTGTTTTTTCATGGCATAGACGGACAGCAGGGTTTCCTTCAGGCCAGGCAGGTCTTCCAGCGAGTGGACGCCCATATGCTTGCGGGCGATCTGTAGCAGCATGTCCGAAGTCTCCTGTTCCTGCCAGGTCTGTCGCAGCCTGTCGAGATCCAGTTTGCCATCGGTCACGGCGTCCTCGGCCAGTCCCCGGGGTTGGTCAAAAGTTAGAGGTGCGGACAGGAGCATTTCATATTCGTAGGAATAAGGATCGAAGCCGCCTTCCTTTGCCAGCAGGGGGTAGAGGTCTTCAAGCCGTCGGTTCTGCTCGAGAAACTGATTCAGGTCCAGAATGATGCTTGGAGAGTAGGTTTCTCCCTTGAAAGAAAAGGTGGCGCTGACGCGGACGGTGTTTTTCATTGGATTCTTTTCCTGGCGGCTGCAATGGCCTTGCGCACCTGAGCAGGTGCGGTGCCGCCGATGTGGTCGCGTGCGGCCACCGAACCCTCCAGGGTCAGGTAATCGAAGACATCGTCGTCGATGGTTGGGCTGAATGCCCGCAGTTCCTTCAAGGAAAGCTCCGCCAGGTCGCAATCGCGGTCCACACACAGGGCCACGGCCTTGCCCACCACTTCGTGAGCGTCGCGGAAGGGGATGCCCTTGCGCACCAGATAGTCTGCCAGGTCGGTGGCGGTGGCGAAGCCTTTCAGGGCCGCTTGGCGCATGGCATCGGCGTTGCAAGTAATCTCGGGCACCATGTCGGCGAACACCTTGAGGCAACCCTTGAGATTATCCACGGTGTCGAACAGGGGTTCCTTGTCTTCCTGATTGTCCTTGTTGTAGGCCAGGGGCTGGGATTTCATCAAAGTCAGCAGGCCCATGAGGTGGCCGAAGATGCGCCCGCTCTTGCCGCGCACCAGTTCCGGCACGTCCGGGTTCTTCTTCTGCGGCATGATGGAGGAGCCGGTGCAGAAGCTGTCGGACAGCGTGATGAAACCGAATTGCGCCGAAGACCAGATGATCAGCTCCTCGGACATGCGCGACAGATGCATCATGAGGATGCTGGCGGCGGCACTGAATTCGATGGCGAAGTCCCGGTCGCTCACCGCATCCAGGGAGTTGGCGCAGGGGCGGTCGAAGCCCAGCAGCTCGGCGCTGTATTCCCGGTCGATGGGGTAGGTGG